>CAZKDK010000174.1:0-7872 GCA_964551145.1 uncultured Opitutaceae bacterium | reverse complement strand
GTGCAGGAGGGCGCCCTCGACGAATTGGGGCTGCAATGGGATTTCGGACGCCGGTCGCTGCCGCTGATCGACCCCGCCACCGGCGCCGTGCTCCGCAACGCCGACGGCACGCCCCGCGTCGAGTACCGGGAACGCTACCGCACGTCCGATCCGGCCGCCGGCACCGCGGTCACCCGCACGCTGGCGGACGCCTTCCGGCACGCCCAGAGTTCGAGCGACATCCTGGTCGACGCGCAGGTCGTCGGATCGCTGGCTCCGCCGACGCTGCCGGGGGCGAACAACCTCGGGGCGGGCGCAGGCGACCTCGCCACCATCATGGGGACGATCGGCAACTTCGACGTGAACGCGATCGTGCGGGCGCTCGCGCAGAAACACGGTTCGGATCTCCTCAGCGCGCCGCGCGTGACAGTGCTCTCGGGCAGCGAGGCGGTCATCACCATCGCGCAGGAAATGCGGTACCCGCAGTCGTTCGGCGCCATCCAGAGCCAGGTGGGCAACGGGCGCACGGCGGAGGATGGCGGCGGCAGCTCGGCCGGCGTTGCCATCACGGCCGGCACCCCGCAGGAGTTCGCGACCCGGAATGTCGGCGTCGAGCTGCGGGTGCTCCCCGTGGTGGAGGAGGACGGCCGCAGCATCAGCCTGGAGCTCAATCCCAAGGTCACCGAGTTCGAGGGCTTCATCGAATACGGCGGCCCGAGCATTGCGATCTCGGGCGGGCACACCGTGACCGTCCCGCCGGGCTTTTTTCAGCCCATCTTCTCCGTCCGCGAGGTGAACACGCGGGTGACGCTGTGGGACGGGGCGACCATCATCATGGGAGGGCTGACGCGCGAGGAAGTGAAGAAGGTCGAGGACAAGGTGCCGATCCTCGGGGATCTGCCGCTGCTCGGGCGCCTGTTTCGGTCCAGGGGCGAGAGCTCGCAGAAACGCAATCTGTTGATCTTCGTGACCGCGAGCCTGGTCAACCCCGCCGGCACGCCACGGGATCCGGCCGCGCCACGGGATCCGGCCACGCCACGGGATCCGGCCGCGCCACGGGATCCGGCCGCGCCGGCGGACCCGCCGCGAGATTTACGATGAATTGCGGTTTACGCGGACCCGGGATCGCGTTTGGCTGCGCGCATGGCCAAATGGCTTCTCGTCGACGGATTCAATCTCGCCTACCGCTGCTTCTTCGCAGTGCCGGAGCTGACGCGGAGCGACGGGTTCCCGACGAACGCCGTCCACGGGTGGGTCAAGTCGCTCTGGCGGCTCACCGACCAGGAGAAGCCGGCGGCGACGCTGGTATTCTTCGACCTGGGCGGCGCGCAGGACCGGCTGGCCCTGCATCCTGAATACAAGGCCCAGCGCGAGGAGATGCCCGCGGCGCTGGAGAAACAGCTGCCCTACATCAAGGCGGTGACGCGCGCGATGGGCCTGGTCGGGGTCGAAAAATCCGGCGTGGAGTCGGACGATCTCCTGGCGTCGCAGGCGGTGCACCTGGCGGCCGCGGGGCACGACGTCGTCATCGTGAGCGCCGACAAGGACTTCGCGCAGATCGTGGGCGAGCACATCACGATCATGCTGCCCCCGCCCTCGGCGAACCCCAAGCTCGGCTGGCGGCCCCTCGACGCCGCGGGCGTGCGGGAGAAGTTCGGCGTGCCGCCGGCGAAGATTCCCGACTACCTCGCGCTGGTGGGCGACTCCTCGGACAACATTCCCGGGATCGAGGGCGTCGGCCCGAAAACGGCGGCCCAATGGCTGGGGCTGTTCGGCGATCTCGAGGGAGTGGTCGCGCACGCGGCGGAACTGAAGCCCGAGCGGTTTCGCGACTCGGTGCGTTCGCTCGCGGACCTGCTCCGCCGCAACCTCAAGCTCACCACGCTCAACCTGGGCCTGCCCACGCTGCCGGCGGAGAGGACTCCGGTCGACCCGGACACGCTCTTCCAGCAGCTGGAGGAGCTGGAGATGAAGTCCGCCCTGACGGATGCCCGGCGGCGCTACGCCCAGGCGGAACTCTTCTGATTTTCGAGTTACGGTTTTTGATTCGGGATTTGGGCGCTCACCAGCGGAGAACAGGGCCGGCGAGCCGGCCAATCAGGGACTGGCGCCGCGGGATGACACGCGACGGATCTTCATCGCCCGGCCGACGGAGCCCAGGGGGACATGCGTCCCAAAACTGATGAAGGCCCGCCGCCGGGCGAACGCCGCCGCAATCCCAAATCAAAAACCCAAAACCGAAAATCCCTAACGGCCTTCCTGGGAAACGCCCTGCGGGTCGAAGATGTAGCCGACGCCGTGGACGGTGCGGAAGGGGAGCAGGTCGACGGCGTGCTTCTTGAACAAGTCGCGGACCTTGACGACGTACTGGTCGAGCGAGCGGCTGCGGACGTCGGCGTGGAGCCCCCAGACCGAATGGATCAGCGCCTTGCGGGTGATGACGACGCCCTGGTTGTTCTGGAGGTAGGCGAGGATGCCGAGTTCCTTGCGGCCGATGGTCTCGACGCCGCCGTCCGGGAAAGCCGCCTCGAGGCGCACGGGGTTGATCTTGACGCCGAGGAAGACAAACGGCTCGTCGAGGATCCGGACGTTCTTGGTGATGTTGAAATCACCCCGCGACTCGGCGCGGCGCAGCACGGCGTGAATGCGCGCGATCAGCTCCTGGTAGCTGAAGGGCTTGGTCATGTAGTCGTCGCCCCCCATGTCCAGCCCGCGAACCTTGCTGACTTCGTGCGTGTCGCCGGTGAGGAAGATCGTCGGAACGGAGATGTCCTCCTTCTTGAGCTGCTCCACCAGCGCAAAGCCCGACTGGTCGGGCAGCGTGAGGTCCAGCAGCATCAGGTTGGCGAAGTTGCGTTTCAGGAAGCGGAAGGCATGCGCGCAGCGGTTGTACACCTGCGTCTGCATGCCCGACTCCTCAAGGTGCAACGCGATGAGGTTGGCGAGCTCCTGCTCATCCTCGACGACGAGAATCAGCGGTTTTGGCTCCGAGCGCACCGGGTGCGGAGATTGGGACGAACTCGTTGGGCGATCCGTCATGGGGGTCGGGAGGCTTTGGCTGGCGTCTGGAATACCTCTCTTTTTACAAATCCCAAGCGACTTGTCAAAGAAATCTGAAAACAGAGTGAAGGCGGGGGGGGGTGGGGGGCCATGGTTGGGTCCGCGGAACGGGGGCGCCGGTTGCGGACCGGGTCGATCCGGTTCAGGGCGGTTTCGGCCGGCGCGGGCCGCGGTCGTGACGCCGGGCGCCCCTTCGGCGCGCCCCAGTTTGGGCTTGAGTGTCCCTTGCGCTCCGTGTCCTTTGGCCGCGTGGCTGAGAAAACTCCATTGCTGATGCTCGGTCTGCCCAAGGGCAGCCTCGAGGAATCGACCAAGAGCCTGTTCGCCAAGGCGGGGTTCAAGGTTACCACCAGTTCGCGGTCCTACCGGCCGGCGATCGACGACCCCGAACTCGACTGCCGCATGGTCCGGGCCCAGGAAATGAGCCGGTATGTGGAGCACGGCTTCTTCGACTGCGGCCTGACCGGCTACGACTGGATTCAGGAGAACGAGTCGAAGGTCGTGGAGGTCTGTGACCTGGTCTACAGCAAGGCCTCGACCCAGAAGTCGCGCTGGGTGCTGGCGGTGCCGGAAGACTCGCCGGTCCGGCGGGCCGAGGATCTGGCCGGCAAGCGCGTGGCGACCGAGCTGGTCAACACGGTGCGCCGCTATTTCGAAGCCAAGCACGTGCCGGTCGAGGTGGAGTTCTCCTGGGGTGCGACGGAGGTCAAGGTGCCGGACCTGGTGGACGCGATCGTGGACATCACCGAGACGGGCGGTTCCCTGCGCGCCAACAAGCTGCGCATCGTGGACACGCTGATGTACACGAACACCAAGTTCATCGCCAACCGGGCCAGCTGGGAGAACGCGGCCAAGCGCCGGAAGATCGAGACGATCGCGATGCTGCTCACCGGGGCGCTCGAGGCGGAGAGCAAGGTCGGGCTCAAGCTCAACGCGCCCAAGGCCAGCCTCGACCGGCTGTTGAAATCGCTTCCCGCCCTGCGCAATCCCACGGTGTCGCCGCTGGCGTCACCCGACTGGGTGGCGCTGGAGACGATCATCGACGAGAGCATCGTCCGCGAGATCATCCCGCAGCTGAAGGCGCTCGGCGCCGAGGGGATCATCGAGTATCCGCTGAACAAGGTTGTGTATTGATTTTTGGTTTTTGTTTTTCGGTTTGGGGATTTTTGTCCGGGATCGAGGGTCGCGCCGCCCAATCGAAAAACGAGGATCGCAAATCGAAAATGTCCACGGTCACCCTCGGCCTCCTGCAGCACGCCTGCACTCCCGATCCGGCCGCGAACCTCGCCCGGGCGCTGACCCTGGCGGAGGCGGCGGTCGCGCGGGGCGCCCGGATCATCTGCACCCAGGAGCTGTTCCGCTCGCAGTATTTCTGCCAGAGCGAGGACCACGCGAACTTTGCGCTGGCCGAGGCGGTTCCGGGGCCGACCACGGCCGCGTTCCAGGCGCTGGCGCGGCAGCACGGGGTGGTCGTGGTCGTCTCGGTGTTCGAGCGGCGGGCCGCGGGACTCTACCACAACACGGCCGCCGTGATCGACGCCGACGGCTCCCTGCTCGGGATCTACCGGAAGATGCACGTGCCGGACGATCCGCTCTACTACGAGAAGTTCTACTTCACGCCGGGCGACACCGGCTTCAAGGCCTGGTCGACGCGCCATGGGAAGATCGGCGTACTGATCTGCTGGGACCAATGGTACCCCGAGGCGGCGCGGCTGACGGCCCTGGCGGGCGCCGAGATCCTTTTCTACCCGACGGCCATCGGCTGGCATCCGCGGGAGAAGGCGCGCGAGGGCGCGGCCCAGCAGTCGGCGTGGGAGACCGTGCAGCGCGCCCATGCGGTGGCCAACGGTTGCTTCGTGGCCGCGGTCAATCGCGTGGGCCTCGAGCGCCCGGCCGGAGGCGACGGCCTCGAGTTCTGGGGCCAGAGCTTCGTGGCGGGACCGGGGGGACAGGTGCTCGCGCGGGCCGCCGCCGAGCACGAGGAGGTGCTCGTCACCACGGTCGACCTCGCCGAGGTCGACTCCACGCGCACGCACTGGCCGTTCCTCCGCGATCGCCGCATCGACGCCTACGGCGACCTGACCCGGCGGTTCGGCGACCAGTAAGCGGGTTGCGATGGATCGCCGGACCATTCAAATGATGAAACGGCGCGCCCAGCGGTCGCGCCCTACCTGATGCTCAAAACTCGAAAACGGAGAACGGAGATCCGCGATGCGCGGGCGGGCGAGCCCGCGCAGCTCGGTTTTCGGATGCCGGCGGAATGGGAGCCGCAGGCGGCGGTCTGGCTGTCATGGCCGCACAACCGGAAGACCTGGGCCGGCCACTTCCGGCCGATTCCCGCCAAGTTCGCCGAGGTCGCCGCGCTCATCAGCCGGTTTGAACCGGTGCGCATCAACGCGGCCGGACCACTGTGGGCGCGGGCGCGCCGTCTCATCGAACGGGCCGGCGGCGATCCGGCCAACATCGCGTTCTTTCCCCATCCCACGGACGATTGCTGGTGCCGCGACCACGGACCGATCTTCGTCCGGCACCCGCGAACGGGCGAAGTCGCGCTGACCGACTGGAAGTTCAACGCCTGGGGCCGCAAGTACCCGCGCTATGCCAGCGACAACGGCGTGCCCCGGCGGATCGGGCGCGCGCTCGGCCTGCGGCGCTTCGCGATCCCGATGATCCTCGAGGGAGGCTCGATCGACGTGAACGGCGCGGGCCAGCTGCTCACGACCGAGTCGTGCCTGCTGAACCGCAATCGCAATCCCGGGCTGACCCGCGCGGCCAT
Organism: uncultured Opitutaceae bacterium; assembly: GCA_964551145.1. GTDB lineage: Bacteria > Verrucomicrobiota > Verrucomicrobiia > Opitutales > Opitutaceae > Fen-1467. Next base: position 2,057 of record CAZKDK010000174.1, on the reverse strand, counting down.
CGAGGGGTCGCTGCGCCGGAACCTGGGCGTGAGCCAGATCCTCTGGCTCGGGGCGGGCATCGCGGGGGATGACACCGACGGGCATGTCGACGACCTCTGCCGCTTCTTCCGCGCCGACGGGATCGTCGCCTCAGTGGAGCGGGACCCGCGCGATCCGAACTACGCGCCCCTGCAGGAAAACCGGCGGCGGCTCGCGGACCTGCGGACGCCGGACAGCGGTCGTTTCGCCATCGTGGAGCTGCCGATGCCGCAGGCCTGCTTCTGGCGCGGACAACGGCTGCCGGCCACGTATGCCAATTTCCTGATCATCAATGATGCGGTCCTGATTCCGGCGTTCGGCCAGCCGCACCGGGACGCCGAGGCGGCGGCGTTGCTGGGCGGATGCTTCCCGGGCCGGCGGATCATCCCGATCGATTGCCGCGACCTGGTGGTCGGGCTCGGCACGCTGCACTGCATCTCCCAGCAGCAGCCGGCGTGAGGCCGCGGGCGCGGCGGCCGCGACCGGCGGAGAATTGGTTTTGACGCCACCACCCGGGCGCCGCGATAAGTGGGCAGCCGCTTCCCTCCGATGAAAACCCAGATCCTGTCCCGCTGCCTCGCGCTCGCCACCGCCCTGCTGGCCGGCTGCTCCCAGTTCGAGTCGGTGAAGGACCGCTTCACCCCGACGCCGCCGCAGAGCCGCGTCGTCCGAGGGGAGCCGCGCCAGGTCTTCGACGCGGCGCGGACGGCGATGGAGAGATCGGGCTACCATTACACGGGCGGCGGGCCGGCCCAAGGAAGGCTCGAAGGGCAGACCGAGATCGCGCAGGGCGGAAGCTTCGGCGCGGCCCAGCAACGGTTCATCGAGATCCGCCTGCAGCCGGCCGAAGCCGGCAGCATCGAAGTCCAGGTGCTGATCAGGCAGACGATGGAACGGGAAGGCGACCGCTCGACCGGAACGGCGACCGAGCAGGCGCTGCGCGATCCGGCGGCGTACGAAAGCTTTTTCGAGTTGCTGAACTCTTTGCTCGGGGCGGCCAAACCGGGCTGAGAAGAGGCCGGGCAGGCCGCGGATGGATCTTTGCCTCGCGGCTGCACGCCAGACTGCGCCGTCGCGGGCGCACCCGTTCTTCCGTTCGCAACCTGCTCCGGTTGAACGGCCCGGACCGTGCAGAACCGCGCGCGATCGTTCGCGTGAGACCTCAATGGCGCCTTGCCGGCCATCGGAAGAGTGGGTTTTTGAGCTTGCCGCGCGCGCGACTGACTGGGAATTTGCCCCTTTGCGGCATTTATAGGCGCCATCCGCGCACCGCCGCAAAGCTCCCGCGGGTGGCATTCGGCACATCAAACTTCCAACCAACGGCCACGGGGCCGACGCGGAGGGTGAACGCCCCGGAGCAGGCGTGCACGCTTCGCTTTTCTCAATGAGTTCAGTCATGCAAGAACTGCTCGCGCAGAGCTCCTTCGACAAGTTGAAGGAAGGGGCGATTGTCCCGGGCACCATCACCGAAATCCGCCAGAACGAAGTGGTCGTCGACATCGGCGGCAAGGCGGAGGGCATCATCTCGGCGTCGGAATTCGGCGACCTGGGCGAGCTGCAGATCGGATCGCAGATCGAAGTGATGCTGGAGAAGCTCGAGGATCGCGACGGCAACCCCATCATCTCCTACGATCTGGCGCAGCAGAAGAAGAACTGGGAGAACATCCTCCAGAAATGCTCGGAGGGATCCGTCGTCTCCGGGCGCGTCAAGTCCAAGGTCAAGGGCGGCCTGATCGTCAGCATCGGCGTCGACTCGTTCCTGCCCGCCTCGCACATCGACATCCAGCCCCCCAAGAACCTGGACCAGTACCTGGGCCAGACCTACGATTTCAAGGTCCTCAAGATCAATCAGGACCGCAAAAACATCGTGCTTTCGCGGCGCGAGCTGATCGAGGAGCAGCGCCACAAGAAACGGCGCGACCTGCTGGAGAGCATCCAGCCGGGCCAGATCCGCAAGGGCGTCGTCAAGAACATCACCGATTTCGGCGCGTTCATCGACCTCGACGGCATGGACGGCCTGCTGCACATCACCGACATG
>CAZKDK010000173.1:1508-7888 GCA_964551145.1 uncultured Opitutaceae bacterium | reverse complement strand
GCCCCGCCGCCACCGCCTTGGAGACCCAAGGTTACCCATACCGGGTCCGGGCCGCCTTGGCTCGGTCCGGCCAGCAGCGCGGCTGGCGCCGCTAACAAGAACCCAAGCGAGCCTGTGGCCAGGATCCACCGCCACGCGCTCGATCGCGGAGAAGTCCGGTTAGCAGGCCTGTGGAGATTGGCGCGAGCGGCGGTCGCTGCGATCACAGGAATAGACGCCGCCGGCAGGGAGTCGAGATTGGGCGAGTTCATGGATTCGGCTGTTGAACTTTCAGTTGAAGCTGGCCGGGTGTGACCGTGGTGGGCGAAGCTGCGGGGTTGATCCCAAGCAGGAAGTTCAGGAGGTACGTCTTCCCGTTTGGCGCGTTGGTCGCCGCATCGTTCGGGTTGTTCGGATTGAGCCCGTGCTGAAGCTCCCACCAGTCGGGGATGCCGTCGCTGTCACTGTCCGTGGGATCGAGGCTCGGATCGATCCTTGCGGTGAAACTGCTGCCGCTCACCGCGTGAAAGCCCGGGCGAAGCGTGATTGACGTGCCGGCCACGTAGGTGACCGTGGCTCCCGATTGCACAGTCACGCTCGTGTTGAGCGTGTTTTCGATCGTTGTTGGACTCGAGACAGTGGTCGTGCCTGATTGGTAGACAGTCGTCGTGTCGATGATCACCCCCGCCGATGCGGTCGCCGACGGGAGCAGGGCAAGCAAGAGGAGTATTGGAAGCTTGGTTTTCATGTCGGATTCATCTGTTTTCGAGTGCCGTGACCCGCGCTTTCAACGCATCGTTTTCGCTTTTCAGCTGAAGAGTGTAGAGCGTCAGCTCCTCGATCTTCTGCAGCAGCCTGGCTTGCATGTCGCCGAGGCTGACGCCCTCCTTCGCGACTTCCGCTTCGGAGGGCACGCCCGGCAGCGTACCATGCGCCTTGATGTGCTGCTCGACTTCTGAGAGCGGCGCTAGCCGGTAGCCGGGATCGAACACGAAGTCGGACCAGTTCGTCTCGACTATCACCTCCTTGGCCCGGATCCGGCCGTTGACGGCAAGCTTCTCCGTCGGGCTCGTGGTCCCTATGCCGACGTTGCCTGCAAAATACGACGATGCCGTGCTGTCGGCGGCATATAGAGAGTATTTCGTCGAGCCGTAAAGACTGCCGATGTAGATGCCATAGAAGTTGGTAATGGTGCCGGCGTTTGTAAGTCCGGCAATTTGACCTGCGTCAAAATAGCCGCCGTATGCGCTCGTAATCGTACCGCCAGCATTCAAGTTGAATGCAGCACCGTATACCGCATAGGCAGACGTCACTGTTCCCGACGATGAGGTGAAAGAATAGCCCGAAACGCCAAACTGATTAGTGACCGATCCAGTTCCGTAATTGTAGGCGACGTTGTAGGAACCATACTGTCTCGTGACAGTGCCGCCTCCACCACTACCCCCACTATTAAACGCGCCAGCCATCATCGTAACGGTGCCCGCGCCACGGTGGTAGCTAATATTTTCGGCGCCCAAAAGCGTATTAATGTCCCCGGATCCATAGTTATTGGTGTACCCGAAGCTTCCCACGGCCATATTGTAGCTAATAGTGGACGTGAGAGGGATGATCGTGTGGGCCACTGTGGCGTAATAAGCAGCCGAGCTATTTGAAGCCGCGCTGGGCTGATTGACAGTGTAGAATGAAGTTTGTGAGCCAGACAATGCCGTCGGCGAATCGTAGATTTGCTCTTGTGTAGCAGTGATATTCAATAATGCCGGAACAAACGGTGTTCCAAGAGACAAAGGACTGACCGGCGCCGTGGTCCCAATGCCCACGTTGCCTGACGACGGCCAGGGATAGGTGTTTGTCTGGGCGAGAATCGAAGCGGCAGTGGTAGCGAGCGCTGCCAATACTGAGCCAACGATCGCAAGGTTGGTCTTATTCATGATTGTTGCCTCATTCAGTGATCCGGTTGTGAGTGTCATCTACCAAGCGCCTGATAAGCTGGTTCTGGCGCTCGATCTGCGCCCGCTGTTCGTTTAGCCGCTTTTCCTGTTCGATCGCGTGCAGCGTCAGCTCCTCGATCTTCTGGAGCAGGCGCGCCTGCATGTCGCCGACGCTGACGCCCTCCTTCGCGACTTCCGCTTCGGAGGGCACGCCCGGCAGCGTGCCATGCGCCTTGATGTGCCGCTCGACTTCGCTCAGCGGCGCCAGGCGGTACCCAGGATCAAACACGAAGTCGGACCAGTTGGTCTCGACGATCACCTCCTTGGCGCGGATCCGGCCGTTGACGGCAAGCTTTTCAGTCGGATTGGTCGTCCCGATGCCGACGTTGCCGCCGGTGTCGATGATCATCTGGGCCGTGAAGTTCGATTGGGTCGCAGTAGAAATGTCGGCCACATTGACCTGCCCGAAGCGGAGAAGGGTAGTGCAGTTGTGCGTTAGCGCCCCTTCCAAGCCGCCATATTTCATGAAGCCGACCCTTTTATACCCCCCGGCATCCGCGATGAAGCCCCCTCCCTCTGAGTTGGCGAACGCCACGCCGTTTACTTCAAGTCTTGCACTCGGGGCCGTCGTCCCGATTCCGACGTTGTTCTGGCCCGTCAGCGTGAGTCCGGGTACCGAGTTCAGGCTGAGGTTGTTCGTGGTGTAGAAACGCAGGTCGCTGTTGCCCCCTCCCGGCAGATAGGAGCGCATCTCCGATTGCGCCCCGTTGCCCGCGCCGTCCCCGGTTCCGTCGCCATGCCGGAATCTCAGAACGGCTTCATCGCCAATTGCCCAGTTCGCGTTGAGGATCGCAACCGAGGGCGTTCCCGCGGCTTGGATGGTTAACCGATCGGTCGGGGTGGTCGTCCCAACGCCGACGAAGGCGCTGGTATACGCATTGAGACTCAACGCGTTCCCGTTGATCCAAAGGGGCAGGATTGCGTGCGCATCGCGATCGTAGCCTAAGATCCCGGCGTGGCCATTGCTCGCATTCAGCTCCAATCCGCTCCCAGTCGTGGGATAAAAGTTGGTGCCGTTGTCGATCGCCCGTATGTAGCCGCCGACGTCGAGCTTCGCGGCCGGGTTCGCCGTCCCGATTCCAACATTGCCCGTCGAGGACGTGCCGACCGTTCCACCGGGGACAAAAAGCGTCTGGGCGCTCAGCGTTCCTAGACTCGCAACCGCCCATGCGATCAACTGGATGAGTGTGTGTGTTTTCATATGAGTCTACCGGGATTGAAGCTCTTTGACCTGGCGCCTGAGCGCGGCGATTTCCTTTTCCTGCTCGATTGCGTGCAGCGTCAGTTCCTCGACCTTTTGCAGCAGCCGCGCCTGCATGTCGCCGACGCTGACGCCCTCCTTCGCGACTTCCGCTTCGGAGGGCACGCCCGGCAGCGTACCATGCGCCTTGATGTGCCGTTCGACTTCGCTCAGCGGCGCGAGCCGGTAGCCGGGGTCGAACACGAAGTCGGACCAGTTCGTCTCGACGATGACTTCCTTGGCGCGGATCCGGCCGTTGACGGCAAGCTTTTCAGATGGAGTCGTCGTCCCGATGCCGACGTTGCCGCTGGCTTGAACCACCATCCGTGGGAAAGCGAATGCCGTGCCTGCCGCGTAGCCCGCAATGTCAGCCGAGCTGGCAGCATGGAATTCAATGGTGCCAAAATTCATTCGAACGGCTGAAGCGCCACTATCGAGATAGCTGGTGGCCAGCTCCATGCCGGCGTTCTGGCCGTGTTTCGCCCGCACATTGCTGCCCAAGATCGTCGACCAGGCCGAGTAATCGGTGCCGAAGTGCGCATAATCCGCGATCTTGACGCTCGTCCCCTGCGAAGCGCCAAAGGTAAGCCGCTCAGTTGGACTTGTGGTCCCGATGCCGACATTGCCGCCGTTTAGATACGAGTTTCCGGATATGTTTAGATATACGACCTTAGTGCCTTGATGAGATATGGCGAAACCATGCCCTGATGCAGCGGAATGGGTTCTCCACTCCAAATCCCCATCAATGGGGCAATACAGCATTTTATCAGAAGAAACCAAAAACGGAGAAGAGCCTGAGAATCCAATGCCGCCATTGCTTCCTATCTCCAGTCTCTGTTGCGGGCTTGTCGTTCCGATGCCGACGTTGCCGTTCTGCAGCATCACGAATCCCCAACCCGCGCCAGCGGTGTAGATGGCAGGGCTGTTGCCCTCCATCGCACCAATAAATGCAGTTTCCGCGCTGTTGAGCCAAATGCCTCCGGCGCCACTGGCGTCGCCAGTCAAAATACGGCCATTGACCACAAGGTCGATGCTCCCGCCGCCCCCGCCGCACACGGTTAGCTTGGCCCCGGGGCTAACGGTCCCGATGCCGACGTTGCCGGACGCTGGGAAAATGTTCGTCTGGGCGGGGGCCCTGGTTAGGACAATCAGGGCAACGAGTACCGCAGCTGGAAATGCGAAACGAGTGGTCATGGTCAGTTCCTGGTTGAAAGCCGGGCGATCTCCGCTTTCAGGATGCGGATTTCGTCCTGTTGGGTGGATAGCTGTTTCTGCTGTTCAATCGCGTGCAGTGTCAGCTCCTCGATCTTCTGGAGCAGCCTTGCCTGCATCTCGCCGAGACTGACTCCGCCCTGGCCGACATCCTGAGCGGAAGGGATTCCCGGAAGGTGTCTTTCAACTCGGATCTGTCGTTCGACTTCGCTCAGCGGCGCGAGCCGGTAGCCGGGATCGAACACGAAATCGGACCAGTTGGTCTCGACAATCACCTCCTTGGCGCGGATCCGGCCGTTGACGGCAAGCTTCTCGGTGGGGGTCGTCGTGCCGATGCCGACGTTGCCGCCCAGCTGAAAGACCACAATGGGCGCGGCATTGTTGTCGCTAAAGAATAGCGAGCCATTTGCCATACTGATGTAGGCGTTGTAGGCCACACCATCGCTGAATTGCAGAGTGTTGTCTGCTGATAAGCCGCCTGAACGGAGCGTCAGAACTCTATTCGCGAGCAATGTGGTGCTTGTGCCCGCGTGGTTCACGTCGAGCTTTGCCACCAATCCGCTGCTTATTCCGATGCCGACGTTGCCAGCTGGAGTAATTACGAACTTGGGTGCCGTGCTCGTTGTTCCGTATCCGTCCGGCCAAATCGAAAATCCTTTCTCACTGTCTACTCCAAAATCGGCGAATGCCGGGCTGGTCCCGGTTCTTCGCAACCGAAGCTGAATCGATGAGCAGTAGACCGACGACTCCAGGGCTTGTCCGGGACTAGTGGTGCCGATTCCGACATTACCTGAAGTCGGGAAGACATTCGTCTGGGCCCGGGAAGCAGGGACGGCGAATGCAGGAAGCACCGCGAGCAGGGCCAGACAGCGGAGGGTATTCATGGTAATGAAGTGACCTGAGGGCCGACGCTCGAATCGCGCGAGAGGGGCGGCGGTGGGGTATCGATCGCGCTACAGAAGATCTCCGCACTAGCACCGCGCCGTGGGGCAAGCACGGTCCCAGAACACACAATTTTTGGTAGCCTAGAAGTCCTACTTCACAAAATTAGAGGATCTGTTTTCTTGGAAAGATGGTACAGGGAACGCGCCGAAGGAGGGTGTGCGGAGGGTCGGCCCGGGGCGCCGTTGCCGGCGGCCGGGGCTACGCCGCTGCTTGCGCCCGGGGGTGAGGACGCATTACCTCGGGGCTGCAGCATGAATCGATCCACAGAGTGCCGGGGATTGCTTCGCGCCGCGGCCGCGCTCGCCGCGGCGCTGATGGCGGGCTGCGCGACCACGCCGCCGGCGGCCAAGGAGTCGCCCGAGGCGGCGACGCTGAAGGAGACCGGGACGCTGCTCGCCATGGTGCGGCAGGTAGGCTGGCGCGAGGTGGACTCGCTGCGGACGGTCCTGGACGAACAGCCGGCGGCGGACTTTCCGGGCGTGGCGGCGCTGGCGGCGGACCTCCGGACGGTGGCGGCGGAGAACCCGCCGGACCACGTGCCGCCGGCCGCGGCGCTGGACCGGCTGATCGATCGCAATCCGGACTTCTGGCGGGCCTTCTACGAGGTCGCTCCCGGCGATCCGCTCATGGCCATGCTGCACGTGAGCCTGCTGCTGGCCGCTGGCGATGCCGTACGCGCCGATCGCGTGGCGACCCTGGCCATCAATTTCGGGCGGATGGAACTGGACTACCGCAAGGAACTCGTGCGCCTCGATACCTACGCGCAGCTGGTGATCCACGTGAGCGGCGGGGACACCATCGAGCGCGAGCGTCTCCGCCGCATCCGGGCGTATGCGGCGCTGGCGGCGAGGGCGCGCGCGGCGCTGGCGGTGTGGCCGCAAAACCCGCAGGCCTGGGCGGACCTCGCGTGGTGCGAGCAGATGACGGGGACGCCGGCGGAGGTCGGGCCCGACACGGCGGCCGGTCGCCGGAGCCTCGCGGCCCTGCGCCGCGCCGATCCGCTGTTCGATGCGACG
>CAZKDK010000173.1:0-1408 GCA_964551145.1 uncultured Opitutaceae bacterium | reverse complement strand
GACGACCAGGTGCTGCGGCGCTTCTCCGATTCAGCGCAGGCCGCGGGCCTCGACGAGTTGGCCCTGGTAGCCCGGGGACTGCTCACGGGGTGGTACGAGGGGTCCCTGCCGCTCGACGAGGGGTTCATCCGGACGAGCCTGCAGCGCCTCGTGCCGGCGGCGGCCCCGGACATCTGCCGGGAGACCTTCGCGGAGGACCATGAATGGGTGGGGCTGGCGACGGACACCGGCGGCACGGACAAGGGCGCCGCAGACGCGGGACTCGAGAAGCTGCTGGTGCACCCCCAGCTCGAGCAGCGGCTGCTGGTCGAGATCGCCGCCACCTCCTACTGGATCGAGTCCGGTCTCTCGCAGGGTCGGGTCCTGGCCGCCAACTTCGCGGAACGCGGCGCGGCCTGGGCGCAGCTCCTGCAGAAGGACGAGGCGGTGGCCGACCTGCGCCGGTCGCTGGCGCTGGTTCCGGACGACGACGAGGTGCGCTACAACCTGGCGGTGGCGCTGAGCGACTCCGGCGATTTCAAGGCGGCGGACGCGGTTTTCGCCGAGGTGCGCAAGCGCCGGGCACCAACCGCGCTCGAGGAGCAGGCGTGGGGCAATCATCTCTTCAAGCAGGGCCGTTTCGCCGATGCGGAGGAAGCCTACGGGAGGGCGGCGCGGATCGATCCGCATTTCGCCTATACGTCCATCATGCGGGATCTGGCGCGGGTGCGGCAGGGCAAACCCGGCGGCGCCCGGCCCGACTCGCGCATCGAACGGGCGGATCCCTGGGGCGCCGGCCTGCTCGAGTTCCTCGCCGGGCGGATCGACGAGAAGGCGTTGTTCGACCGGCTGGAGCCCCAGGGGGGGCTCCGCTACTCCGAGCAGGAGTGCGAGCTGTACTTCGTGCTCGCGGAACTGGCGCTGGGCCGGGGCGACGTGGCCGAGGCGCGCCGCAACCTGCACAGCTGCCTGGGCACGGGCATCACGTCGTTCGTCGAATACGCGATGGCGCGGAACGAACTCCGCCGCGTGAACGCGGCCCATCCGCCGCCGCCCGCGGAGAAATCCGGGGGAGACGATTCGACGGACGACGAGACGACGTGAGGAGGACGGCCCGGCGCCGCCGGTTCCGGCGCCCGGTTAAGGTTTAAAGTGTAAGGTCTAGGCGGATGGTTCGTCCGTGGAGGGCGAACCTCCCGGTGAGCCGAATCGGAGATTGCGGAATCGGCTCGGCTGGAGCCTCGCCCTCCAATTACGGATGATCCGATCGTGGAGGGCGAACCTTCCGGTGAGCCGAATCGGAGATTGCGGAATCGGCTCGGCTGGAGCCTCGCCCTCCAATTACGGATGATCCGATCGTGGAGGGCGAACCTTCCGGTGAGCCGAATCGGAGATTGCGGAATCGGCTCGGCTGGAGCCTCGCCCTCCA
>CAZKDK010000172.1:0-7957 GCA_964551145.1 uncultured Opitutaceae bacterium | reverse complement strand
GCGTTCGCTTTTGCGATGAGATTGCGAAGAAACCGCTGCTTACATTTACGCAGCGCGTGGATCACGTCGAATTGACGACGTTTCCCGGCGAGGAATTGGACAACCCGTATTCCATGAATGTGATTGACATCTGTCCGGTAGGAGCCCTCACAAGCCGCGAGTTTCGGTTCAAGGCAAGGGTGTGGGAGATGTCCGCAACGGAGACGGTGTGTCCCGGTTGCGCGAGAGGATGCAACATGAACACGTGGGTGCGGAACAATGAGATCCTCCGGCAAACCCCCCGCTACAATGCCGGGGTGAACGGGTTCTGGATGTGCGATTATGGACGATTGGAGACCTTCCGTTCGGTGAACGCGGAGAGCAGGATCAAGAGTCCGCTCGTCCAGAAGGAGTCTGCTCTCGGCGAAGCCGGCTGAAACCACCCCGGCCGCCAACCCGCCGGCCTGACCGGCGGCCCGGAACCCAGTGTGTCATCAGGCCGGGCGGCGCTTGCGCCCGGGCGCTCCCGGCGTTTGCTGGAGGGCGCGCCATGGCCCTGCCCACCTCCGCACCCCGTGATTTCGCGCTGCTGTTTGCGGCGCGGGTCTGCCGGCTCTTCGCCTACGGGTTTCTCGCGGTTGTCCTGGTGCTTTTTCTGCGGACGCTCGGCTACACCGAGACGCGGATCGGGGTGCTGCTGGCGTTCACGCTGCTCGGAGACGCCGCCATCTCGCTCACGCTCACAACTCATGCCGACCGCCTCGGGCGGCGGCGGATGCTGCTGCTGGGCGCCGGGCTCATGATCTTTGGCGGCGTTGGCATGGCGGTGCTGGACAACTTCTGGCTGCTGCTGATCGCGGCGATCATCGGCGTGCTCAGTCCGAGCGGCAACGAGCTGGGGCCGTTCCTCGCCATCGAGCAGGCCGGCCTCGCCGAGGTGATCCGCGATGCGGACCGCACGCGGGTGTTCGCGTGGTCGCATGTCCTCGGCTTCACCGCCAACGCCTTCGGGGCGCTGGCCGGCGGCGCCATCGCGCACGTCCTCCAGCGCCAGGGCTGGACGCCGCGCGAGAGCTACCGGGCGCTGCTCTGGCTCTATGCCGCGTTCGGCGGCGTCCTCCTCGTGATCTTCACCGGGCTCGGCCGGGAGATCGAGGCGCCGCGGCGCGGTCCGGCCGCGGGCCTGCCGGCCGCGTGGCACGGCCTGCACGAGGCCAAGGCGCGCGTCGCCCGGCTGAGCGCGCTCTTCACGCTCGATGCGTTCGGCGGCGGCTTCATCGTCCAGAGCTTCGTCGCCTACTGGTTCCACCGGAAGTTCGGCCTCGATCTGGCAACGCTCGGCGGGATCTTCTTCGCGACGACGCTGCTGTCGGGACTGTCCGCGCTGGGCGCCGTGCCGCTGGCGAGGCGGTTCGGCCTGTTGAACACGATGGTCTTCACCCACCTGCCGTCCAACGTGCTGCTGGCGCTCGTGCCGTTCATGCCGACCGCGGGCTGGGCCGTGGCGGTGCTCCTGGCGCGGCACCTCATCTCGCAGATGGACGTGCCCACCCGCCAGAGCTACGTGAACGCCATCGTGCCGGCCGCCGAGCGCTCGGCGGCGAACGGGATCACCACGACGATCCGCCAGCTCGGCACCGCCCTCGGCCCGCTCGCGGCCGGCCCGCTGATGGCCGTGCCGGCGCTGGCCGGGTGGTGCTTCGTGTTCAGCGGCGGACTGAAGAGCGCCTACGACCTGATCATCTGGCGCGCCTTCAGCCACGTGAAGCCGCCGGAAGAGCGAGGAACCTGACGGGCTGCGCCCACAGGTTCCTGGACAAAATGGCTGCGCCATTTTGGGGGCCGAAGGGCGCGGAGTGATTTTTCCGCGGCGCCAGGAGGGAAAGAACAAAGCCCAACGGCGTAGCCCGTTGACCTAGGAGCCTGGAGGATGAAGTCCGACAGGATCCTTGGCCACCTGGCCCTGGGCGAACAATCCTCCCGGTCCCGCGAGGCTGAAGGCGATGACGGCGTCGCGCGGCTCAAGACGGACGTCGACGCGGTCCGCCTCGGGCGGGATCTCCCGCAGGAACTGGATCTCGAGGCGCCGGGGCCGGGGCGTCAGACCGCGCCGGACCAGCGCCGTCTGGAGATAGTCGACATAGGCCGTGTTGTTCACGTGCCCGTTGCCGTCGACATCGGAATACCGGACCGAGACTTCGCACCCGGCGGCCGCCGGACCCGGGGGCGTCAGGGCGAGCTTCTCGAGATCGGGGCGGAACACGGTGTCCGGACGCGAGGGAAAGCCCGCCGCGACTTCCCGGGGCACGCGGCACAGCGACTTGGTGCGGAGGTTGAGATAGAGCCAGAGGGACGAGGCCGCCGCGACCAGTTCATCGCCGCAATACACCCGAAAGTCGCGGTAGCCCTTGAATCCGCGGATGCCGGAGGACCACGTCACCACCCGCACGGGCTCCTCGTAGCGGGGATAGCGCGAGATGTCCGCCGCGATCCGGTTCAGGACCCACGATTCGCCCCGGGTCGCCATCGCCTGGGTGCCGGCGGCGAACTGGTCGGCGTGCTTGATGGCCGCCTCCTGGAGGAGCTCGAACACGCCCCGGAGCAGCAGCACTTGCTCGCGGTCGACGTTGGCGAAGGGGACGGTCGCGGCCAGGGTGAATTCTTCGGTCATGCGATGCCGGGACCCGGCGGTCGTTTCTGGTCCGGGCCTGGGCCCGCGGCAACCGCAAATGCGGGCGCGGATGCGGATGCGGCGGGCAAAATGCCCGCCCCACCGCCGGAACGCCGGGAGATGAATCAACTGATGTGGCGGGCGTAAAGCCCGCCCCACCGCCGGAACGGCGGGAGATGAATCAACTGATATGGCGGGCGTAAAGCCCGCCCCACCACCGGAACGGCGGGAGATGAATCAACTGATCCGGCGGGCAAAATGCCCGCCCCACCGCCGGAACGCCGGGAGACGAATCAACTGATCTGGCGGCGTAAAGCCCGCCCCACCGGGGGCCCGAAGTTGGGCTGAATGGTGGGGCGGGCTTTATGCCCGCCAGATTCGACGTCCGATGTTCCAGTCAGTCCGGTAGCATTCCTGTTTCTTGAGGGTGGGGCGGGCTTTATGCCCGCCGCCGTCATCGATCAGTCAACCATTCCGGAAACGGTGTCCCGTTATCTGTCATCCGCCCGAACCACTCCCAGTCATCAGAGGCGCAAAAATACCCGGGCCAGTTGTCGCCGCTGCGCACCAGCCCTGCCCGATAGGGATTGAGGAAGATATAGAGGAAGACGGGCAGGGCGTCCTCCCCCAGTCGCAGGCGATGATCAAAGAACGAATGCTGCCAGTTCAATCCCCGGTGGTGAAGCGCAGGGGCCAGACGGCCTTTGTATTGGCGCACGGATTCGGCCAGACTCGACCGATGGCCCAACTGCACCAGCAGATGGACATGATCCGGCATGATCACGCCGGTGCGGACTTTCCAGCAGCCGCCCGCCTCGCCCGTGACCAGTTCAGCACGCAAATGAGCGAGCAGCAGCGGACCGTCCAGGCCGCGTTGCGGTCGCTGCAAATTGAACGTCAGAAAGTATTGTTCGCCGGCGACCGAATAGCGGCCTCGACTTAATGCCGAATAGCCGGACCGAACCGTCGATGCCATGCAGGTGAGGCTTGCCCGTCGTGCTGGCGAATCAAGGGCGGGTTCTACTACCGGCGGGCGTAAAGCCCGCCCCACCACCGGAACGCCGGGAGACGAATCAACTGAAGTGGCGGGCATAAAGCCCGCCCCACCGGGAAGCCCGAATCCGGATCAGATGGTGGGGCGGGCTTTACGCCCGCCACGTCCGAGTTCCTATATTCCAGCCGGTCCGCTCGCGTTTCGGCTCGTCGGCCGGGGCCCGCTCTCCGCGACCGGTGGGCGTCGCTACGCGGACTGCGCAGCCCGGAGCCCGGCGATTTCCTCCAGCATGGCGCGGTCGGGGGCGGGCGGCGGCTCGAACGGAACCGTCGATTCGGCCCGCATCCAGGCCGCGGCCAGCGTCGCCACGTGGCGCAGCCGGGCCACCCGGCACTTCTCGGCCCGCCAGATGCTCTCGAGCCGGGACAGGTCCTCCTCGGCCGAGCCGATCACCACGCAATAATCCTGCTGCGTCCATTGCTCCAGCTCGCGGCGCATGGCCTTCACGCGCAGCTCCCCCGGATCCGTGGCGTCGTCGCCGCGGGCCCGCAGGCGCTCGTGAATGGTCTCCACGTCCGGCGGCGTGAGAAAGACGCGCACCAGGCGGCTGCGCATGCCGGCATCGCCCTCGAACGCCTGGCGGTAGACGCGCGCGCCCCGCAGGTCGACGTTGATCATGACATCGTTGTTGCGGGCGATCTTGGGACACAGGGTGTTCTTTTTCGTGCCGTAACGGGCGCCGTGCCCCTCCGTCCATTCGAGGAACTCGTCGTTCGCCCGGGCCCGGTCGAACTGGGCGTCGCTCAGGAACCAGTAGTCGATGCCATCCCGTTCCCCGGGGCGGGGCGCGCGGGTCGTGCAGCTGACGATGCGTTCGATCTCCGGATGCGCGGCCGCAAGCCGGCGGCACAGGGCGGTCTTGCCGGCCCCGGCCGGGCCGGTGATCAGCATCAGCAATCCTTGGATTTCTTTCGGCGGCTGAATCATGGCAGGTACGGGGACCGGCGGTTGGAAACGGGAGATCGCCTCAGGCCCGGGAAGCGTCGCGCCGGAGGCGACGCTGCGGGGAACGGCCTGCTTGCGATGGGGGCGGTCAGCATGCCGTTAGTGTGCGCGCCATCACGCGGTTCCGCCATTCGGCGTCCCCCTCAGCGTTCCGCAAACGGTTCCTCAATCAGGGGGTGGCTCAACCCCAGTTCGCGCGCAGGAAACCCCCAAGTGGCGGCGCTCGTCCGGCTGGATCGAGGGGTATCAAGGCGGGCCCCCTCGTCAGCAGCCAATTGCCGATGGTCCGGTCTGGCGCCCGGAAGGTCCGCATTCCACTCGCCACCCGGCGGGCGTTTCGCCGACGGTGTGCCGATGGCGGACAAGGAAGCCTGCCCCACAATCGAAACGGCGGGAGACGAATCAACTGATCTGGCGGGCGTAAAGCCCGCCCCACCATCCAATCCGAATTCGGGCTTCCCGGTGGGGCGGGCTTTACGCCCGCCAGATTCGACATCCGATGGTCCAGTCAGTCCGGCAGCATCCCTGTCTTTTGAGGGTGGGGCGGGCTTCACGCCCGCCAATCCGCCGCCACACACCCCGCCGTCATTTCTGCAGCTCCGGCGCGACGCCCCGGACCAGCGCCGACAGCCACGCCGCCGATCGCTCCGTGTAGGGACGCTGCTGCTCCGGCGTGGCCAGGTGGTTGTGCGGCGAGTCGATCATCGGCACGGCTTCCTTGGGGCCGGGGATCTGGTTGAATGCCGTCCAGATGCCGACGGGCGGGGCGACGTCGTCGACGAAACCCATCGCGACCAGGCACGTCGCCTTGATCCGCGAGGCGAAATAGACCGGATCGAAGTAGAGCGCGGTCGCCACCACGCGGGGATCGCTCATGTCCCGGTTGGGATAGCCGGCTTTCCGTCCGTGCAGCGAGCCATCGGCGTCGCAGCCCGCCGGTTCGTCGACGATCAGGTGCGTGATGCGCGGATCGAGGCCGGCGACGCAGAGGCTCTGCTGTCCGCCCATGCTCGTGCCCATGACCACGAGCGTCCGGCCGTCCCAGTCGGGGCGGCCGGCCAGATAGTCGACGGCGCGACGGTCGCCCAGGTACATCTGCAGGAAATAGCTCCGGTCGCGGTCGGTGTTGCCGATCATCTGGTAGCTTTTGAGCATCGCCGGGAGCGCCGCGTAAAATTCCGGCGGCAGGTTGCCGGGCACATCATGCGCCTCGATGTTGAACGCCAGCCAGCCCTCGGCGGCGCGGTCCGCAACCCACGACTTCTGGAGCGGGTAGGGGCCGCCGGCCCACTGCAGGATGAGAAGCGCCGGGAATTTCCCCTCCCGGGCGGGCTTCGCCAGCTGGCCGTAGACGTGCGCGCCGTTGACGTTGTCGAGGCGGACCGTCCAGTAGTCGACACCCGAGCGGCCGCTGTTGGCGGGCGTCAGCACGGGGCCGGCGGGGATCGCCTCGAGCGCCATGAGCTTCGCGTCCCAGAACGCGTCGAAGTCGGGCGGCCGCGGCACCGACGGCTGCAGCTGTGTCGGCGCGACCGCCGCGCCCGCGACGGCCCACGGCTTGGCCCCGCGCGGCCCGACGTCGAGGAAAAGCATCGCGGGCTCGTTGAGCGTCGTGGCGATCGTCGCGCGCCCGGACGCGAGGTCGAGCTCGCCGGTCTGGATGGGGTCGAGATTGTTCTGGCGAATCGTGTAGGCGAGTCCGCCGGCCGGCACGGCCGCGCCGGCGGGCAGCGCCACGGTCCAGCCGGCCTTCTCGCCCGGGGCATAGATGCCGGTGGCGCGGAGCGGCGTCAGGGTGAGCGATTGCGCGCCGGCGGAGAGGGACGCGAGCAGCGCGGCAGACACGACCGGCAGCCAGCCGGCGAAGACACGGCGATGAAGGCGGATCATGGGTGCGCGCAATAAACAGCCGCGTACCCGCTGCTGCAACACCCGGTTGATCTGCGGCGATGCCGCGGCACCGCACGCCAGCCTGCAGTTTCGTCGGCCGGCTGGCGGCCGGCGTCGGAGGCTGCCTGCCCGGACACGCCGACCATTTGGCAGGCCCAGGGCGAATCAGACCAGGAGGTCGTCGAGCGGGTTGCTGGCGGTTTCGACGACCGGATGCCGGTAGCCGGCGGTCGTCTCGATCGAGACATGACCCATCAAGACGCGAAGGGCATCGATGCTCTCCCGCGAGTGGGTCGCGTAGGCATGGCGGAGCACATGGGGCGTGACCAAACCGTCGAGGCCGGCCCGGCGCGCGGCCGCCTGCACCGCCCGCTGGACGACGTCGGGGAGCAGGTGATAGCGGACGCGTTCGCCGGTGCGCGGGTGGTCGCAGTGTCCGGCGGCGGGAAAGACCCAAAACCACTGCCAGGAGAAACAGGCCCGCGGGTATTTGGCCGCGAGTTGATAGGGCAGGGTGACGCCCACGGCGGGAAAGTGCGCCCGGTCAATGTCCCAGGTTCTTCGGGCCAGCGCCATCTGCCGCCGCAGGGGCTCGACACAGAGGGTGGGGATGGGGACCCTGCGGTCTTTTCCGCCCTTGGCGCCGCGGATGACGAGTTGTCCGGTTGGACCCGCCTCCCAGAGGACTTCCTTGATCCTCAGCTCCAGCGGCTCCGAAACCCGCAGGCCGCAGCCGTAGAGCAGATCGACCAGCAGCCGGTTCGGCGCGGTCGGCGTGTCGCAGACCGCGGCGCGCAGGGCGCGGATCTGGTCGCGGGACGGGGCGGTGCGCTCGTGGGCGGGCTGCTTGGCTCGCAGCGCGTCGACGTCCGCCAGGGGCCGCCCGAGCACCTGTCCGTAGAGGAAGAGCAGGGCGGCGAACGCCTGGTTCTGGGTCTTGGCGGCGACGTGCTGGCGGAGGGCGAGATCGGTCAGGAACGCCTCGGCCTTCTTCTCGGGGGAGAGCGCGGGCGGCAGGCCGCGGCAAAAGTCGTAGTAGCGGGCGATCCAGCCGCAATAGGAGTCCTCGGTGCTCAGCGCGTAGTGCAGCAGCCGGATCTTGGCGCGGACGTTGGCAACGGCTTCCGCACGAGATTTCATCGCAGCTAGGGGATGTTCCGGTTGGACAAATCCGGCCGATTCTGTCTACATTTTGCGGTAATTTACCTGAAGTTTAACCATCCCCTCCAGGTTCCAAGCCGTTTTTTTCCAACTTTCGGATGAGCAGCGATCTCCAGGTTCCGATATGCCGACAGCGATCGGCGTATCCACGGGAGGCCACCGGTCCGATCATCCTGCCGACCGCGCGGTGCCCAAGTCACGATCGTGCAGGTACCTGTCCAACCTGATATCCCGACAGCCGTGGCATAAACACAGTT
>CAZKDK010000171.1:3058-7997 GCA_964551145.1 uncultured Opitutaceae bacterium | reverse complement strand
TGCGCGGCAACTACCTCTGGCCGGCGATGTGGAACAACGCCTTCAACGAGGACGATCCCGCCAACGCGCGGCTCGCCGACGAATACGGCGTGGTCATGGGCACCTCGCACCAGGAGCCGATGCTGCGCGCGCAGAAGGAGTGGGACCGCCGCTACGAGCGGACGCTCGGCAGCTGGAACTACGCCACGCATCCCGACGTGCTCCAGGAATTCTGGCGCGAGGGCCTCCGTCGCAACCGGGCCTTCGAGAGCATCGTCACCATCGGCCTGCGGGGCGCCAACGACACCCCGATGGCCCCGGGCGGCCCGTCCGCCAACCGGGCGCTGCTCGAGAAGATCGTCGGCGTCGAGCGGGGCATCCTCGCCGACGAGGTGAACCGCGACGTCACCCGGGTCCCGCAGCTCTGGTGCCTCTACAAGGAGGTGCAGGAATTCTACGAGGACGGCATGCGCGTGCCCGACGACGTCACCCTCCTCTGGTGCGACGACAACTGGGGCAACAACCGGCGCCTGCCCACGGCGGCGGAGCGGCAGCGGGCCGGCGGCGCGGGCATCTACTATCACTTCGACTACCACGGCGGCCCGCGCAGCTACCAGTGGCTCAACACCAATCCCATCGCCAAGATCTGGGACCAGATGACCCTCGCCCTCCAGTACGGCGCCGACCGGATCTGGATCGTCAACGTCGGTCACTTCAAGGGCTACGAGTTCCCGCTCGAGTACTTCCTCGACCTCGCCTGGGATCCGGACCGGTGGACGAACGACAACATCACCGAATACACCCGGCGGTGGGCCGCCCGGCAGTTCGGGCCGGGCCACGCGAGGGAAATCGCCGACATCCTTGAGAAATACACCCGGTACAACGGCCGCCGGAAACCCGAGCTGCTCGCGCCCGGCACCTACAGCCTGACCGACTACCAGGAGGCCGAGACCGTCGTGGCGGACTACCAGGCCATCGCCAACCGCGCGGACGAGATCTACCGCGAGCTCCCGCCCGAGACCCGCGACGCCTTCTACGAACTCGTGCTCTTCCCGACCAAGGCCAGCGCCGTGGTCAACGAACTCTACCTGGCGGCGGGCCGCAACGCGCTCTACGCGGGCCAGCACCGGGCCGCCACCAATGACCAGGCCGCGCGCACCCGGTCCCTGTTCCAGTCCTACCTGGGCCTGATGAATTTCTTCAACCGCAAGCTCGCCGGCGGAAAATGGAACCACTTCATGGACCAGCCGGTGCTCGGCTACACCACCTGGCGCGATCCGCCCGCCAACAGCCTTGAGGCCATCACGCTCGCCCAGGCCAGGGTCCCGGACCGCGCTTCGATGGGCGTCGCCGTCGAGGGTTCGGCCGAGGCGTGGCCCCAATCCGCTCCCGCCGAACTGCCGCCGTTCGACGCGTTCAACCAGCAGCGCCGCTACTTCGAGGTGTTCAACCAGGGGAAGCGGAATTTTGATTTCACCGCCACCGTGAGCGCCCCCTGGATCCGGCTGAGCGAGACCAAGGGTCGGGTCGAATCCGAGCGGCGCGTGTGGGTCAGCATCGACTGGGGCGCGGTTCCCGCCGGCGCCAGCCGCGGCACCATCACCATCACGGGCACCGGCGCCCCGGTCGTCGTCGGCGTCACGGCGTCCAATCCAACCGAGGTCACGCGCGATTCCCTGGATGGATTCGTCGAAGGGGAAGGCGTCGTCTCCATCGAGGCCGAGCACACCACGAACCGCACCGCGGCCGGCGCCAGCCGCTGGGTCCGCATCGAGGACTACGGCCATACGCTGTCCGCGATGCGCGCCACGGCCCCGGCCGACGCGTCGCCTGTCACGCCCGAGTCCCTCACCTCCGGCCGGGCGTCGTGCCTGGAATACCGGATGTACCTGTTCGACACCGGCCGGGCCCGGGTCGAGGCGACCGTCGCCCCGTCCCTCAATTTCCTGCCGCGCCGGGGCCTGCATCTCGCCGTCTCGTTCGACGACGAAACGCCCCAGCTCGTCACGCTCGTGCCTGCCGACTACATCGCCCAGCACGGCAACATGGACTGGGAAGAATGCGTGGCCGACAACCGCCGGATCGTCCGCACGACGCATCCGCTGGCCAAGCCCGGCTATCACACGCTGAAGATCTGGATGGTCGACCCCGGCGTCGTGCTGGAGAAGATCGTGGTCAACCTGGGCGGGGAAAAGCCCAGCTACCTCGGCCCGCCGGAAAGCTACTATCATGGGGCTGCCTTCGGGACCCAGCGCTAGGGCGTGTCCGGACGCCCTCCTGTCGGGATCGTACTCGTTCTCTTAATCGTTCTCTTTCTCTTTTCTCTCTCCGTCCGTTCGCCGTCAGGAATGGTGGGGCGGGCTTTATGCCCGCCACCGTTTAATTTGGATTCCGGCGGGGATAAACCCCGCCCCACCATCCAATCCGATGTTTGCCTCCCCGGTGGGCCGGGCTTCACGCCCGCCGCTCCGCCATCCGGATCACCCAATGTCCTTCCCCCGCTGCGCATCTGCCGCTGATATGAAGCGGATCCTCGCAACGCTGCTTCTTGCCCTGCTGCCCGCGCTCGCCGCGGCGTCCGCGGCCCCGCCGTCCCCCGGGGGCGCGTTCGCGACCGGCCGTTACCGCAACCTGTTCGGGGAACTGCTCGGGCGCACCGACGCGGAGGTCGACGCGAAGATCCAGGCGGCGTGGCAGCAGCTCTTCTACGGCCGCGACGACACCGAGCGCGTCTACTTTCCCGTCGGCGCCGACCAGGCCTACATCGCCGACGTCGGCAACGGCGACGTGCGCTCCGAGGGCATGTCCTACGGGATGATGATCGCGGTCCAGCTCGACCGGCGCGCCGAGTTCGACCGGCTGTGGCGGTGGGCGCGGGCGCACATGTACCACGCCGACGGACCGCGCCGCGGGTTCTTCGCGTGGCAGTGCGCGTTCGACGGACGGCAGATCGACCCCGGCTCGGCATCCGACGGCGAGGAGTGGTTCGCCATGGCGCTCCTCTTCGCCGCGCACCGCTGGGGCGGCGCCGTCGGCGCGCCCGGCTACGACGCCGAGGCCCGGGCGCTGCTGGCCGAGATGCTGCACCACGGCGACCGCGGCGGCCCCGTCACGAGCATCTTCAATCGTGCCCATCAGGAGGTCGTCTTTGCGCCCACGATGCAGGCGAGCACGTTCACCGACCCGTCGTACCACCTGCCGGCTTTCTACGAGCTGTGGGCCCGCTGGGCGAAGGAGGACCAGGCGTTCTGGTCCGACGCCGCCAGGGCGAGCCGGGCGTACTTCCGCCGCGCCGCCAACCCGCGCACCGGACTGATGCCCGAGCACAGCGAATTCGACGGGCGGCCGCGGGTCGGATTCGGGCGCGGGGATTTCCGGTTCGACGCGTGGCGCACGCTGGGCAACGCCGGGCTCGACTACGCCTGGTTCGCCGCCGATCCGTGGGAAGTTGAGCAGAGCAACCGCGTGCTGGCCTTCCTCGCCAGCCAGGGACCGCGCTGCGCCAACCAGTTCACGCTCGACGGGCGGCCCCTCTCGACCGAATCGTCGCCCGGCCTCTTCGCCATGGCCGCGGTTGCCGGCCTGGCGGCCGATCCGAACCTCGCCCGCCCGTTCGTGCAGCGGCTCTGGGACGCGCCCATCCCGGCCGGGCAGTGGCGGTACTACGACGGCCTGCTCTACTTTCTGGCCCTGCTCGAGGTCAGCGGGCGTTTCCAGATCCATGGACCGCCGGCGCCATCGGGAAGTTGACCGGAACACCGTCACGGAACAACCCACCTTCATGATCCGACCATCCCTGGCGCTCCTCGGCCTGGTCGTGGCCATCGGCGCCTTCGCCGCGCCGGCCCCGCAGGGCGCATTCGCGACCGGCCGGTGCCGCAACCTGTTCGCCGAGTTCCTCGGGCGCACCGACGCGGAGATCGACGCGAAGATCGGCGCCGCCTGGCAGCAGCTTTTCTACGGACGCGACGACGACCAGCGCGTCTACTATCCCGTCGACGGCGACATGGCCTACGTGGCGGATATCCAGCACGAGGACGTCCGCACCGAGGGCATGTCCTACGGGATGATGATTGCCGTCCAGCTGAACCGGCAGGCGGAGTTCAACCGGATCTGGAAGTGGGCCCGGACCCACATGTATCACGCGGACGGTCCCCTCGCCGGCTATTTCGCCTGGCACTGCCGGTACGACGGCACCCAGATCCATCCCGGCCCGGCGTCCGACGGCGAGGAGTGGTTTGTGATGGCGCTCTTCTTCGCCGCGCACCGCTGGGGCGGCGGCGAGGGCATCTTCAACTACGAACAGCAGGCGCAGGCGCTGCTGCGCACGATGCTGCACCAGGGCGACCGCGGCGACGGCACGGTCACGAGCATGTTCGACCGCCAGGCCCGCCAGGTCGTCTTCGTGCCCCACCCGCCGGCCAACCGCTTCACCGACCCGTCGTACCACCTGCCCGCCTTCTACGAGTTGTGGGCCCGGTGGGCCGCCGACCCCGCGGACCGCGCGTTCCTCGCGCAGCTGCCGCCGGCCAGCCGCGAACTGTTCCGGCGCGCCGCCGATCCGCGCACCGGCCTGATGCCGGACTACTCGAATTTCGACGGCACGCCCCATGCCGTCCGGGGACACGGGGATTTCCGCTTCGATGCCTACCGGACCCTGGCCAACGTGGGGCTCGACCATGCCTGGTTCGCCGCGGATCCGTGGGAGGTGGTCCAAAGCAACCGCGTGCTCGCCTTTCTCGCCGGCCAGGGCCCGCGCCTGCCCAACCAGTACGCCCTCGATGGCCGGCCGCTTTCCGACCTGTACTCGCCCGGCCTCCCGGCGATGGCCGCGGTCGCCGCGCTTGCCTCCGACTCGGCCGACGGCCGGTTGTTCGTCCGGCGCCTGTGGGAGATGGACATCCCGTCCGGACGCGAGCGCTACTACGACGGCCTTCTTTATCTGCTCGCCCTCCTCGAA
>CAZKDK010000171.1:0-2958 GCA_964551145.1 uncultured Opitutaceae bacterium | reverse complement strand
GACGACGCCGGGCGCGCCGCCTACGCGCAGGCGTTCAGCCGCATCGTGCTGGCCACGCCGGCCGGGGCCGACTCTCCCACGCTCGCCGCCGCCCGCGACGAGCTCACGGCCGGCCTTTCCGGCCTGCTCGGCATCACGCCGACCTTCTCGCTCGCCGCGGACGCGCCCGGCCCCGGCGCCGGCGACCAGGGCTACACCATCCGGGTGTCCGAGGCGGGGGGCGCCCGCGAAACCGTGATCGCGGCGAACCGCGACGTCGGCGTCCTCTACGGCGCGTTCACCCTCCTGCGCGGGATCCAGACCCGTCGCCCGGTCGCCGAGTTCAGCTGCACGAGCGCGCCGCGGATCAGCCGGCGCATCCTCGACCACTGGGACAACCTCAACCGCACGATCGAGCGCGGCTACGCCGGATTCTCGCTCTGGAAATGGTTCGAGCTGCCGGACCGGATCGATCCGCGTTACCGCGACTACGCGCGCGCCGCCGCCTCGATCGGCATCAACGGGACCGTCCTCACCAACGTCAACGCCGACGCCCGCGTGCTGACCGAACCCTGGCTCCGCAAGGTCGCCGCGCTGGCCGGCGTCTTCCGCCCCTACGGCATCCGCGTCTACCTGTCGGCCCGCTTCAGCGCGCCGATCGAGATCGGCGGGCTGAAGACCGCCGATCCGCTCGATCCGGCGGTGGCCCGCTGGTGGCGGGACAAGGCCGACGAGATCTACGGGATCATCCCCGACTTCGGCGGCTTCCTCGTGAAGGCCAACTCCGAGGGCCAGCCGGGCCCGCAGGACTACGGCCGCACCCACGCCGACGGCGCGAATCTCCTGGCCGACGCCGTCGCGCCGCACGGCGGCATCGTGATGTGGCGCGCGTTCGTCTACGACCAGAAGACCCCGGCGGACCGCGTCAAGCAGGCCTGCGAGGAGTTCAAGCCGCTCGACGGCCGGTTCCGCCCCAATGTCGTCGTCCAGATCAAGAACGGCCCGCTCGATTTCCAGCCGCGCGAGCCCTTCCATCCGCTCTTCGGCGCGATGCCGCGCACGCCGCTCGCGGCGGAGCTCCAGATCACGCAGGAGTACCTCGGCTCCTCCATCCACCTCGCCTTCCTCGCGCCGATGTGGAGGGAGTTTCTCGAGGCGGACACCTGGGCGGCCGGCGAGGACTCGACCGTCGCCCAGGTTGTCGACGGCACGCTGGATCATCACGCGCTCTCCGTCATCGCCGGCGTCGCCAACACGGGCGACGACCGCGATTGGTGCGGGCATCCGCTGGCGGCGGCCAACTGGTACGCGTTCGGGCGCCTGGCCTGGGATCACACGCTCAAACCGGTCCAATTCGCCAACGAATGGGTGCGCATGACCTTCTCGAACGACCCGCGGGTGGTCGGACCGGTCGTGGCGATGCTGCTCTCGTCGCGCGAGGCCGTGGTCGATTACATGACGCCACTCGGCCTGGCCCATCTCATGGCCACCGACCACCACTACGGGCCCGGGCCGTGGGTCGACGACCTGAAGGAGGCCAACTGGAATCCGGTGTATTACCATCGCGCGGCTGCCGATGGCATCGGGTTCGACCGCACCGCCACCGGCTCCAACGCCGTCGCCCAGTACACCGCGCCCGTCGCGCAGCGCTTCGGCGACCTCGCGAACTGCCCCGAGAACCTCCTGCTCTGGTTCCACCATGTGCCGTGGGATCACCGCCTGAAGTCCGGACAGACGCTGTGGGACGAGCTCTGTCTCCACTACCAGCAGGGCGGCGACGCCGTGGCCCACTGGCAGACGCGGTGGGACGCGCTGCGGGGCCTCATCGACGACGAGCGGTTCACCCACGTGCAGGCGCTGCTGGCCCGGCAGGAACGCGAGGCCCGGTCGTGGCGCGATGCGTGCCTGCTCTATTTCCAGACCTTCTCGCACCGCCCGCTGCCCGAGGGCGTCGGCCCGCCCGCCCACACGCTCCAGTACTACAAGGACCTCCAGCTCTACTACGTCCCGGGCATCAAAGGGGCGAACTGACCGGCCGATCCTGCTCGTTCGCCTTCGCCACCAGGCCGGGCGCGTGGCTGACGCTCGCCGCGGATGCCGATGGCTCAATCCCGGGCACGCCGGTCGCGGCGGCTTGGTCGGCGCTTATCTCGATCTCTTCGCCCGCGCCGAGCCGTAGATCCGGCGGGCGCCGGATCGCGGTTTTCAGTTTTGGGTTTCGAGTTCTGAGTTTTGGGCTGGAAGAGGCGGCCCATCCGCCGCAGGAACCCTGAGCGGCGGAATGCCACTCCCGCGCTGCCGGTTGCCGGCCCACCGGACCCCCCCGTTCCGCGACTTCCTACGGCCGACGGTCTCTCCTCTTGGATTCCAGGTTCCGGGACTTTGAGGTTGAAAAACTTGGTGGAGCGGGCTTTACGCTCGCTTCGGCCCCCGATGGGGACCGGCGACTTGATGATGGGGTCGGGCCTGCCGTGCGGACGGCCCGGCGAAGGCCGGCGACCCCGCCCTGCAATATGCGCACGCGGGGTGCCGATCCGCTGGTCTATAGTTAGTGCCATCGGTCTCTGTGAAAACGCCCCCGCCGTTCCAAACTCCCTAAACTCGGCTTTCCCCGCTGGCGTATCCCGACCCGTTCTCCTGCCGAGATATTTTCCTCCGAACCCCATTTTTTGAACCGCCTGCTCCGGCGGACCTGAACCCAGGCGATTTTGAAACTGACACCTCAAGATCCAAACCTTCACCATCAACAACCATGTCGAAAGAAAGAGATAGTTTTGTAGCAGCGAAGCTGGCGAAAATGACCCTGGCGGAAAAGTGCGGCCAGGTTCTCACCTTCACCTGGCGGGGCGCCTACCTGACGCCCTCGGGGTTCGAGCAGCTCACCCGGCTGCATGCGGGCGGCCTTTGCCTGGAGCCCTACGCGTTGGAGACCTGCAAGAACCTGTATTGGGGACGTTCGCAGGTTGACCCCAACTTCAA
>CAZKDK010000170.1:0-8033 GCA_964551145.1 uncultured Opitutaceae bacterium | reverse complement strand
AAGTTCGACGCCACCGATTTCCGGAACATCGTGCCCCGCTTCACACCCGAGGCCCGGAAGGCGAACCAGGCCGTGGTCGATCTGCTCAGCGCCCTCGCCGCGCGGATGAAGGCGACCCCGGCTCAAATCGCACTGGCCTGGCTCTTGGCGCAGAAGCCATGGATCGTGCCCATTCCCGGGACGACGAAGCTCCACCGTCTCGAGGAGAACCTCGGCGGCGCGTCCATCGCCCTTACCCCGGACGACCTGCGCGACATCAACGCCGCCGCCGATAAGATCACGCTGCAGGGCGCGCGTTACCCGGAACACCTGCAAAAGCTGGTCGGCCGCTGAGCGGCCGCGCCGCGCAGCCCACGGCGACTAAACTCAACGACAGGAGCTCACCATGGAGATCAAACGAAGTGGATCCCAGCCCTCCGCGCGCGGCCCGGCCGACTGGTTCACCGGCACCGTGCGCATCGATCCCCTGTTCACGTCCGATGCTCCGGCACGCGCGGCCGGTGCCAGCGTCACGTTCGAGCCCGGCGCGCGGACCGCCTGGCACACGCATCCACTCGGCCAGACCCTCATCGTAACCGCGGGTTGCGGACGGGCGCAGCGTTGGGGCGGCCCGATCGAGGAGATCCGGCCGGGCGATGTCGTCTGGTTTGCGCCCGGCGAAAAGCACTGGCATGGTGCGGCGCCCACGACAGCGATGACGCATATTGCCATCCACGAGCAGCTCGACGGCAAGGTGGTCGACTGGCTGGAGAAAGTCACCGATCAGCAATATCGTGGCTGATCCCAGAGCGGCGAAAAGCCCTCCACTGAAACCGCAGCAGGAGTCCCATCCCATGTCCAAACCTCGAGCCTACTCCGTCAAAGCCTATTCCGCCGCCAGCGCGACCTCGCTGCTGGCCGGCAGCACGATCGCCCGCCGAGAACCAGCGGACCGGGACGTGCAGATCGAAATTCTCTACTGCGGCGTCTGCCACTCCGACCTCCACTTTGTCCGCAACGAGTGGGGCTTCACGCAGTATCCGGCCGTGCCGGGGCACGAAATCATCGGTCGCGTGAAGGCCGTCGGCGGCGCGGTGAAGAAGTTCAAGGTGGGCGATCTCGTCGGCGTGGGCTGCCTCGTCGATTCCTGCCGCACCTGTCCCGAGTGTCGCGCGGGCCTCGAGCAGTTCTGCGCCGACACGGTGATGACCTACGGCAGCGCCGACAAGCTTCTCGGCGGCGGCACCCTCGGCGGCTACTCGCAGGGCATCGTCGTGATCGAGGATTTCGTGCTGCGCATCCCGGCCAACCTCAACCCGGCCGCCGCCGCCCCGCTGCTGTGCGCGGGCATCACCACGTACTCCCCGCTGCGCCATTGGAAGGTCGGCGCCGGCCAGAAGGTCGGCATCGTCGGTCTGGGCGGCCTCGGGCACATGGGCCTCAAGTTCGCCCACGCCTTCGGCGCGCACGTGGTCCTCTTCACCACGTCGCCGGGCAAGGCCGCCGACGCGAAGCGCCTCGGCGCGCACGAGGTCGTCATTTCCAAGGACGAGGCGCAGATGGCCGCCCACGCCGGCAGCTTCGACTTCATCCTCGACGCCGTTGCCGCGGTGCACGACATCAACGCCTACTTCAACCTGCTGAAACGCGACGGCAATCTGACGCTGGTCGGCGCGCCCGGGCAGCCGCTGTCCGTCGCCGCCTTCCCGCTGATCATGCGCCGGCGCTCCTTCTCCGGCTCGCTCATCGGCGGCCTGCCCGAGACGCAGGAGATGCTGGATTTCTGCGGCCAGCACAACATCACGTGCGACGTCGAGATGATCCGCATGGACCAGATCAACGAAGCCTACGAGCGCATGCTCAAGAGCGACGTGAAATACCGCTTCGTGATCGACCTGGCCTCGCTGAAGTGAGACCGACCCGCACCTGATTGACCCCAACGGATCCCACCGACCTCGCGGCGCCCGTCCGAAGGCGCCGGTGCTGACCATCATCCCTGTCAGCTGTGGCCCTCCTTCGCGCCCCGCTGAAGCCGGCGCTTCAGAGGGCGTTTTTCGCCGCAGGTCGTGACGCAACGGGTTGGTTTAGGAACAGAATTGCGGCCAAGTTGGGGTCGTGATAGCAATACCTTGATGGCCGGAGTGGTTCAGCGTCCTGTCGCGGATACGCGACGTCTCAGCCGGCGATTGCACGGTTCATGCATAAATCCACCTCGCTCATGCGTGGATAGGTTGATGCGGCTTCCCACAACAACCGTGAGGGCATGAACACCGCTGGGATCGAAGCGCTTCGTGTCTTTTATGTGGGAAACCGTCAGCAGCTTTACACCTATGCCGTGTCCATCACCGGGAATCGCGAGTCCGCCGAAGATGCCATCCAGGGCGTTTTCGAGAAGCTGCTGCGTGCCGAAGCATTGCCGGCCGATCTGCGCCCGTATGTTTTCCGATCCGTTCGCAACGCAGCTTATGACGCTGGGCGCCGCACTAGGGTCCGGACCGATTCGATCTTCGAGGCTGCCGCGATGGTGGATGCCGCTGAGTCAGGGCCTCGGGTCGGGTTCGGCGCGGACGATCTCGAACCGCTCCTGCAGCGGCTGTCAGCGGATGAACGCGAAGCCATCCTGCTCAAGATCCACGGCGGGTTCACGTTTCATGAGATCGCGGAGCTGCGCCAGGTGCCATTGCCGACGGTGGCGTCCTGGTATCGGCGGGGGCTCGACCGAATGAAGGCTATTCTGACCACGGAGTGCTGATGAACGAACTCGAACAAAGACTGCGATCCGCGCGCCTGGCCGCGCCATCGGCGGATCTGGACCGGCACCTGGATGAGGTGTTTCTCGCGGCCCGGCGAAAGGCGCAAGGAGCGCGCCCGGCGGCGTGGTACTGGTGGCTGACCGCGGCGGCTGCGGTTGGAGGCATGGCGGCGCTGTTTCTCCTGGCATCGCACCGATTTCCCCCGGCGCCCGATGCGGTTGTTTATCGGTTCGAGGCACAGGGTCGGATGGTCCAGATGCTCCTCAACCCAACGGCAAGGCGGGCCGAGCCGCCGCGCTTTGTCATTCGTGCCGGCCCGCCGTGATTTTTTGGGACTCGACCGCCACCGCCCAAACACAATCCACCTCATGAAAACCCATGCTTTGGCCGCGACCCTGGTCACAATCGTGTTGCCACTCGGCGCCATGCGGGCGGCCAGCGAGAGCTTCATCCTGGAGACCCACGTCTACGTCTATCGGGACAGCGACTTTCGGGTCGTAAAGATCCCCGCGGCCACGGCGGCTGACGCCACTCATGGCGTGGTCTTCAGCTCGCCGGCCGTCGCTCAGTTCGACGAGGAGAAACTGTCGCTCGACGGCCCCCGCTTTGCGTGGAGCGGCGGCCGCAACCCACCGGACCGGTTTAGCTTGATCGCGACTCCCACCGTTCCGCTCGCCCCGGGCAAGCCGGTGACATTGTTGTCCACCGCGCCCGTCCAATACCTCGAAAAACTCGCCAATGGCACTCTGTCGGTCCGGGAAATCGAGCGTGATTCGCCCGAGGCGCCGCACTGTCGGCTTACCTTCGCGATCGGGCCGGCGGGCGGGGCGGGCCAAGACCTGCACCTGGCCTGCGATCTGGACATCGCCACCGTATCGGCGCGCCAGAACCTAGCGGGGGTCGCGCTTGACGTGGGCAAGCCGGAGTTGGCGCGATCCAAGGAGAAACTTGATGCCGTGGTGCGCCTGGACGAATGGTCGGCGCTCCGGTTGCAGGCTCCAAACCGCAGTGCCTACAGCCTGCTGGTGCTGCTCAAGATTGTTCCGGGTCGAACGCCGCGCGCTGTTGCCAACGCCGGGCAGGCAGGTGGACTCACGACGGCTGCGAGGCCGGATAAATCTGCAGCCTACGACCACAGCAGGGCGATAGGTTCGGCAATACCTCCAGTCGGGAGTGTATCAGTCCTCTCCTTCGATTACCTCCCGGCCAAATCGGGAGACGTATCGCCAAATCGCGCGCAAGGTCTTCCCCCCGGGCTTGAACCGGGTCACGGTGTCTATTTCGACCGAAATGTCGACGTCCTTGTCCGCGAGGCATTGCTTAGGAAGCTCGCGTCGGCCGGAGTAAAAGTAGACAGCCCAGACAAAAAGCTCTCGGGCGAGATAGAGGAACTCTCAATCAAAAACATGAGCAGTTCCTCCTGCGTCCTCAGGATAAGATACATAATTACCGCCGGTACCGCCGTAACATACGACTCCGTCAAGGAGGTCGCGAGAACGAGGGAAGGTCTTTTCGACCCGCATACAGCCGTGGACGATCTCGTCGATCTTAGCATTCTGGAACTCTTGAAGGACCAGGCCTTCCTGAATGCCATAAAATAGGCGAACCGGATCACGAGGCCGTCTGTCCGATCGGGAAGTTTCGGCCGAATGAGGTAGCCAACTTCCTCCGGAAAGCGGCGAGCTGGAACCCGGGTGCCAAAGTTGCGTGGCCGGGGAGAGTGCCAAAACGAATCGGTGTGGGATTCCACACAGCAGGCCTTGGGGCGATGACTGAAGCCCCTCTACGAAGAGGGGTGGCGCGAAGCGACGGGGTGTGTGCCCGCGCCATTGGCGGGTGTGGAATGTCCGGGCTGGCCCGCGGCGAACGTTCAATCGGCCGCGCATCAAATCGGAATGATCGCCCCGCCCGTGCCTTCGATGCGCAGAATCTTGAACGGCTCCTTCGACGATCTTTCCCAGAGAACCTTCACCGTCTCTGATCGATCGCTGCCATCAATGAAATAGACGTCGCTTCCGCTCCGAGATGGATCGACACCGTGATACCGTTCGGTGCGCGTTCGGCTGCCGGCGGGGCGCACCCTGACGACCAATCCAACCCGCGCGGCGATGGCCGGCGAATGCTCGAGGTAATAGGCGATGTACGCCCGGATCGCTCGATTGAACCCGATGTCCGGACTTCCCGTCGGCATGAATGCCCCGCCATTCGCCATCGCCCGCCCCGGTGCGTTCGAATGGTCGGCCGTGATCGAGGGTTTTGGGCGGAGGCCGTCATCGAATTTCATTTGCTGGTCGGGCGTCAGCATCGCGCGAATTCGAGTACGCGTGCTGGCGGCGATTTCACTCGGAGTCATCGCGCCGTCTTTCAGCGCATAGAATCTGTCCAACGCGTTGTGTTGCTCCGCGTAAATCTTCGCTGCATTCGTTCGCTGGTCGTTGGTGAGGCCAACCATCGCGTCCAGCCACCCGACCATCGCTTCTTCGCGGCTGATCCCGCTCGGGGCGTAGATCTCCGGTCCCCGGCGGACCCCGGCCGCGGCAGGCGCCGCCGCCGGTTGACCTCCGGCACCCGCAACCGTGAAGGGGACGCGGCCCTGAATCCTGCCGTCGTACGATAGTTCCGCGACGTAGTCTCCGGGCGGCAAACCGGGCAACGGCATTTTGTGAACAGGACGCCAATTGGGATAGAAAACAAAGGTCTCAAGGTCCCCGCCGGAATCGGGAAGATACGTGGAGGTCTGCGGCTCGTCATAACTGCTCGGAATCACTTCGGTCACGAGCAGCTCGCGATCGGGAAGGCCGAACACTTCGATCTTGGTGCCGCCCATTCCGGTGACGCCGCCTCGGGCGACCACGGTTGGAACTTCGCCCTGGGCGAACGTCTGTTGCGGCTGGCCGGTGGCGCGGTTCTCGACCGAGAGTTGTTTGGTAACGCAGCCGGTGAGCGCCAACGCCGTTGTGAATGCCGCGGCAAGCAGGATGGCCGAGGGGACCGACGTCTTCATATTGGGCACCGTGTTGAGTGGAACCGAATCTGACGCCTTGAGGGAATATCCGCCCTTCGTCGATGGGACCGAGCCTGGTAAATGACGGATAGCAGAACAAATAGTTTCAACGACGCCGGAGCATGGGTCGTGTCGAAACACTCGTCGTCTCGTCGCGCATAGTGCCCTCCTTAGCCGGGCCTACGGAGGGCATTTTTCGCCCGCGGCGAAAAATGGTGGAGCAGACCGGGCTCAAACCGGCGACCTCCTCGTTGCGAACGAGGCGCTCTATCAACTGAGCTACTGCCCCGACAGGAACGGCGGATTTAGGGCCATGCGCCCGGGCGAGTAAATCACTTTCTTCCCGGCGGCCCCCAGCCGCAATCGCCTGCGCGAGGAAGACACCCTCCGGCCTCCGCCCGGCTGTCGCAACCTGCTGAATCGCAGGCGGCGCGGCCGGGCCGGCGGTAATCCGGATTGTATATCCCGCGGCGAGTCTGGTAGTGTTCGGGCGACCGTCTGTCTGATCATCGCGAAGAGCGAAGGTAGGCGAGTCAATCATACGAATCAGAAAATTAAGGTTGAAAAATGAAGAGAACGTCAGCCAGAGCCACCAAAGCCGCGAAATCCGCCGGCGAGGCCGCCTCGTCACGTCATCCCGCTGCCCGGCCGGCCCACACCGCGCCCGTCAAGAAGCCGGCGCCCAGGCCCACCCTCACCACCATCAACGCGCAGATCGACGTGGGTTTCGGCAACACCCTCTACATCCGTGGCGAGGGTTCCGGACTCAGCTGGGACAAGGGCATGGTGATGGATTGCGTGGCTGACGACCGCTGGGTCATCACGCTCAGCGACGCCGTCACCCCGGTCACCTTCAAGTTCCTGCTCAACGACCTCACCTGGTGCGTCGGCAACGACTACGTCGTCATGCCCGGCGAAGCCGTCACCCTCGTGCCGTCGTTCACCGGAGCCTGATCCGTCGGTCAGGGGTCGGACGCCAAGAGTCGCGTGATGTGGGCCGGAACACCCGGTTGCTTCGTCAGGCAGGACTTCCGGCTTTCGACGGGGGACTTTCGTCTCCCGGGAGCCGACTGCGCGCCCCGCTCTCGTCGCGCGACGGTAGCTCTGACGCTTGATCCGGATTGTCCGCCAGCAGGCGCTCCTGCAGGCGCTGGACGGTCATGCCCGGATCGCGGGGCTCGGCGACAGTCTAATCGCGGATCCTGCCCACCACCCGGGCGAGGAACTTCCGGGCGTAGAGCGCGCAACGCTCCCGGACCAGCCGTGTCGGCGCCGGCAGCGGCAGCCCCAGTTCCGGGGCGTTGCGGATCACCGTGCCGTCGTCGGGGCGAAGGACGATCCACGCGAGGGCCTGGCGGAGCCGGTCGGGCGGGTACCGCCGCTGCAGTTCGTCGAACACGGCCCGGGCGATCTCGCCCTCGCGGGGATCGGCGCGCAGGTCGGCGATGCCCGCCACGCTGAGCAGATTGCGGACGCTCTGGCCGGGATCGTCCAGGTTTCCGGGCGGCCAGTCCCGGAGCCGGCGCGCGAACTCGGCCATCCCCGCAGGCGCGCGCCCGTCCTGGAACGGCGGGGCCAGGCGGGTCACGAGTTCGTTGTCGCCAGGCAGATCCGCGTAGGTGATGGCGTCGATCTGTTCGGCGGTGACGGCCGCGTATGTGGTGTCGTACGGCAGCGCCGGCTGCAGGTGGCCGGTCAGGGCGGCTGCCGCGCCGACCGCGAGCCAGGAGGTCAGGGCCGCGGCGACGCCGAGCCGCGCCGCCCGCCCCACACGGCGGCCCGAGTCCCAGCGGAGCAGCCCGGCGCCGACCGCGCCGGCGGCCGCGCCGATGACGGCGAGGGCGGCCAGGCTGAATCCGGCCGCCGCGAGGCCGCGCGAATCGTTGAAGCAGCGCTGCAGCGCGTCGACGGCGTAGCGGCCCGGCATGAAGCCCGCGATCCGCTGCGCCCACACGGGCAGCGCCGCCAGGGGCACGCCGACGCCGCCGATCAGGATCATCGGAAGAAAGAGGCACTGGCCGAGCGCCTGCACCGCCGGCACGTCGTCCGCGAGGGCGGCGACGAGGAGACCGAGTCCGAGGAAGGAGCCGGTCACCAGGAGAAAAGCGCCGGCGGCCTGGACCGGGTGCTGGGGGAACGGCGTGCCGTAGATGAGCCGCGCCAGCGCGATCTGCAGGATCACGGCTCCGGCGATGATCACCAGGCGGACTGCGAGGGTGCCGGCCACCAGCGTGCCGGTGCCGACGGGCAGCAGGCGGTAGCGGCGCCAGACGCCGCGCTCGCGCTCGGCGACCATC
>CAZKDK010000169.1:0-8043 GCA_964551145.1 uncultured Opitutaceae bacterium | reverse complement strand
CGCCGCGTTCACGCGGGCGAAAGATACGTTCCGCCCGAACTGACCATGCGCATGGGCGAACGGACCCTCACGCCGCTTTCGGCACGCGAGAAGGAAGTGCTGACATTCATCGCCAAGGGCCGCAGCAACAAGGAGATCGCAGTTGCGCTCGGCGTGACGGAAGGAACGGTGAAGCTCCACGTGACCAGCATCCTCGCCAAGCTGGAAGTGAATGCCCGCACCGAGGCGCTGGTAGTCGCCGTCCAGCGCGGCATTATCGACATCGAACCAAGCTAGCGGAGATAAGGCCGGCCGACGCGCCGTTCCCTGCCCTGACGTCGTCGGCGCGACCCGGTTGCGCCGGTCCAAGAGGGTGCCGAGTACGGGGCGGGCATGATGCCTGGCTTATCGGTTGTGATCGAAGTCCGATCCCCTGCGCGTTCGCATTGAATCGGATGAAGGAAGGCGGCCGTACCGTCGCGGATCGGGACGTTCGAGTCCGCCGCGAACGTGATGCTGGGGCCTGTGGGGGACTCGCCCGCTCCGGGCTCGATGGCCGGCGTGACCGGCGGACAGCCCCTGAGCCGGGTGACCGCAATCGCACACGCGACGCCGTCGAGAGGGAGGAGTATGCCTTAAGCAATAGTTCTCCCTATCTCCAAAGTCGGTTTGCCCGGACGACGTTCTCTGTGCCTTCATTCCAGATACGTTGCTGGCAGGAGAAACCCAATCCTACGAGCCGGCCCCCGCGATACCCCAAAAATGCTGTGTTTCCTTCGTCCTGCCGCGCGGCCTGTTCGGCCGATCAGGAACGCATGTCCCCTGGATCGATCGCAGGCCTGTGATCGCCGGTTTTTGGCGTCCGTATTCTCCGCGCGCAATGGCCGCTCCCTTCGCATCGGCCGGTCTTTTTACGCGCGGGTTGAGCGCTAGCGGCATCCCTTCCAACCGTGGTTTCCGCAAACACATCCCGACGAAAGGTGCTGGTCGTTGCGTCCCCGTCCGCCGGCGACTGCATTCGCGAAATCGCACACTACGCCCGGGAGAACGCCTGGCATCTCGCGACCGAAATGCTGTTCACCGGGTCATATCCCCACTCATGGAAAGGGGATGGAATCCTCGCCCTCGTCGCCTGTCAGCCCGACGTTCTCGCCCGTATACAGGATTCAGGCATTCCGTGCGTGGGAATCACGCTCTCCGACCGGCCGGCGCCCCTGCCGCGGGTCGAGGTCGACAATGGCGAGATTGGACGGATCGCCGCAGACCACTTCTTGAAGCGCGGATACCGGAGTTTCGCCTGGGCCCCGTTTATCGATGACGAACCAAACAGTGAACGCTATTTCAGCTTCCAACAGCGCCTGCTGCACCACGGCTTTGCCTGCGAGTGCCTGCCTCCCCGGCATGTGCGTGTCGGATCCTCCTGGCAGCCCGACAGGATGGAACGTCGGCAAGAGCTCATCGAACTACTTCGACGCCTGCCGCGTCCGACCGCCATATTCTCGTTCAACGACTATGTCGCGGCGGAAGTGATTGATAGCTGCATCGACGCCGGACTATCCGTGCCCGGGGATCTCGCCGTCCTTGGGGTGGGCAATGATTTCACGGCCTGCGAGTCCGCCAGCGTGCCTCTGTCGAGCGTCGACCTCGACCTCAAAGCCCTGGTCCACCGCGCCGCCTCCTTTCTGGACCTGATGATGGACGGAGTCGGTGTGCGTCCGAAGCTTTTGCGCACCTCGCCGTCAGGTGTCGTGGCGCGGGTAAGCACGGACGTCATCACCGTGGAGAATCCCTGCGTCGCGTCTGCATTGAGGTACATTGCAGAGAACTATCCGAACCCGATGCTCTACGTATCCAATGTGGCCGATGCCGTCGGGGTGTCACGAAGGCACCTGGAGAAAATCATGCAGGAGGAAACCGGCTCGACCATCAGCGAACGAATCATCAGGGCGCGAATGCAGGAGGCTTCCCATCTGCTGAAGGCTCATCCGCAGGCAAAAAGTTCCGACATCGCCAGGTTGGTGGGGCTCCGAAGCGCAAGTTACCTCCATCGCAGATTCCGCCAGTTCTTTGGAACCAGCCCCGAAGCGCACCGCTCCTGGAACCACCGTGATGCCAGCCTAGAGGCCACCCAGCTTGTGGCGCCGCGGACGACCGGGCCGCGCGTCCTGCAGATCGACGATTCGACTTTGACCGGCGTGGAGTCCGTGGCCTAAGGCGAAACGACCTCCCACCGGAAGCAGGTGCCGTCCTTGCGGTCCGGGTGCGTGCCGGGCCAGTCGGCGGAATACGGTTCGCCCGTTGCCGGGTCGAGTCCCACGTAACGGTTGGTCTTCGGCGACAGGAGCATGCACTGGCCGCGCAGCATGTCCTGCCACTGGAAGAGACTGGCGTCGGATTCCTGCTTCAGCAGGCGCACGTCGGCTGACAGCCCGGCGCCGACGACCGTCACGAAGCCGCGGCCGTCCATCGCCTCGAGGACGACGCGTCCCCGGCCGCGGTCGAGCACGCGGAAGCGCGCGCCCGGACCGGCGGCTTCCTTCGTGCCGGGCGCGGCGGAGTGCAGCATGCCGAGGGGGTGGCCCCAGACCACGGAGCCGTTGGCGAGGTTCATGAGCGTGATGACCCTGCCGGCGGGAAGGCTCTTCGAGCGATCGGCCAGGGGTTCGTCGACGCGGAAGTGGCCGAAGTCGGCGTAGCCACCCTCCCGGCCCGCGGTATTGAACGCGAAGAGCGCGTAGCGCACGCCCTGGAAGGTCTTCAGCTGGTAGGGCAGGCGGATCTCGTCGCCCACGGCCATGAAGTCCCTCCCGTCCGCGCTGTAGCTGAGATGCGCGATGTCGTTGTCGAAGTCGCCGGTGGCGCGGAGCCAGACCCGCGCGGACGACACCGGCCGGTCGATGGTTTGGTTCGTGAGCTGGTCATACCAGCTGAGGACGAATCCGGCCTCCGTGCGGATCAGACCGATCCACGCACAAGGCATGTTCAGCAGGCCGAGGCCGGCAGTGTCGCCGGGCTCGAGGCCCGCGCCGTCGAGTTCGACGGTCGCGGAAGATATCGGTCCGATCGCCCGCTGCGTGAGCGTGTTCCGGGCCCGGAGAAATTCCTCCGCGGGCAGCGTGTGCAGTCGCAGCACGCCGGGTTTTTCGATCAGCGACCACTTGGCGTCGACCGGCGCGTGATTCCATTGCCAGATCGGCTGCAGCTTCGGGCCGGAGAAATCGTCGCTGCGCCGGTAGGGGGCCGTCGGCGCACTTCCGACCCCGACCGCCGGCTTGAGCCATGTCCGCGGCGAACGGCCGAGGTTCCCCGGCAGGCCGAAATACGGCCAGCCATCCTGCCAGGTGACGGGCGAGAGGAAGGTGGTCCGGCCGACCGACCGGAAATCCATCATCGAGAAACCCCACCAGTCGCCGTTGGGCAGGTCGACGATGCCGCCCTGGTGGAGCGACGTGGCGCCGTAGGCGTTGCCGCCCGGCTCGGCGAGTTCGAACTTCGCGCCGGGCGCGGGCACGGCCCGGCCAAGGCCCACGTTCCGCACCCACCAGCCGCGTTGCGTGCCCATGGTTTCGCGGGCGCTGATCACGACGGTTTCGTACGGACCCTCCGGCCGGTCGGCACGCGCGCACTGCATGCGGCCGACCGGGGCGTAGTTGGCGCTGATGAGGTAGTAGCGGCCGCCGATGCGGTAGAAATGCGAGCCCTCGCCCATGCCGCTGCCGGCGGGGATCAGCACGCGCCTGGTTTCGGGGATGATGTCGCTGAGGTCGGGCTTGAGCTCGGCGAACATGACCTCGTCGTACCCCCAGACGACATAGATGCGGCCGTCGTCATCGAAGAGCACCGACAGGTCATGCAGCGAGCTGCCTAGTTCCGAATGCGTCCATGGACCGGCCGGGTTGGTCGCGCGAAAGAGCTGGGTCTTCCGGCCGTTGACGTTCGTGAAGATGTAGAACGTGCCGTGGTGGTAGCGGAGGCACGGCGCCCAGATGCCTTGGCCGTAGATTTCGCCCCTTTGCAGGCGGTAGGCGGGTCCGAAGTCGAGCTCCTGCACCGCGTAGGAGACGAACTCCCAGTTCACGAGGTCGCGCGAATGCAGGACCGGCAGCCCGGGCATCGCGTGCATCGTCGTGCCGGTGAGGTAGAAGTCGTCGCCCACGCGGATCAGATCGGGGTCGGAGAACTCGTCGTAGAAGAGCGGGTTCGTGAAGGTGCCGTTGCCATTGTCGGCCATCCAGGTGCGGGCTGGCGCGCCCGTGACCGTGGTTGCGGGGGTGTCGGCGGCCCGCGTCGCCGCGACTGCGGCCCAAACGCCGACAGCCATCGCGATCGAAGCCCACCGTGAGATTCGTCGGTCATTCATGCTCATGTTGTCTCCATCGAAGGGGAAAAACAGGGTACCGGCGGTTCGGATGGCGGGGCAAGCCGCGGGAGCGGCGGGAATCTCACGGGGCCAGAGGGGAGATCAGAGCTTCGCCACGGCGGTCTGGCGGATGTCGGCGGACGAGGCGCCGGCGCCGATCGTCCACTCGCCGGACGGAGTCACGTAGGCCTTGTCGGCGTCGCTCCAGCGGCGCAGCGCACTGGCCGGGACGGTGATGCCGACCGTCCTGGTCTCACCGGGCTTCAGGTGCACGCGGTCGAATCCGCACAGCGCGCGGTGCTCGCGGGGATGGGAGGCCGCGGGCGGCGTGGCGTAGAGCTGGACGACCTCGTCGCCCTCGCGCGCGCCGGCGTTGGTCACGTCGACGGTCACGGCCAGCGAGCCGCCCGGCGCCTGGGCGACGCGCAGGTTGGCGTAGTCGAAGCGGGTGTAGCTCAGGCCGTGGCCGAAGGGATACAGCGGCTGGCCGTCAAAGTACCGATAGGTGCGGCCGGCCATGCGGTAGTCCTTGAAGTCGGGCAGGTCGGAGGTGGCCCGATAGAAGGTGACCGGGAGCCGGCCGGCGGGATTGTAGCGGCCCAGCAGCAGGTCGGCGACGGCCGTGCCGCCGGCCTGGCCCGGATACCAGGCCTGGACGATGGCGTTGAGATGTTCGTCCGCCCACGGCAGCGCGATCGCGCTGCCGGAAAGATTGACGAACACGACGGGCTTGCCGGTCGCGCGCAGCTTTTCGAGCAGCCGCTGCTGGAGCGCGGGCAGCTCGATCGCGACGCGATCGCCGCCGGCGAAGCCGGTATAGTCGACAGACATTTCCTCGCCCTCCAGTTGGGCGGAGATGCCGCCGACGAACACGATCACGTCGGCCGCCTGCGCTTTCGCCACCGCCTCGGCCTCGTCGGCGTCGACCGGCGGCGTGTTCCAGTCGACGGCGACCTTCACCGGGCCCCGGCCCTGCCGGTATTCGAGCGTGAGCGGGATGCTGGCATTGTCGGCCAGGCGCCGCGCGGCGGGAAAACGGCGCCCGGCGTTCTCCTGTCCCGGCGGAACGGTCCACGCGTCGACCAGGGTGTCGTCGCC
The DNA here is from genome assembly GCA_964551145.1 of uncultured Opitutaceae bacterium. Taxonomy (GTDB): domain Bacteria; phylum Verrucomicrobiota; class Verrucomicrobiia; order Opitutales; family Opitutaceae; genus Fen-1467. The sequence continues at coordinate 2,606 of CAZKDK010000169.1, read as the reverse complement.
CAGCTTCAGCCGGAACCCGCCCCGGCCATGGACGACGAAGCTGTACTCGCCGGCGAGCGTGCTCATGAGATCGCCGGTCCAGCGCACGGAAACCCCGTGGTCCGGCAGGCCGCGCGGCAGCTTGGTCCGGGCTGGATCCTTGACGCCGAAATCGAAATCCAACGGGCGGTCATACTGCACGGCCGCCGGTTCTCCGGACAGATCGGGATTGGAAAAGTACTCGCCGCGGAACCAGGTGTTTCCCGCGGTGCGGAAGGTCGTCGGTCGCTCGGCGTAGTCGCAGCCGTGGGCGTAATCGACCTGCACGCCGGCCGGCTCGAGCGCGGCCTTGAGGCCGGCGAGGATCGTCACGGGCGCGGACGGCGTGCCGTTGTAGTTGCCGAGCAGCGCGGGCACGGAGGTGGCGCTCGGACCGATGACCGCGACGCGGTGCAGGCGCTCCGGATTCAGCGGCAGGAGGCCGTCGTTCTTGAGCAGCACCAGCGATTCGCGCGCCGCCCGCAGGGCGAGCGCGCCGTGCTCCGGGGTGTCGTTTTCGGAGGGCGCGATCCGGTTGAACGGCACGCGGTCCTTGGGATCGAAGAAGCCGAGCCGGAACATCGTGCGCAGCAGCGGCTCGAGCCGCAGGTCGATCATCTCCTCGCTGATGAGGCCGCGGTGCACCGCCGCGACGAGCTGCGTGGGCTCGTCGCCGCACCGCACATTCATGCCCGCGTTCAGCGCCAGGGCCTCCGCCTCCGCGTCGCAGCAGGCGCGCTTGTAGGTCTGGTGGAGATCGGCCACCGAGCCGCAGTCGGACGTCACGTGGCCGTTGAATCCCCATTTCGAGAGCAGCGAGTAGAGCAGGGGGTTGATCGAGCAGGGCGTGCCGTAGAGCGAATTGTAGGCCGTCATCACGATCTCGACGTGCGCCTCGCGCACCACGGCCTCGAAGGCCGGCAGGTAGGTCTCGTGCAGGTCGGCCCCGGACGGCGACACGTCGAAGTCGTGCCGCAGCGGCTCCGGGCCGCTGTGCACGGCGAAGTGTTTCGCGCCGGCGGCGGCGAGCAGGTAGTCGGGATTGTCGCCCTGCAGGCCGCGGACGAAGGCGACGCCGAGACGCGAGGTGAGGAACGGATCCTCGCCGTAAGTCTCCTGACCCCGGCCCCAGCGCGGGTCGCGGAAAATATTGATGTTGGGCGACCAGAACGTGAGTCCGTGGAAGGCCGCGCCGGCGGCCGGCGTGCCGGCGTCGCCATTGAACTTCGCGCGGGCCTCGATGCCGATGACGTGCGCGATGTCCTGCTGCAGCGCGGGATCCCACATCGCCGCCAGGCCGATCGCCTGGGGAAACACCGTGGCCTTGCCGGCAAAGGCGACGCCGTGCAGGGCTTCGCTCCACCAGTTGTATTTGGGGATGCCGAGGCGGGGCACGCCGGGCGTGGTGTTGCTCATCACGGAGACCTTTTCCTCGAGCGTCAGGCGCGAAATGAGATCGCGGATGCGCGCCGCCTGCGGCCGGGTCGGGTCGAGATAGGCGGGACAGGGGGTGTCCGCGATCAGGGATGCGCCCGAGAGCAGGAGCGCGGGGAGGAGGACGGCGAACCGAGGCATGATGGTCATGGGCGGAGAAGTGCGCGGAAAAAGAACGTGTCCGGCGGGAGCGACACGGCCGCGGCGGGCGGAGGCCCGGGGCGGCCGACGGCGTCACGGCCGGTCGACGCCGACAACGAGCTGGGTGAACGAGTGGGCCGGGAAGACGTAGTGGAGCGTCGGGCCTCGGGCGGCGACCTGCTCGGTCCTGGGCGCGTAGGTGTCGCGCGCCTCGTAGGTGTAGGGCTCGTTGGTGATGTCGTCGCTGACGATCTGGCTCACCGACGCGGTGCCGCTGAAGACGCCGGTGACACTCCGGATATCGGTGGCGATGGCCTCGTCCTTGTGCCGGTTGACGACGTTGATGACGACCTGCTTCGCCGGCCGGTCGTAGACGGAGGTCACGTCGAGGTACGGGATATTCTTGTAGTGGTCGCTGGTGGCGAAGGTGTCGCAGTCGACGAAGGTATCGATCGCCGCGCCGCGGCAGCGGGTGGAGAACAGCTTGAACATGTAGAAGACGGGCGACTTGTAGGTCGCCCCCGTCTTCGGGTCGCGGCCGAGGATGCCGGTCAACAGCGTGAAGTTGGCCATCTTGACGACGTCGGCGTGGCGGATGAACGCGTTGAAGAACTGCGCGATGGCGAGGGTTGACAGGTGGCCGCCGCGGAAGGGCGGCGCCCACTCGTCGAGCGATATGTACATGGGCTTCTTCTTCTGGACGGCGGAGAGGGCCTTGATCTGGCCCGCGGTGATCTCGATCTTCTCCGCCAGGTCCACGGCGCGCTGCCCCATGAAGACGTAATAGTCCTGGGAATCATCCCAATAGCGATGCAGGGAGATGTAGTCCGCGATGCCATACAGCCCCTTGATGACCCTCCAGTTCCACTCCACCCAGTCGAGGTTGTCCTGGTAGTTGGACGAGCCGTTGGCGATGAACTCGAGCGGCGTGCCGGGCGAGCTGCGGCGCATGGCCTTCGCCGCCTCGACGGCGAACTTCACGTAGTCGTCGGCATTCTTGTAGCCGATGATCC
>CAZKDK010000168.1:0-8055 GCA_964551145.1 uncultured Opitutaceae bacterium | reverse complement strand
AGAACCCTCCGGGCGCCGATCTTGTCCCCCAGCCAGCCCGTCGGGATCTCAAACAGGGCGTAGGCCAGCGTGAACGCCGAGAAAATGTATCCCATCTGGTCGGCCGACAGCCGGAGGTCGGCGGTGATGGACGGCGCCGCCTGCGAGATGCAGACGCGGTCGATGTACTGGATGACCGCGAGGGCGACGGCAAACACGACCACCCAATAGCGCGTGCGGGTCGGCGCCGCGGAGCTCGCATCGGGGCTGGCCATCGCGGGAGTTTGCTTGCGGGCCGGCCGCAGCGTCAATAACGCATCGGGTCGCCCGGTTCGTGCGGGGCTTCGACTCCCTCGATCCCTCCCCACCGTGCGTTCGGCCCTCCCGGTTTTCGCCATGAATCTCTGCCGCTTCCAGACCCCCGATGGACGGATCCGCGCGGGTCTGTTGATCGATGCGGACACCGTCCAGGACCTGACCCCGGCCGGCGTGGCCCGGTTGAGCACGATCCTGGATGACGACGATCCGGTCTCGCGGGCCGAGCAGGCGGCCAAACGAACCGCGCCGCGTTTCCGGCTCGCGGACGTGAAGCTGCGCGCGCCGATTGACCGGCAGGAAGTGTGGGCGGCCGGCGTCACCTACCTGCGCAGCAAGGCCGCGCGCATGGAGGAATCCGGTTTCAGCGCGTCGGCCTACGACCGGGTGTACGCGGCCGGCCGGCCGGAACTGTTCTTCAAGTCACTCCCGGAAAAGGTGGTCGGGCCCGGCGAGCCGGTCGGGATCCGGAGCGACGCCCGCTGGAGCGTGCCCGAGCCGGAGTTGGTGCTGGTGATCAATCCGCGCGGCCGCGTCGTCGGCCATACCATCGGCAACGACATGAGTTCGCGCGACATCGAGGGCGAGAACCTGCTCTATCTGCCCCAGGCGAAGATCTATGAGCGTTCCTGCGCGCTCGGCCCCTGGGTCACCCTGGGCACCCCGGAGTCCGCCGTGCGGGAATGGATCATCCGGCTGACGATCCGGCGGGACGGCGCCGTCGCGTTCGCAGGCGAGACGTCCCCCGGCCAGATGAAACGCAGCTTCGACGAGCTGACCGGGCACCTGTTCCGGAGCCAGAAGTTCCCCAACGGCGCGGCGCTGCTGACCGGCACCGGCATCGTCCCTCCCGATGCGTTCACACTGCAGGTCGGCGACATCGTGGAGATCGAGATTTCCGGGATCGGCATGCTCCGGAATCCCGTCGTCGTGGTCTGAGTTGTGCCGCCCGCCCCACCCCGCTACACTCCCCGCTCATGGAATTGCACGGCCAGAGTTTCATCGGAGACCGGCTCAGCCGGGGCACGGGCGCAACCGTCCGCGCGGTCAGCCCGCTCGACCGGCGGACGCTGGAGCCGCCGGTCTACGCCGCGGGCGCCGCGGAGGTCTCCGCTGCCCTGGAGGCGGCCGAGGGCGCGTTTGCCGCCCTTCGTGAAACCACCGGCGCGCAACGGGCGGCATTCCTCGAGCGCATCGCCGGGGAGATCCTCGCGCTGGGCGACGCCCTCATCGCCCGCGCCCACGAGGAAACCGGCCTCCCGGCGGCGCGCCTGACCGGCGAGCGCGCGCGTACGGTCGGGCAGCTCCGGATGTTCGCCGGCATCGCCCGCGAGGGCTCCTGGGTCGACGCCCGCATCGACCCGGCCTTGCTCGACCGGCAGCCGGCGCCGCGGCCCGATCTGCGGCGCATGCTGATCCCCATCGGCCCGGTCGTGGTGTTTGGATCGAGCAATTTCCCGCTCGCATTCTCGGTGGCGGGCGGCGACACGGCCTCCGCCCTGGCGACCGGCAATCCGGTGGTGGTCAAGGCGCATAGCGGTCATCCGGGCACGTCGGAGCTGGTGGCGACGGCGGTGCGCCGGGCGGTCGCGGAGTGCCAGCTGCCCCCGGGCGTCTTCTCGATGCTGCACGGCCCCGGCAGGATCATCGGCCTGGCCCTGGTGCGCCATCCCCTGGCCCGCGCGGTGGGATTCACCGGCTCGCGCGCCGCCGGCCGCGCGCTGTTCGACGCGGCGGCCGCCCGATCCGAGCCGATTCCGGTGTTCGCCGAGATGAGCAGCCTCAACCCGGTCTTCGTCCTGCCCGGCGTTCTGCGGGAGCGCGCCGCCGCCGTCGCCCAGGGGCTGTGCGCATCGGTCACGCTCGGCGTCGGCCAGTTCTGCACCAAGCCCGGCCTGATCTTCGGGCTGCAGGGTCCGGCCTTCGACGAATTCCAACGGGCGCTGGCGGCCGGGTTCGAAGGCGTCGCGCCGGCCACGATGCTGCACGGGGGAATCTGCGAGTCCTATCGCGAGGGACTCGCGCGCGCCACGGCCACCGGAGGCGTCGCCCTGCTGGCCCGGTCGGACCGCCCGCCGGATCCGGCCCGCACCGAGGGCGAACCGGCGGTCCTGCACACCGACGGGGAGAATTTTCGACGGCATCCGGAGCTGGCGGAGGAGGTGTTCGGCCCGTTCGCGCTGCTCGTGGCCGCGGGCACATTGGCGGAACTGGAGCAGATCGCCGACGGCCTCGAAGGACAGCTGACGGCCACGATTCACGGCACGGCCGCCGATCTGCGGGAGGCGCAGTCGCTCGTGCGGCGGCTGGAGCGCCGGGCGGGCCGGCTGATCGTCAACGGCTTCCCGACCGGCGTCGAAGTCTGCCCCGCCATGAATCACGGCGGACCCTACCCGGCGACGACCGACGTGCGCTTCACCTCGGTCGGCACCGCGGCGCTCCAGCGGTTTGTCCGGCCCGTCTGCTACCAGGATTTCCCCGCCGCGCTGCTGCCGGATGCGCTCAAGGATGAGAATCCGCTCGGCCTGCGGCGGCTTGTCAACGGGGCGCCCGAGTCCGGCGCCGCATCGTGACGTTCCCGGCCTCCCGCCACCGGGTCCGCCCTCACCCCACGCCCCCGCCGCCGATGCAGAGCTACGACTACGCCCGCCGGGAAGGAGTCGAGGAGATCGGCTGGGAACGGTTCGCCCAGCTCTCCCGGGTGCTGGTGGAGAAGCTGGCAAACTGCCGGATCGACGCGGTTGTGGGCATCGCGCGGGGCGGCCTGTTCCCGGCCGCGGCCGTTGCCTGTGCGCTGCGCTGCGACCTGCACCCGGCTCGCGTCACGCGGCGCGAGAACGACCGGGTGGTTGCGCTGCATCCGGCTTGGAAGGTCGGCGTGCCGCCGGAAGTGCGGGACAAGGTCGTCGCCGTGGTGGACGACATCGCCGACACCGGCGAGACCCTGGCGATGGTGGCCGCGCGCGTGCGCGAATGCGGCGCGGCCCGGGTGATCGCGGCAAGTCTGGTCAGCCATTCCTGGGCCCAGCCGATGCCGGAAGTCGTTGCCGCGACCACGGACGCGCTGGTCATCTTCCCCTGGGACCGGGAGGTTTTCTCGGCCGGCGCCTGGCAACCGCACCCGGAGTTGACCGGCGCGCTCAAACTGCAGGGCTTGGCCCGGATATCGCCTGCGCCCCCGGAGAACGACTGACAGGCTGTCGGGCGACGTGCGCGGGAAACCGGGCCATGGCAAAACCGCCCTCCGTGATGCGTCGCGGGTGATCTCCGAGTTCGCGCCCCCCGGGCAAAAGCGGTCGGTCTTACCCTGAGCCCGAACTGTGCTCAACCTTGAGCATTGATCGGGCGGAACCGGCCCCAGCCCGAACTATGCTCAACCTTGACCACGGAACGGGCGCAGCGGCCCCAGCCCGAACTATGCTCAACCTTGAACATGAATTGGGCGGGAGCGGTTCTGAGCGAATCCGGCGACTCCCAGCGCGACCGCCGCAGGCGGCAGGTCGGCGGGTCAGCAGAAAGTGTCGATGGGCGGCCTGCCCCACCGGGGTTCACCAGCCCATGAGCTGCTCGAACTCGGCGGAGGGCGCAGTCCGATCGATATAGCCGAAGGTGCCGTGCTCCCTGACCTCGCGGGCCGCATCGAGCAGCCCCGTCATGGCCGCCCGATAGAACGACGCCGCGACGCTGATCCGCCGGACGCCGGCCGCCGCCAGTTCCGCCACCGGGAACGACCGGCCTTTCACGCCGGCCATGAAGTTCACCGGTTTGGACACCGCCGCGCATACGGCGCGGACCGCGGCGAGGTCCGGCAGCCCCGGCGCAAACAGCACGTCGGCGCCCGCCTTTTCGAAGGCCTGCAGGCGCCGGATCGTCTCGTCGAGATCGGGACGGCCGCGGACGAAGCCCTCCGTGCGCGCGGTCAGCATGAACGGAAATGGCAGCTTCCGGGCGGCCGCGGCGCTTGCGGCCACGCGTTCGACCGCGAGGCTGAACTCGTCCAACGGGCGCGCGGGCTCGCCGGTCGCATCCTCGATCGAGCCGCCGACCAGGCCCGCCGCGCCGGCGGCTCGGATCGTCTCCGCCGCGGTCGCGGGATCGTGTCCGTAGCCGTTGCCCAGGTCGGCCGCCACGGGCAGATCGACGGCACCGGCGATCGCGCTGAACTGCGCGAGGGCCTCGGCCCGGGTCAGCGAGCCGTCGCGCCGACCGCAAACGGCCGCGGACGCCCAGCTGGAAGTTGCCAGCGCCTGAAAGCCGAGGCCGGCCAGGAGGCGCGCCGAGCCGGCGTCCCACGGATTGGGGATCACGAAGGCGCCGGGCCCCTGGTGGAGCGCCCGGAAGGCGACAGCCTTTTCATTTTGGGTCCTCATTGGAATGGTCCTTCCTCTCGGAAGAGCAATCGGCAGAGAGCGGCGGGGAGTCAATCGGTCCGGAGCGCCGGACGCGGGCCCCGCCAAGGGCCCGGTGCGGGCAATGTAATCAACTTGCCTCTGCGGTTGCCGATCCGTATCGACCTATGCCCCGAACCCGGACTTCCCGAGGGGCGGATGACCCCGCACAAACCCCCAATCCCGTTCCCTTAGCCATGAAAAACGATTCCGTCTCGGTCAGCCCCACGGGCGAGAAGTTCCCGCTGCCCACCCAGGAGGAATATGCGGCCGAATTCACCCGCCTGGAGAAACTCGCCGCCGAACAGCGCCGGGCCGGTCGGGAAATCGTGGTGGTCGTCGGCCTCGGCTTCGTCGGCGCGGTGATGGCCGCGGTCATCGCGGATTCCACGGACAAGAAGGGGCAGTCGGGGAAGTTCGTCATCGGCATGCAGCGGCCGAGCCCGCGCAGCTACTGGAAGATCCCGCTGTTCAACCTCGGCGAGTCGCCCGTCAAGGCCGAGGACCCCGAGGTCGAGCGGCTGATCTCCCGGTGCGTGAAGGACAAGAAGACCCTGGTGGCGTCCTTCACCTACGACGTGCTCAAGCTCGCCGACGTCGTCGTGATCGACGTGCAGTGCGACTACCTGAAGGAATCGCTCGGCGACGTGCGCACCGGCTCCGCCGACATGGTCGCGCTCGAGGCCTCGCTCGCCAAAATCGCCGAGAACATCCCGGCCGCCGCCCTGGTCCTGATCGAGACGACGGTCGCCCCCGGCACCACCGAGCAGATCGCCTATCCGATCATGAAGAAGATCTTCGCGAAACGCGGGATCACGTCGGAGCCGCTGCTGGCCCACAGCTACGAACGCGTCATGCCGGGCAAGAACTACGTCGCCTCAATCCGGGATTTCTGGCGGGTCTGCAGCGGCGTCAATCCGACCGCCCGGAAACGGGTGGTGCAGTTCCTGACCGACGTGCTGCATACCGACAAGTTCCCCCTGACCGTGCTCGACCGGCCGATCGAATCCGAGACGGCCAAGATCGTCGAGAACAGCTACCGGGCGACCATCCTCGCGTTCATGGACGAATGGTCGCTCTTCGCCGAACGCAACGGCGTCGATCTGAAGAAGGTGATCGAAGCCATCAAAGTGCGACCCACGCATTCGAACATGCTCTTCCCCGGTCCCGGCATCGGCGGCTACTGCCTGCCCAAGGACGGGGGCCTCGGCCTCTGGGCCTACAAGCACGTGTTTGGATGGGACGACCAGATCTTCAAGATCACGCCGCTGGCCATCGACATCAACGACACGCGTTCCTTGCACGCGCCGCAGCTGGTGCGCGATGCGCTCCGCAACATGGGCAAGCCCCTCGCGGCGTCCGACATCCTGGTCCTGGGCGCCGCCTACCGCGAGGACGTCGGGGATACCCGCTACAGCGGCTCCGAGATCATGGTGCGCAAGCTCACCGAGATGGGCACCAACGTCCGCGTGCACGATCCGTACCTCGATCACTGGTGGGAGTTCGAGGCGCAGGACACCTACCCGCATCCGGGTTACAGCGGCTCGCGCTTCTTCCACCGCCAGGAAGGACTCAAGGACCTTCGCCTCGAGAAGGATCTGTGGGCGGCGATGCGGGGAGTCGACGCGATCGTCCTTGCGGTGCGCCACGAGCCCTACCTCAAGCTCGACCCCGACCAGGTGTTCAAGGCCGTCGGCCGGCCCTTCGCGCTGGTCGACTGCTTCTGCATTCTCGACGACGAACGGATCCGCCGCTACCTGGAGCTGGGCTGCGAGGTCAAGGGCATGGGCCGCGGGCACATCAAGCGGATCAAGGACGGCATCGCCGCCGGCCGGCCGCTCCGCGACTCCGATTAGCCGCGCGGGGCGTCAGGTCCCGCGCCCGAGTCGATTCGGGGGCGGCGCGTTCGCGTTTGGCTTTGGGCAACGATTGCGTCATCTTGACGTCGCCTCGTCGTCGACAACGCCGTCCGCCCTGGAGAATCGTCCCATGAACAAGCCGGATCTCGATCGAATCGCACAACATTACGCCGCCATTCTCACCGAACTTGGGGCAGATCTGACCTCCGAGGGCATGCGCGAGACGCCGCTGCGGGCCGCCAAGGCGATGATCGAAATGACGGAGGGTTCCCGGATGGACACGGCCAAGCTCACGACAATGTTCAAGTCGGAATGCCAGAGGGCGATCTGTCACGACATGGTCATCGTCGAGGGGATCCATGAGATCGGACTATGCGAACACCACTTCCTCCCGATCATCATGAGCATCACCGTCGCCTACGTGCCGGACCAGAAGATCCTGGGGCTGTCCAAGGTGGCGCGGATCGTGGGCTATTTCGCGCGGCGCTGGCAGAATCAGGAGCGCACCGCGCACCTCATCGCCGAGTTCGTGGAGAAGACCACCGAAGCACTGGGGGTGGCGGTCATGATTGACGGCAAGCATCTGTGCGCCATGGCGCGAGGGACAAGGGACACGCATTCCACCATGAAGGTGAATGTGATGCACGGCGTGTTTCAGAAGGATCCGAACCTGCGCAACGAGCTGTTCATGCGGGTCGGACAGAAATCGCCGGGGCCGATCTGAGTCCGCACGCCTGCGCCGGGTATCAAGCCCGGCCCCCGCTGAGCGGAGACGAAAAAGCCGCCCGGCACTGCTGCCGGGCGGCCCTTGAATTGCAGATTTGCGCCTGTCGCCGAGCGGCGGCCGCCGCTAGCGACGGACCCAGCGCCGGACAGCGCCCAGGCCGACGAGCGAGAACAGGAACAGCAGGCCGGTCGACGCCGCGTCGGGCACCCCGGGATGACCGCCGCTGATGACGAAGGAATTCGCCAGAACCGCCGGCTCGCCGTCGATCCCCGAGCTCGTGTAGACGTCAACCACGTTGTTGGGATCGGCGCCGGTGATGTCGGTCAGGAATGTCGAATTGTCCGTGTCCGTGAACGGAAACGTCACGCCCGCATCGATCGGATTGCCGGAGCCGATCGGGCCGACCCCGTAGGTGAATTCCGGGCCGTAGCCGCGGACGGCAGATGCAGAGCCGGTCAACAGCCCCAGCGCGGGAGCCCCCGCGCTGTTGGAATCCATGGCCATGACCGCGCCGTTGAACTCGCCAATGTACCCGTGATGGCTCTGAGCCGCAAAGGTCGCCGCGTTCACAAACAACGCGTCGAGGTTGGGATCGAACGGATCGCCGGACCCCGAGCCCAGCAGGTTGTCCGCCAGGTCATTCGTGAAAACAGCGACGCCTCCTTCACTGGGTCCACTGCCAACATACGCCGCGACATTGGCCGCCGCCGCCGCGCTCAGGAAGGAACCGAATGACGAGTCGAAGCGACTGACCACGATTGCGTCGAACGAGTTGAGGAATCCTGCA
>CAZKDK010000167.1:0-8070 GCA_964551145.1 uncultured Opitutaceae bacterium | reverse complement strand
TCGGACAAGATGTGCGTCTACAAATACGTGTGCAAAAACGTGGCGCACAAGCACGGCAAGACGGTCACGTTCATGCCCAAGCCCCTCTTCGGCGACAACGGCTCGGGCATGCACACCCACCAGTCGTTGTGGAAGGACGGCAAGCCGCTCTTCGCCGGCAACGGCTACGCCGGATTGAGCGACCTGGCGCTCTATTACATCGGCGGCCTGCTCAAGCACGCGCCCGCCCTCTGCGCGCTCTGCAATCCCACGAACAACTCCTACAAGCGCCTGGTGCCCGGCTTTGAGGCGCCCGTGAATCTCGCCTATTCCGCGCGCAACCGCTCGGCCTCGATCCGCATCCCGACCTACAGCCCGAGCCCGAAGGCCAAGCGGGCCGAATACCGCACGCCCGATCCGGCCGCCAACCCGTATCTCGCCAACGCGGCCATGCTCATGGCCGGACTCGACGGCATCCTCGGCAAGATCCACCCGGGCGAGCCGCTCGACAAGAACCTCTACGACCTCCCGCCGGAGGAGAAAGCCAAGGTGCCCACGGTGCCCGACTCACTGAAGGGTGCGCTCGCGGCGCTCGAGGCCGACCACGCATTCCTGACCAAGGGCGACGTGTTCACCCAGGACTTCCTCGACAACTACATCGAGATGAAGAAGGCGGAATACGATGCCCTGCGCATCCGGCCGCATCCCTACGAGTTCCACCTGTATTTCGACGTGTAGGTCGGAATCCGGTTCACGCCATCCGGCATTCCCGCCGGCTGCCTCCAGGGCAGCCGGCATTTTTTGAGCCTGCCGGCCCCGACGGCCGTCGTGCGGCGCCTCAGGAGGCCGAGAGCAGCTTCTTCATCTGCTCCTGGAACGCCTGGCGCTTCTTCTCGAACTGGGCCATCCGCTCGGCGAGGTCCGCGGACTCCTTCTCCAGACCCGCCTTCTCGGCCTCGACTTGGGCGCGGTCGTTCTTGATCTGGGTGGCTTCCTTCTTCATCCGGCCCTCGTCGGTCAGCAGCTTCACTTCCATCTCCTGCAATCCGGCCTCCTGCTCGGCCAGCGTCTTGGTCTGGGCCTGGATCTGGGCGCGCTCGGCCTCGACGGACTGCCGCTGGGCGGCGACCGCCGCGCGCTCCTTTTCGATGTCGGCCTCGAACTTGGCGCGCTCGCTTGCCAGCCGGGTGCGCTCCGCCGCGATCTCGGTCTGCGTCCGCGTGCGCTCCGCGGCCAGCTCGCTCTGCGTCTTGGCGCGCTCGGCGGTCAGGGCCGCCTTCTCGCGCTCGAGCGCCTGCTTGGCTTCGCGTTGCGCGGCGGCGGTCTTGGACGCCGCCTGCTGGGCGACCATCTGCTCGGCCTCGACCGACTGTTGAAGCTCCGTGAGCGCGGCGCGCTGCTTGGCCTGTTCGGCCTCCGCCTTGCTGCGCTCCGCCTGCAGCCGCGTCCGCTCCGCGGCCAGCTCGCTCTGCACCTTGCCGCGTTCGGCCGCCAGCTCGCCCTGCACCTTGGTGCGTTCGGCCGCCAGTTCCGCCTGGACCTTGGTCCGCTCGGCCGCGAGCGCCGCGCGATCGCGCTCGAGCGCCTGCTTGGCGTCGCGCTGCGCCGTCGCGGACTTGGCAGCAGTCTGCTGGGCGATCATCTGCTCGGCCTCGACCGACTGCTGAAGTTCCGTCACCGCCGTGCGCTCCTTGGCGAGTTCCGCCTGCGCCTTCGCGTGCTCGGCCTGGAACTTGGCCCGCTCGGCCGCGAGCTCGGTCTGCAGCCGGGTCCGCTCGGCCTGGAGCTTGGCCTGCTCGGCAGCCAGGGCCGCCTGCTGGCGTTCCGCCGCCTGCCGCGCGTCGCGTTCCGCGGCGGCCGCCTTGGCGGTTGCCTCGGCCGCGCGCTGGGTCTCCTGCTCCAGTCCCTTCTTCGCCGCGTCCTGGCGGGTGGCCTCCTCCTTCAGGGCGGCCTGCTGGCGGCTCAGGGCCTGGCGCTGCTGGTTCAGCATGGCGCGCTCGGCCTCGATCTGGCCCGCCTGCTCGCCGCGGGACTCCTCGGCCTCCGCCAGGCGCTTCTGGCGCGCTTCAAGCGCGCTCTCGGCCTCCGCCTGCTGCTTCAGGGCCGCCTGCACAGTCGCCTGTTCCTGCCGCACGGCCGCGCGCTCCTTCTCGAAACTCTGCGTCTCCTCGGCCAGGGCGGCGCGCGCCTTGGCGAGCTCGGCCTCGGACCGGGTCCGCTCCGCCTGCGCCTTGGCCTGCTCGGCCGCCAGCGCCGCCTTCTCGCGCTCGAGCGCCTGCTTGGCGTCGCGCTGGGCGGCCGTGCTCTTCGCCGCCGACTGCTGGGCGACCATCTGGTCGGCTTCGACCGACTGCTGCAGCTCGGCGACGGCCTCGCGCGCCTTCGCGATCTCGGCCTGCGCCTTGGCCCGCTCGGCGGCCAGCGCCACCTTGTCGCGATCCAGCGCCTGCCGCGCCTCGCGCTGCGCCGACTCCGCCTTGGCGGCGGCCTGCTTGGCGACCATCTGCTCGGCCTCCAAATTCTGCTGCAGATCGGCCTGGGCCTTCGCCCGCTCCGCCGCGATCTCGGCCCGCGCCTTGGCCCGCTCGGCCGCCAGCGCCGACTTGTCGCGCTCCAGCGCCTGCCGCGCCTCGCGCTGCGCCGACTCCACCTTGGCCGCCGACTGCTTGGCGAGCATCTGCTCGGCCTCCAGCGATTGCTGCAGCTCGGTCTGGGCCTTGCTCCGCTCGGCGGCGATCTCGGCCTGGACCCTGCTCCGCTCGGCCGCCAGCGCCGCCTTGTCGCGCTCCAAAGCCTGTTTCGCCTCGCGCTGCGCCGCCTCCAGCTTGGCCGACGACTGCTTGGCGAGCATCTGCTCGGCCTCCAGCGATTGCTGCAGCTCGGCCTCGGCCTGGGCCCGCTCGGCCTGCGCCTTGCTCCGCTCGGCGGCGATCTCGGCCTGGACCTTGCTCCGCTCGGCCGCCAGCGCCGCTTTTTCCCGTTCCAAAGCGTTTTTCGCGTCGCGCTGCATGGTCTCGGCCTTGCTCCCGGCCTGCTTGGCCACGAGCTGCTCGGCCTCGACCGCCTGCTGCGCGTCCGTGAGGGCGGCGCGTTCCCGGGCAAGTTCGGCCGCGACCTGGGCCTGCTCCGCGCGGATCTTCGCCCGCTCCGCCGCCAGCCCGGACTTCTCCCGTTCCAGCGCCTGCTTGAGCTCGCGCACCTCGGTCTCCGCCTTGGAGGTGGCCTGGCTCTGGCGCTCGCTCTCCTGCTCAAGGGACCGGCGGGCCGCCTCCTGGCGCGCGAGTTCCGCCTTCACCGCCTCCTGCTGCTTCGTCACCGCCTGGCGCTGCTGCTCCAGCATGGCCCGCTCGACCTCGAGCTGGCCCGCCTGCTCGCTGCGGGAGTCCTCGTCCTGCGAGAGCCGCGACTGCTGCGCCTTCAACGTGGCCTCGAGCTCCGTGCGCCGCTGGATCTCGGCCTCCAGCTCGGCCTGCACCTGCTGCAGGCGCGCGGTCTCCTCCGCGTGCTTCGCGGCCGCCGCCTCCGCCGCCGCAATCTGCGCGTTCAGATCGTCAATGCGTTTCTCCGTCCCGCCCGATTGCGACAGCTGCTCCTGGAGCGCCTTCACCTGGTCCGCCAGGTGGTCGCGCTCCAGTTCGAGCGACACCAGCTTCGCGCTGCCGGGCGCCGCGGAGTGGCCGTTGCGGCCGCCCTTCGTCGCCGGCGTCGAGTTGCCCGGAAGCGCCTCCGCCAGAAACAGGGCCAGCTCGCCCCACCGTCCGATGGCGAAGCCCGCCTGGTCCTTCGGGAACCGGTCGCCGTTCCGCACGAGTGATTCCACCCGCTCGGCCAGCGACTTGAAATCGAGCGGAGGATGAAACACGTCGACGACCCCGAGCCGGATCGCCCGGATGACCTCCTGCAGCTCCAGCTCCTTGCAGAGCAGAAAAACCTGCGCCTCGGGCTGCGCCTTCCGCACGGATTCGACAAAGTCGAGCGCGTTCGTCTTGGCGTCGCGAAAATCGACGATGATGAGATTGAAGCGCTCGTCGCGCAACATGCCCGCCAGCTCCTTGCGCGCCTCCCCGGAACTCCAATAGAGCGACGCCTCATCCGCGATGAGCGCGCGGGCACGATTCTCCTGTGCCTGGTTCTTGATGATAAGAATCTTCGCGGGGGTTTTCATTTGCTGCGCAAGCTGGCGCAAAAATGAACGGAATCGCTGGTCACGGGCGGAATATAGGAAGCATCACCTAGAAATAGGAGCGAAAAACACGTGCAGCTGATTAAATTTAAGTGAAACCTGCCCGCGCGTTGCGGCCGCGTCCGGATTCGCGGCCGGCGCCGCGACCGCCGGCCCGAAGCGGGCGCATCGGCGCCGACTTGCGATTACCGAATTTTCGCGACGCTTGCCGAAATTTCCCGGATTCGTTCCGTCCGCGGTTTCGCAAGTGTATGTGTTAAGATTCAATTAAAGCTCCGCTTTTGATCTGCAATTCTTGATTTTTGCCAGAGGGGCCGTTGACTCTCATAGGGATATCACCCCGCAGCGATCCCCATCATGCCCTCCCCATCCGACAAAGGCTACTTCCTCGAAATCAACGAGCATTTCCTGCTCGCTGCTCGCACCATCTCGCTGAACCGCCCACTGGTGATTGAAGACCTGGGAGAGGCTCCGCTCGACAACAAGGCCGGGCTCAACCAAGTCCTGAGCACCATCATTCCGGATGCCAGCAACGGGCCCGTGGAAGCCATTTGCGCGCTCCGACCCACGCAGCAGTTCATACATCTGGCCACGGACGACGAGGCCCGCCAATATGCAACGCCGGCCGCCTTCCAGGCCTTTGTCGCCAAGTCGCCCTATGCCGCGCTCGGCGCCAGCGACGTCCTCGGCGTGCAGATCCGCACGGGTCTGGCGCCGGATGGAAAGTCCGGCGGCCGCTGGCTGCTGGCCGGGGCGCCGAAGGAGAGCCTCGCGGCGATGCAGGCGATGGCTCGCGAATGGAAGCTCACGCCCGCGCGCGTCGAATCCGCCACCTTCTCGCTGGTCGGAGCCATCCTCTCCGAACAGCAGGTGAGCAAGTCGGCGACGCCGCTGCTCGTGTGGGAGATCGGCGAAGCCTCGTCGCACCTCTATCTGTTCAGCGGCAAGGGACTCGAGGCCGCGAAACGGCTGGACTTCGGTTTCGACAAGGTGATCGAGGGCGTGCAGGCCGAGATGAACCTGAAGTTCAAGGGCGCCGCCGCCCGGCTTTTCTTCAACGAGTTTTATGATTTCTCCGAGGTCGGCCCGAAGATCGCCGGCCGCGTGACCACGGCGCTGCAGCCGTCCGTCACCGAGCTCGCCGCCGGCAGCCCGGCCGCGCTCCTGTGCCTCGGCATGACTTCAAAACAGGCCTGGTTCAACGACTATATGGCCAAGTCGCTCGGCCTGACGCCCTGGCAGCCCAACCTGGCCGCCTGGTGCGGCAGCGTCGGACTGAAGTTCGCCGGCGATACGCTGACGACGGGACTTTCCCCGGTGTGGCTGGGATTGCTGGGCGCGATCAGTTCCTACCGCGGCGAGAAGCCGGAGGCGGACAGCGCCTGGCATCTGACCTGGGATGGCGTGGTTCGCTCGCCGGCACCCCCCGCCGCCGTCGAGAAACCGGCGCCGCCGCGTCCGGTTCCGCCGGCGCCCGCTCCGGTCGCTCCCCGCGTCGAGCGGCCCGTCGCTCCCGCCGTGGCCGCGGCCCCCGCCGCACGCGCGGCCGCGCCGGCGCCGGCCCGGCCGGCCCCCGCGCCGGTCTACAAGACGATCCCGCCGACACCTTCGGCCCCGTCGATCCCGCGTCCCGCCCCGGCCCCGGCCGTCGTCGCGGCGGCGCCCAAGGCCGTCCGCCCGCCCGAAACCCCGGTTGCCCCCGAAAAGAAGGCCGCGCCGGTGGCGGCCGTCGTATCGCGGCCGGTGCCCGCGCCCGCCGAGCCCCAGCCGAAGCGCCCGATCGCGGCGGCCCCCGCGCCTGCAGCCAAGCCCAGCCTGGCCGCGCGCCCGCCCACGGCCGGCGCCGCCCCGGCCGGCAAGCCCTCGTTCTTCAAGAGCCCAGTCGGGCTCGCCGCCATCCTCGGGATCGTGCTCGTGCTCGGCGGCGGTTACTATTTCTACCAGAGCAACGCCGAGGCGAAGGCCGCGGCGCTGCACGCCCAGGTCGTCGCGGAGCAGCGTGCCGCCGACGCCGCCAAGGCGGAGGCCGAGGCCCGCCGGGCCGCCAAACAGGCGGAGGACGCCCGCCGCGCCGCCGAGGCCGAGGTCGCCCGCAAGAACGCCGCCGCCGAGGCGGCCGCCCGCCAGGCCCAGGAGGATTCCCGCCGGCGCGACGCCGAAACCAACCGCCTGATGAACGGGCGCGGTTCCCTCGTCATCGTGACCGAGCCGGCCGGCGCGGCGATCAATATCGCCAACCTCGCGCCCCGCGTCTCGCCCGCCACCATCTCCGAGCTCCGGCTCGGACACTACGCCGTCAAGATCACCCTCGACGGGTATGACCCGACAACGCTCGATCTCGAGGTCAAGGACAACGCCGCGACCGATCCGGGCGTCATCCGCCTCGCGCGGCAGATCGGCGGGCTGGAACTGGTGACCGATCCCCCGGGCATCAAATACGAGATCCGGCCGGCCGCCTCGCGCTTCTTCGCGACCGGCAACGGCGTGCGCCAGGGCACCACCCCCGCCACCATCACGGATCTCTCCACCGGCGACTATGTCGTCGTCCTGACCCGCGAAGGCTGGCCGAACCATGAGGAGAACTTCACGATCGCCCGGGGCGACACTGCGCACGTCACGTGGAAGGCCCTCGGCGGCACGGTGCAGATCGTCACCACGCCGGCCGGGGCCACCGTGGCGCGCAATGGCATCGCGCTCGGCGTGACGCCGCTGACCCTGACCGACGTCCCGCCCGGAGATGTCCGCTACTCGATCGAACTCCAGGACTACACCGCCGCCACGGCCCGGGGCACGGTCGAACCGGGGCAGACGCTCCGCCTCGAAACTGATATGGAGGCGACCTCGGAACACATCGCGCGGCTCAGCGAGCTTGATGTCCGCCCGGAGGCGATCAAGCGCGTCCAGCCTTCCCTCACCTATCGGATGCAGCAGACCGGCGGCAACGTGACCATCTCGTGCGTCGTCGACGCCCAGGGCGTTCCCACCAATCTCCGGATCGACAAGCAGACCGACACGGAACTCGGCAAGCGCTGCATCGAGGCGGCGCAGCAGTGGCGGTTCCGGCCGGGATTGATCAAGGGCAAGCCCGTCAAGACGCGCGTGACCCTGCCGTTCATCATCACTCCCTCGACCGAGTGATCGATCCCGGGTCCCCCGCGGGCTCAAACCGCCCGCGGGAGGCGCCCGACGGCCAGCAGGATGCCGTGCAGCAGGGCGAACGGATTGGGCGGACAGCCGGGAATGTGGACATCGACGGGCAGGACCGCGTCGACCGCGCCGCAGGTGGCGTAGGTCCGGCCGAAGATGCCGCCGCTGCAGCCGCAGGCGCCGACCGCGACCACCAGGCGGGGCGCCGGCATCGCGTCGTAGGTCTTGCGCAGCGCCAGCTCCATGTTGCGTGTCACCGGGCCCGTGACCAGCAGGAGGTCGGCGTGCCGGGGCGACGCCACGAAGTGAATCCCGAACCGCTCGGCGTCGTAGACCGGTCCGGCGAGCGCGCCGATCTCGACCTCGCAGCCGTTGCAGGAGCCGGCGTCGACTTCGCGGATGTGGAGTGAGCGGCCGAGCGCCGCCGCCGCGCGAGCCTGGACCTCCCGACCCAGGGCCTCCAGCGATTCCGCCGCCGGCGCCGGGGCGGCCGCGGGGACCGCCGCGAGGAACTCCTGCGACCCGTCCGGCGCGAGCCGGTAGTCGGCGGCCGTGACGAGATCCTCGCGGCGCCGCGCCGCGCACTCGCAGACCGTCGTCATGCGGATGGCCGGTTCGACGTCGGCGCACAGCCCGCAGAAGATGCACCGGCCGAGGTCGAACTGCACCGTGCGCCGCCCGGCGCTCTCCGCGCAGGCGATGGCCCCGGTCGGGCAGATGGCTGCGGCCGGGCGGGCGTCGCGCCAGGCCGCCCAGTCGAA
>CAZKDK010000166.1:0-8073 GCA_964551145.1 uncultured Opitutaceae bacterium | reverse complement strand
TGGGCACGCTGGAGTCCGACTACCGCCGGCAGTATCTCGCGATCTATCAGTGACGGGCATGGTCTCGGCGTACCCGATGCGCGGCCGCACCGCGTGGATTCTGGCGCAGCGACCGCCGCGGTCCGCCGCGCCCGATCTGAACGCGCCTCACGGCGTCTTCCTCGAACGAGAGCGCCTGGCATCCGGCGCCGTCGCCGATTCCGGCGTCGTCCTGCTGACCAACCGCGAGTGCCCGTGGCGCTGCCTGATGTGCGACTTGTGGAAGGACACCACCCGCCGGTCCGTCCCGGCGGGGGCGATTCCACGCCAGGTGGATCTGGCGGTCCGGACGTGGTCGGACGCGGGGACCCTCCCGGTGCAGGTGAAGCTCTACAACAGCGGCAGCTTCTTCGATCCCGCGGCGATCCCGCCGGCCGACTACGCGCCGGTCGCCCGGCGGATCGCCTTCGCGCGCCACGTCGTGGTGGAATCGCATCCGCTCCTCGTCGGCGATCGCGCCCGCGAGCTGCGCGACCTGCTATCCGGATCGCTCGAGGTTGCCCTGGGACTCGAAACGGCCCACCCGGAGGTGCTGGCCAAGCTGAACAAGAAGTTCGACCTGGCCCGGTTCGCGCGGGCCGCTGAATTCCTCGCGGCCGAACGGATCGCGATGCGCGCGTTCCTCCTGGTGAATCCGCCGTTTCTGGACGGGCGGTCGGGTCTGGAATGGGCGGTGAAATCGGCCGAGTTCGCGTTTTCGTGCGGCGCGGGCGCGGTGGCGCTGATCCCCACCCGCACTGGCAACGGCGCGATGGAGCGGCTCCGCGAGTCGGGCGAGTTCGTTCCGCCGACCCTCGCGATGCTCGAAGCTGCCCAGCGGGCCGCGCTTGCGCTGGGCCGCGGCCGGGTCTTCGCGGATACCTGGGCCCTGGAGCTATTCTCCGCCTGTCCCCATTGCCTCGCCGCCCGGCGCGAACGGTTGGCGACGATCAACCGGACGCAGCGCGACGTGCCCCCGGTCCGCTGCGAGGCCTGTGGCGGATCGTGAGCGGGCGAGGAGGCGCCTCAGGCGGGTCCTCGTCTCAAATGGTCGCGACCGCTTCCATTTCCACCAGCAAGTTGTCGCGACAGACATCGGCGAGCACGCAGATCTCGGGGAAGGCCGGCACCCGCAGCAGCCGCGTCACCCGCGTCCAAGCCTCCAGGGCCGCCGGGGTTTTGCAGAACAGCGTGGCCGAGGTGATGTTCTCGAGGCCCCCACCCTGCTCTTCCAGGATGGCGGCGATGCACAGGAGGGTCTCGAGGCTCTGCATCTCCGCGTCGCCGACGTGCACGCTCGCGCCCGCCGAGTTGATGCTCGCGGTGCCCGAGACATGCACGGTCCGCCGTCCCTCGATCTCGATCGCCATGCCGCGCGAGAACGCCGATCCGTAGTTGAACGACGGATCCTGGCGCGGGCTTCTCCGGATGGGCCGCGCCGCCGCAAATTCCGGCGCGTCGCTCTGCAGCGCCAGCAGGTCCATCACGCATTCCTCGTCCCCCGACTTCCCCTGAATGCCGGTGCTCGCGGGGAAGGGCAGCCCGCTCCCGGCGCTGAACCCGGCCGGCTTGTAGTGCGCCGTCCGCACGCGATTGAAATCGCCATACCATTCGAGCAACCGGGCGATGTAGATCCACGTCCGCGCGATGTGGCGGTATTCCAGGCCGAAGGCGTTCAGCGCAAGACCGGCATTGGTGAACATCTGGTCGGCCTGGGCCGCCGGCCCCGAGACCAGCGCGCCCCCGGGCCGGACGCCCCGCACCGAGGCGAGATGGAGCATGCGGAACCCGCGGCCGGCCCAGAGGCGTCCGCTGCCGGTCACGGGGTTTGTCACCGTCGTGACGCCCATGCGGGCATCGCGCGGCGTAATCCCCCAGATCTGGAAGCCGCCGAAATCGTTTCCGTTCGGCGGCGCGCCCTCGATCCAGGTCACGGGCACGCTGAGGTCCAGCTCCTCCCGGCGGTACGCGGCCTCGCGGCGGATCAGCACGCCGGCCCGGGCGGAACAGCGCCCGTAGAACTTCTCCTGGATCGTCTGGATCCTCCGCTCGGCCATGGCCGCGGCCGCATGGGCCAGGAGTTCGTCGACCTCCGGGCCGCCCCGCTCGGCTGTCCCGGTGAGATGGTATTCCGTGTAGGATTCGCGCTCGGTGGCGCGCACCTCGAAGGCCCAGCCGCGGACATTCGGCGCGGCCGCGCCAGAATCAATGACCGGTGGGTCCTCTTTCCCGGGAAAAAAGGCGCCACCCTCCGCCGAGGCACCCGGCGCGCCTGCCAGCAGGGCGGGGCCGAAGTAACGGGGTCGCTTCATGAGGGGGCGTTGGGCCGAATCCGGTGCGGGGGAACACTGCCGGTCGACCGCACTCTGTCATGAGGCCGCGGCGGGCGGCGGAAACACTTCTGGGGCCAATTGCCGCCGCCGCGGGGCCAATCGCGTTTATTTGCGTCCCGAAAAGAGCGATGCCCACCGGAAAGCCGGAGCCATTGTCGCCGAGTTTGTTGTGCTCGCGGCCAGGCCCGCTTTTCGCGCCTTCCAAGACGGGTCCCGCGAAGATCAAAGGCGCACCGGAGGTTCCGGCCATGACAGTGGTTTTGGCGGCCTTACCTTAGGCCGATCCTAGTGCCTGAAAACCCTTGTATCCCCGGTTCGATTCCGGGCCTTGCCACCAGTTTTCGCCCGCGGCGAAAACTGCCCGCCGCACGGCGTCGCCACTCCGTCATCATGATGCCTCGCCCTCACGGGCCCGGCTGTCGCTGCGCCCGGGACCGGATCATTTCTGCGCGGGAGTCGCGGCGGCTGTCGGGGGATCCGGCCGGAGGTCGAAGCGGACCCACCGGTCCGTGCGCCAATACTGTTGGGCGGCGGCCTTGAGATTCGCGGCGGTCACGAGTTCCATCATCGCGTTGGGAGTCGTGAGCCGGCCGAAGCCCTCATCGTATTGGTAGATGCGCTCGAGCTTCCAGAGCCAGTCGCCGTTGTTTTCCGCCTGTTGCTGCAGGGCGCGTCTCTGCGACTCGACTTCCTTCTCGATTTCCGCGGCCGAGGGACCGTCCCTCCTGATCCGCTCAATCTCGGCGTCGAGGGCCTTGGCAACCCCTGCTGCGTTCTCCGGCGCGCACGGCAATGCGACTTCCAGCGTGTAGTGCCCGTAGGGCATTTTCTCGAGCGCCGACGTCACCTTCAGGGTGTAGAGGCTCCCTTGCTCGATGCGCAACCGGTCGAGGAGGTCGCGTTCGAGGATGTTTCCGAGGGACCACACCAGGTGGCAGTCGCGCACCGTCGCCTCGCCGTCGCGTTCATCATAAAACAAAAGGAGGGCCTTGGGTTCCGCGCCACGCTGGATGGTCCGGCTGAAGGGGCCGGAAATCTGGCGGATCCCCAGATCGTGCCACTGGTGCGGACCGGGGCCCGCGGGCAGACTTCCGAGATAGCGGGCGACCAGAGGTTCGATCTTCTCCAGAGTGAAGCTGCCGACCAAAACGAACGTGAAGCCGTCCGCGGTGCCGAAACGCCGTCGATGGGCCTCCATCACCTTGTCCAGGGTGAGTGCCTTCCATGCAGCCGGCGGCTGGATGAGCCGCTGGATGCGCGGGTGGTGGTCGTAGCGGAGGTCGATCGTCTCGTCGATGAACGACAGCACCGGGCTGAGAAGCACATTCGCCTCGAACGTGCTGTTCATGGCGACCACCGACTTGAAGACGTTCTCATCGCGGCGCAGCCCGGTGAAGGACAAATACGTGAGCTGCAGGGCCGTCTCGAGATCCGCGGCCGAACACCGGCCCCTGACCCGGTCGATGTAAGGATCGATGCGGACGCCGACCATGACCTGCCTGCCCGCCAGGAGTCTCTGCAGGTCCGTCTTCGAAAACGGCCCCAGACCGGCTTCCCCGAGGTAACCCGAGGCGAACTTGGCCGCGAGGTCGTATTCCACCGGCAAGGACGACTGTCCGCCGGGCCGATAGGCCGAGAACATCACCTCATCGGCCTTGAACTGACTCGGCTTGAGCACGACCCGCACGCCGTTGGAAAGGGTGAGTTCGGTGACGCTGATTCCGTCGATCGTCCTCCGGGCGACAACGGTGCCGGGCGTGGGCAGCTGCGCCAGCAGCGCGGTGGGCGCCGACCGTTCCCGGTAGGGCTCGATCGGCGAGGCCTTCGCGGCCAGAACCGCCCGCTGCAGATCAGCCACGGCGACGGCCGGAACGCCGGCCTTCTGCGGGGTCTCCGAGCGCACGATGGAACCGGGCGTGCCGCAGAGTTCCCGGCACGCCGCGCCGATCTCGGCGGGACTCAGCTCACCCAAGGCCTCCGTCGAATGGCCATGGGCCCACTCGGGGCCGGGATTGGGTTCCCGGCGGAGGAAGTACGCCACGCAGGCATCGGCCAGACCCTCGGACTCCCGCTTGTCCCGTTCGGCATATTGCTCCTCGACCGCCTTCAGGAGCGTCCGCTTCTCCCGGGCCATCTCCTCGGCGGTGAGTCCGAACCGCCGGAGGCGCTCGCTTTCGTCGATCAATGCGCCAAGTCCGGCCGGAATCCCGCCATCGCCGACCAGGGCGAGCAGCGTCAGCTCGGACCTGGCCCGCGCCGGCGAAACGCCGGCGCTGGCCTGCGCCAAGAGGAATGGAGGGGACGGTCCTTCGCGGAGCGCGCTCAGCCGCCCGTTGAGCGCCTGGACGACAAAGGCCTCTGCGAGATGTTCGCGGTAATCGACCATGGCGTCGACCGGCTTGGTCGCGCGTGGGAAAGTGACGCGGATGATGTTCGAACCCAACTCCGGATCCGCGTTGGCGGAATACTGGACCCCGTTGTCGACGGGCACCGACAGGTCCGGTTTGACTCTCGGGCTGGCGGGAGCCGGCAGGTCGCCAAAAAGAGCGCGCAGGCGTGCTTCGATCGCATTTCCATCGATGTCGCCCACGACGACAACGGCCATGTTGTCGGGCCGGTACCAGTCCTGATAGAAGCGGCGGATGGTCTCCACCGGAACGTGCTCGACGACCTCTTTCCGGCCCATCGGGAGCCGCTCCGCGTAGCGGGAGCCCTTGAAGACAACGGGCAGGGCTTTTTCAAGGAGCCGCTGATTGACCCCCAGTCGCAGGCGCCACTCCTCGATGACCACCTGGCGCTCCTTGTCCACGTCTGCCTTCTCGAAGCCAACGTCGCCGGCCCAGTCCCGGAGAATCTGCAGCCCGGTCGCCAGGGTGTCCCCGGAGTCGGTCGGCACCGACAGCCGATATACCGTCTCATCGAAGGTCGTGACCGCGTTGACGTGCGGGCCGAAATCAGAGCCGATGGACTGGAGGTAATGCACCAGTGAGCTCTGCGGGAAATGCCGGGTGCCCCGGAAGCACAGATGCTCGATGAGGTGCGCAACGCCCCGTTGGTCGTCGTCTTCCTCAACCGACCCAACGTTGACCACCAGCCGAAGCTCGGCGCGGCGCTCGGGCTTCGCGTTGTGCTGGATGTAGTACCGCAGTCCGTTCGGCAGGCGTCCCTGCACAATCGCTGGATCGAACGGTACGCGTTCCTCCGCGGGCGCTGCCGCCCCGATCGGGCCGATCATCGCCCAGGCGATGGCGGCGCAGGCAGCGTTTCGTCGAAGCAGGCGCATGGAACCAGACAGCGGCTCGCGGAGGAGTCGCGGGGACCACGTCCGGGGGACGCAGAGCCGTCGCACGGGCGAACGCCGGGCCCGGCTACGGCTGCTTGGCGAACTCAGCTTGGAGTTGGAGCATGGTCTCCTGTTGGACCTGCTTGACCCGCTCCATCACCGGCCCCAGCTGCTGCTGCATCCGCTGGTTGCTTGCCCGCATGACCGCCGGCATTTTCTCGAC
The DNA here is from genome assembly GCA_964551145.1 of uncultured Opitutaceae bacterium. Taxonomy (GTDB): domain Bacteria; phylum Verrucomicrobiota; class Verrucomicrobiia; order Opitutales; family Opitutaceae; genus Fen-1467. The sequence continues at coordinate 2,216 of CAZKDK010000166.1, read as the reverse complement.
CAGCGCCTTCCCGGCCGGAGACCGGTAGAATGCCACGATGCCGTCGACCTCCTCCTGGGTCATCTGCGACTGATAGATGTCGATGAACATCGGCTCCACCGCCTCCCACTTCAGCGCCTCGTTCACGAGAGCCGTCACCTTTGCGCCGTTGTCCGAGACAATCTTCTTGATCTCGGGAGTCAGCGTGCGGCCCTGCAACGCCTGCTGCACGACGCCGGTTGCCATTCCCACAAGCTGCCCCCTCGACATGTCGATCATCTTGGGCGCGCCCGACAACTGCAGGAGCTCCCTCACGGAGGCCTCCGATGGCTTGGTGCCCGCGGCAAATGCAGTCGCCGCGGCCACAGTAAGGAATGCGATGATGGTCCTGCTGATGTGTTTCATGAAATACCCGGCAACCGTCTGCGGCCTCGCGGTGGAGGGCAAGCCTTTATCCGGAATCGCGGCCCTGTTTGGGATCTCCGAAACGACCCACGCCCGGCCTTCCGCGCCCGTCAAATCTGGGCAACTTCAGGTCTTGGGGCTTGGGGCAGGACGGGATTCCTGGCCGATGCCGGGACGGTCGGCGGGCCCCGCCCTGCCGGTCGTTTCGTGCGGGTGAAGCTCGTCGTGATCGACCGCGGATTCCAGATGGGTCACGACCTCGGCCCGGGGAACGAGCGCCCCCTCGATCGTCCGCTCGATCTCTGTCGCCGTGCGATGCGCCACGTATAGCATCGCGTCGGCCGGGAACACGAGATGGACCTCCACCTGATGCGCGTCCCCGACGTGCCGGTGACGCAGCTGGTGATACGTGATCCCCCGGCGCGCGGTCTCGGCGTCGAGAATGGCGACCAGGTGGCGGTGGGTCTCCGGGTCGGCCGCATCCATCAGGCCGGCGAAGGCGGATCGCACCAGACCCCCGCCGGAAAACAGGATGTTGGCGCCCATGAGGATTCCACAGATCGGGTCGAAGGGCAGCCATCCCGTGATGAGCACGAGCGCCAGCCCGACGATCACCGCCAGGCTCGTCCAGAAGTCGGTCAGCACATGCTTCCCGTTGGCGACCAGGATCAGCGAATGCCGGCGGCGGCCGGTCCAGACCAGGTAGAGGCCCAGGCCGGCATTGATGGCCGCCGCGGCGGCGGTCAGGGCGGTGCCGAATCCGAGATTCTCCAGATGCAGCCCGGTCATCCACTTCTGAATCGAGACGAAGATGATGTAGCACGCAGCCAGGATGATCATCGCACCCTCGAACCCGGCGGAGAAAAACGAGATCTTCGCGTGCCCGTAGAGATGCGACTCGTCCGCCGGCCGGTACGACAGGTGCAGGCTGTAGGCCGCAAAGATCACCGCGGCGACGTGCACGACCGATTCCGCCGCATCGCTGAGGATCGCGGCCGAGCCGGTCAGCAGGTAGGCGCTGCACTTGATGAAGAACATCGACAGTCCGATGACCAGGGACAGGGTCATCGCGACGTTGAGCGCCTTCCGATCGGCCGGGGACTGCGCCGGGATATTCACCGGCTGCATCCTAGCCGGCCGGCGCCGCTGCTGTCGAGACGGCGCAATCCCCTCCCGCGCCCGGGGGGCGGCGCCGGATATCCGTCCCGCTTGCAGTCCCCGCCTGGTTCCGCAACATGCTGCCGACCCCTCCCCCTTCCCCGTGGAGCATTCCCCCTCCAGCGCACCGATTCGTTCGGTTCCCGCCAACCGGCCGGGTCCTCCCGGCCCGCCGCCTGCCTCGATCCGGGTGGCTGCGCCCGGGGACGAGACCGCCCTGGCGCTCGTCGGCCAGGCGACGTTCCTGGAGGCGTTCGCCGGCGTCATCCCCGGCCCGGACCTGCTGGGTCACTGCGTGCGCCAGCACGCGGTCGCGAAATACGCTGCGTGGCTGCGCGATCCGGCCACGCGGGTGTGGCTCGCCGAGGTCGAGCCCGGCCAGGCGCCGGTAGGTTACCTCGTCCTGACGACTCCGGACCTGCCCCTGCCCGATCTGGGGCCGGGCGACGCCGAGATCAAGCGGGTCTACACGCTGCACCGGTTCCAGGGACAGGGTCTGGGCACGCGGCTGATGGACACCGCGCGCGAGCATGCCGCGGCCGCGGGCAAACGGCGTCTGCTGCTCGGCGTCTACTCGCAAAACGCGTCGGCCATCGCGTTCTACGAGAAGCTGGGTTACCGGAAGGTGGGCCGGCGCTCCTTCAGGGTCGGCGACCTCACGTGCGAGGATTTCG
>CAZKDK010000165.1:0-8098 GCA_964551145.1 uncultured Opitutaceae bacterium | reverse complement strand
GCCCCTCCCTCCCGGCTACATCCAGGGGTACAGCCCGGGCGTGCGCGAGAACGGCGGCCAATACACCCACGCCGCAATCTGGACCGCCATGGCCTTCGCACTCATGGGAGAAAGCGAACGCGCGTGGGAACTCTTCGCGCTGCTCAATCCCATCCATCACGGCGGGACACCCCGGCAGATCGCCACCTACAAGGTCGAGCCTTACGTCGTCGCCGCGGACGTCTATGCGGTCGCCCCGCACCGCGGCCGGGGCGGCTGGACCTGGTACACGGGCTCAGCCGGCTGGATGTACCGCCTGCTGATCGAAACCCTGTTGGGTGTGAACCTGGAGGGAGATCAGCTGCGATTGGCGCCGCGTCTGCCGAAGACGTGGAGTTCCTACAAGATCCATTACCGCTACCGGCAGACGGTTTATCACATCACCATCACCCGGCTCGCCGCCGATTCGGCCGGCGCGGACCGGCTGTCCCTCGACGGGCAGCCAATCGCCGCGGAGACCATAACCCTCCGGGATGATCGCCATGACCATACCGTCGAATTGGACATCCGCTGACCGGCCGACCCATGCCGGCCGGGCGGCCCGTGGTCGCGCGAGTCAATGCGGCCGCAAGGCCGGATGCGGGTTCAGACGCCCGAGGGGTGAGGAAAAGACTCAGTCGGGCCGGTGCCGGGATTCTGCATTCGCGGCCCGGCGCAGCTCCTGCTCGGCCTCGACCCGGCCTTCGTCGGCCAGTTCGGTGGAGACATCCGCTTCGTCGTCGGGGGCGACTTCCGGCGTAAGGTGACCCGCTGCCTCGGGGCTTACGTCCCAGGTGACGAGTTCCTCCGCGCCCGCCGGAACCTCCGGTGCCGGATCTCCGGCTGGCCCGGTCAGCTCGCGAAACGCACGCTCACGATCAGCGTCCCTCGCCTCGGCGCGTCCGTCCTGCTGGGCCAGATCCTTGGATTCCTGCTGCAGTCGGTCGGGCCCAACGCCGTCGATTTCTTCCCCGTGGGTTCCGATTTGATCCTTGGTGGATGATTTCATGGCAGAATGATGGATTTCAAAAGAGACGGACGATCCAGGGCTGCAGGGGAGTGGTTCTGGTCGGGCGCCCGCCGCCGCGCGCAGGCGCGGTGCCGGAACCGTCGGGGTTCCGGCGTGCGCCGCCCCGGCGCCGTGCCTGGTCAGCGAAGAATGAGCACCGCCAGCACGATGACCGCGACCAGCCCGAGTCCGCCGCTCGGATAGTAGCCCCAGCTCCGGCTGTGCGACCAGATGGGGAATGCGCCAAGCAGCATGAGAACCAGCAGAACCAGCAAAATGACCCCTAACATGGCATGTCCTTTCCCAAGACGGGGCAGAGGCCACCGCCGTGCGGGCCGGAGCCCGCTGCGATCTCGCGTTTCCAAGGTGGAAGCAGCAGTTGTCTTTCCCCATCCCACCATACTCGGGAGACCGCGCGGCCGCCACGGGGTGTTACCCTACCCAAGCAGTATCCGCAAATGCGTGACGTCGCGGCCCTCCTTGCGGTCGGGGAATGACGGCGGGCCGGCCCGGAAGGGCGCGGTCAGACCGGCGGCACCGATCCGCGAACGGGTGCCACTCCGTCCAGGCAGTTTCGGACGGTCCCGGCCAGCACCTTCACCGTGTACGGCTTGGGCAGGAAAGCCAACCCGAGGGCCGTCGAACCCTGCAGGTCCAGGAACTCCTCACCGCTGTATCCGCTGGAAATCACCCCTTTCAGGCTGGCTTTCGTCCGGGTGAACCGGTCGAACAAATCCCTCCCCGTCAGGCCTCCGGGCATCCTCATGTCGGTGAACAACAAGTCGATCTCTTCCGCGTGGTCATTCCACACCTGGATCGCCTCGGGACCGTCGCCCGCCTCGAAGACGCGATACCCATAGCGGCGCAGGCCCAGCGCGACCACGTCGCGAATGCCTTTTTCGTCCTCCACCAGCAATATCGTCTCGTTTCCCCTCTGGACCTCCGACAGGGACGATTCCGGTCCGAGCGGCGGGGCCTTGGTCAGGGCGGGGAGAAAAACGCGGAACATGCTGCCCTGGCCCATCCGGCTCGTAACTTCCACCCAGCCCCGATGCTGCTTCGTTATTCCATAGACGGTGGACAGACCCAGGCCCGTGCCCTTGCCCACCGGCTTGGTGGTGAAGAACGGCTCGAAGAGATGCTCCAACGTGGCTGCACTCATGCCGCAGCCGGCGTCGGTTACCGAAAGACACACGAACGTTCCCGGACGCGCCTCAGGATTCGCACGGTTCGCCTCGGCGTCCAGTTCCACGCGCCTGGCGTCGATCGTCAGCCGGCCACCCGCCGGCACCATCGCATCCTGCGCGTTCAAACACAGGTTCATGATCACCTGTTCCATCATGACCGCATCTGCCTCGACCCACAGGGGACTGTTGCCCGGAGGGTATTCCAGCCGGATATCCTCGCTCAGCAACCGCCGCAGCATGTTGACCAGGTTGGACAGCACCACATTCAGATCCAGGGGCTGCAGGCGGATGGACTGCTGGCGGCTGAACAACAGCAATTGCCGGGTCAGACTCGCCGCGCGCTTGGCTTCACGGGCCAGTTGCCGGAGCGTGCTCAAGGTGCCCTCCGGCAGAGTCGAATCGTCCAGCAACATGCTGAGCTGCAGCAGGGTCGACGTCAGAATGTTGTTGTAGTCATGTGCGACGCCGCCCGCCAGCTGACCCACCGCCTCCATCTTTTGCACCTGCAGCAGCTTGGCCTCCAGACGCCGGCGATCGGTGATGTCGCGGATATTGCACTGGATCACCTTCTCGTCGGCGACCTCGTAGAGGTTGCTGACAAACTCCACCTCGCGCCGCCGCCCGTCCTTGGATTCAAGCGGCAGGTTCTCATAGCGGATGTACCCGTCCCGCTGCAGCGTGGTAAAAGCAGCCTCGGACAATGCGCGGTCCTTGAAAAACCCGATTTCCCAGAGCTGCTTTCCCAGCAGTTGTTCGCGGGTGTAGCCCAGCATTTCCAGCAGGAACGGATTCGCGTCGGTAATCTGCCCCGAGCCGGCTTCCAGGATCAGGATACCGTCCTGGGCCGTCTCAAAAAGCCGCCGGTAGCGCAGCTCGGAATTCCGCAATTCCTGGGGCGGAATCTCCAGGCGTTGCGGGGCTTGGGTGGTGGATTCGACCTGCATCATGGCGCTGCGGAAGGTTTCGTGGGAGTCACGGAGCGGGTTGCCCCGATTGCCGGTGCCGGCCGGCAATCGGATGGCCGACGTATTTGCGTGGCCAGCACATCTGTAAAATATACGCCGCGGGTCGGCCCGCCGACATGGGGTGAAACCCGACCAGGACGTGCCGCCGCGGAAGCGCCGCCGGAGGCATCCCAAGGCCGCCGGAACCGCATCGACCGGGACTGTCGCAACGAGCGACGCCGCGTCGGATCCGCTTACGGATCACCGGCTTGCGGGCGTGCAGCCGGGAGACGCGCCAATGGACGACATCCAGCCCTCGGCGCAGGTATCCGCGCCATCATTCACCGCATTCACCGGACGGGCGGGTTCCGGTCCTGGCCGGCCGGATTCCGCCGGCTGGCAATCAGGCGGTCCGACCACGGAACAAGGATGCCACGAAGAGGATGAGGAAGATCACGAAGCAGATCTTCGCGACGGTCGCGGCAGTTCCGGCGACGAATCCGAAGCCGAGGGCGCCGGCGATGATGGCAATCAGCAGGAAGATGATGGTATAGCCGAGCATGAGGGCGGGTGGTTGGGATCAGGAAGATCTTGGACTGCGCATCAGGCCGAAGAGACCCACCGCGGAGGCGACTATGCCGCCGATGAAGAACCACATGGTTTTATCCGTGGGAGAGCCGGTGAAGAAACGGGAGAAAGCTGAACTGAAGGAATCCGACGCGCTGATTCCATAGATGATCAGCACGATGCCCCCGGCGAGCAGGGCGAGTGAAATGGCTTTGTTCATGATACCTTTGGGTGCGTCCGCCTGGACGGCGGTGCACGGGCGCGGGCCTCGTCCCGCCGCCCCGATGGAATCGGGGCGGGGGAAGAGGGAGCCCAGGCTTTTAGTTATTGGAGGTCACGGCGATGGGCGCCTTGACCGTCATGTTATTGGTGACGGATTTCACGCCACGGATGCTGTTCGCGAGCTTTTCGACGAGGGACTTTTCCGCATCGTTGGCGGCTTCGCCCGAGATCACAACGACACCGTCCGTGGTGGTGATCTTGGTCTTGAGCGCGCTGGTGGACTTGTGGGTAAACAGCGCGAGCTTGACCTGCGAGGTGATGGAAGCGTCATCGATCTTCTCGGCCATGGTCTGCCCGGTGGCGGGCGCGGCGTTGACGACGATCTCGTTTTTCACCGATTTCACCCAATCGATCTCCTTCGCGTACTCGCCCGTGAGTTCCTTCTGCGCGAGGTTTTCGGCCGTGCCGGTCAGGGTCACGATGCCGTCTTTCACTTCGACCTTCGTATTGGCGTAGCTGACGTTGGACCGGACGAGCAACTGGGTGCGGATCTTGAAGGCGATCCAGGCGTCTGAGTGCTCCTTGAGCGCGGGATCGAGGGTGATCTGATCGTCGACGCGCAGGACCCCCGGGAGATTGCTCACGGTGTCTTCGGCGAGAGTCTTCAGATCCCGATCGGCGACCACGCCGGTGAGCGTGACGACGCCTTCATCGGACTTGACCGTCACCTGATCATTGAGGACGGTGCGGTAGTTGTAGGACGCCTTGGCAGCGTCCTCGATTTTGCGGTCGGTGTCCGAGGAGGCGAACATGGAGACCGAGGCGGTCGCGATGATGGAAAAAGCGACGAGTTTGTTTAGTTTCATATCTCTTTCTGTTGGAGCCTGAGGTTTTGGAAGGAGGCTGCTCTGTCGAAAACAGGCAGTGTTCCCGGCAGGGGACGCGGTTGATCTTCGCTGCGGACCGTCGGTGTCCTCTCTGGAACGGAGGCGCGACCATGAGATCATGACCTCGCCCCGGTTGAGGTTACACGCGTACCCGCCTGCGCGGTATGGGGCGTTACCCGACCGCGGCTGGCGGCCTGACTGGCCTACCCCGGCGCGCGACCTCTGATTCCTCCGCCACCCGCCATGCACTTTACACCCTACACCCAACCCTTGGCCGGACCGGCCTCCAGCGCCTCGGCGAGTGCGGCGATGATGTCATCCACCGGCTCGGTTCCGATCGAGAGGCGCAGGAGGTCCGGGTCGATCCCGCTGGCCGCCAGCTCGGCCCGGCCGGTCGCGTCCTTAACCAAGTCGTAGTGGGCGATGTACATGAAGGGCGAGATCAACGAGCGCTTCATGCCAAAGCTTGGCCCCTTCGGCAGCCGCACCGCGTCATAGAAGGGCGCCAGCGGCGTCTTCAGCGTGAAGCTGAGCATGCCGCCCACGGCGTCGGGCGCCCGCGCGATCTCCCGGTACTGCGCGCGCGATTCCGGCGCGAGCGCCCAGTAGACCCGGCGGACCCTCGGGTGCGCCTCGAGGAACGCCGCGACTTGCGGCGTGGCGGCGTTGAGCCGCGCCATCAGCTGCTCGTAGCCGCCGATCTCCGCGGCGAGCCGGGCGAGATCGCGCGGATAGACCGGCTCGAGGTCCCGGGCGACGATCCGGCGAAGCGCGGCGGCGTCGCGCCCCGCGGGATTCACCACCACCAGGCCCGCCAGGATGTCGCCCTCGCTCCCTGCGAATTTGGTGAGGCTGTTCACGACGACGTCGGCGTGCGGCAGCACGTCGACGCAGAACAGCGACGCGATGCTGGGGTCGAGCACCAAGCGGGCGCCATGGCTCCGGACCAGGGCGGCGAGGGCGGGCACATCGGGCGTCTGGATCAGCGGATTCGTGGGGGTCTCGGCAAACACCCCGGCGATCCGGCTGCCCTTTTCCGCGAACAGCCGTTCGAGCGCCGCGAAGTCGGCGACATCCGTCACGGCGATGTAATCCCGCCCGCCATCGGGCACGAACCGCCGGAGGATGGCCGTGGTGTCGCGGTAGATCCAGCCGAGTTGCACCCAGAGGGTGCGGCCGCGGGCGGCCTGCAGCTCGCTGACGGCGCGGAAGGCGGCATAGACGGCGTTCATGCCGCTGCAGGCCGGGAAGCGGTCGGCGTCCTCCGTGCCGGGCAGGGCGCGCCGCAGCACGCGGTTGATCTCCGCGCGAGCGTCGCCCGGCCAGAGCGTCTCCGGCTCGGCCGCGGCCTGCGCGCCCAGCCGCACGAGGGCGTCCTCGGCCTCGCGCGACCCCAGGAACATGCCCGTGTTCTGGAGATAGGTCTTGGCCTCGGCGAACAGGTCCGGGTTTTCCGGATGGGCGGCGCCGTGCAGCCCGCCGGCGGCGAACGGGGCGATGGCGCCGCCGCGCCCGGCCGGGACGGCGAGCAGATGGGCCGCCAGCTCGGCCGCGCTCCGGGCCGATGTCGTCAGCCACAGCGTCCGGCCGGTCAGGCCGTGCCGCCGCGCCAGCTCGGCGGCGAGGCGGCGCACGCAGGGGTGCAGGACGAAGCGCGGATAGCCCTGGGTGACGCGCGCGGCGACGGCGGGCTCCTTTTCCTCGTAGCCGACCAGGTCGCGCAGCGTGGGCAGGCTGCACGAGACGGCATGCAGACGGTCGGGAATGCGACACCCGAGCGGCAGGTGCGAGAAGACGGACATGTGCGGATGCCAACAGACGGATTCCCCGCGCCAAGGCAAACCCAAGGTTGCAGGAATGACACGGAAAGGCGATGATGGCGGTGCGCATGAGACTCGTCTCCTGGAACGTCAACGGCGTGCGGTCGGTGCTGAAAAAAGGATTCGCGGACATCCTGGCGGACTCGCGCGCGGACGTGTTCTGCCTGCAGGAGACCAAGTGTCATCCCGGCGACGTCCAGCACGTCGTCTGGCCGAAGGGATGGGAGGCCGTGTGGAACTCCGGGGTCAAGCGCGGCTACGCCGGCACCGCGATGTTTTTCCGGAAGAAGCCGCGGAACGTGACGTTCGGGATCGGCGCGCCCGCCCATGACGGCGAGGGCCGCGTGATCACCGCGGAGTTCCCCGGCTGGTGGCTGCTGAACGTCTACACGCCCAACTCGCAGCGGGGGCTGACCCGGCTCGACTACCGCGTGCAGCAGTGGGATCCGGCGTTCCGGAAGTACCTGCGGAATCTGGAGCGGACGAAGCCGGTGGTTTTCTGCGGCGATCTCAACGTGGCGCACACGGAGATCGACCTGACCAACCCGAAGACCAACCGGCGCAACGCCGGCTTCACCGACGAGGAGCGGGCGAGCTTCGGCGCGCTGCTCACGGCGGGGTACGTGGACACCTTCCGCGAATTCGAGAAGGGGCCGGGCCACTACACCTGGTGGAGCCCGATGATGAACTGCCGCGCCCGCAACATCGGGTGGCGCGTCGACTACTTCGTCATCTCGGCGGCGCTGCGGCCGCGGCTGAAGCGCGCCTGGATCTCGCCCGGGATCCTGGGCAGCGACCACTGCCCGGTGGGCATCGAGATCGACTGAGGCGGCGACCCGGCGCCATGAATGAACTGAGGCAACTCATGCTGCGCGAGCCGCGGCTCACGCTGGCGGTGGCCGAGAGCCTGACCTGCGGCCGGCTGCAGGCCGCGATCGGGGCCATCTCCGGGGCGTCGGATTTCTTCCTCGGCGGAATGACCGCCTACACGCTGGACGAGAAGGTGCGGCACCTCGGGGTGGACCGGGACCGGGCCGCGGCGGTCGACGCGGTGTCGCTGGAGGTCGCCGAGCAGATGGCCCGCGGGGCCTGCGCGCTTTTCGGCAGCGACCTGGCGCTGGCCACCACCGGGTACGCCGAGCCGGCGCCGGCCCGGGGCGTGGCGCATCCGTCAGCCTACTGGGCGCTGGCGCACCGGCGGCCCGATCACCTCTGGGTCATGCGTCCGGGGGCGATCGAGCGGCCGGGCGCCGCGCGCGTGGAGATGCAGGAGGCCGTGGCCGCCGCGGCGCTCGCGGCGCTCGTGGAGTACCTGCGCGAGTGGCGCGCCGGGCTGTGAGCGGCAGCCGGATCGCCGCGTCGGCATCGGCCGTCCGGCGGGTCCCTCGCCGCACGGATCCATCGACCGATGTCAACTATTAGTTGGCATTGTATTCAGCCGGCC
>CAZKDK010000164.1:6008-8167 GCA_964551145.1 uncultured Opitutaceae bacterium | reverse complement strand
TGGCTGTAGCACAGGTTCTGCCGCACGGTCAGATGCGGGAACAGCGCCCCGTCCTGCGGGACGTACCCGATGGCGCGCCGCTCCGGATGGAGAAAAATGCCTCCGGCGGCATCCGAGAGCACGGTCCCGTCGAGGATGATCCGTCCGGCCGCGGGCCGCCGCAGTCCGGCGACGGCCTCGAGCAGCGAGGTCTTGCCCGCCCCGGAGGCACCGAAGATTCCGGTGACGCGCGCGTCGAGCCGCGCGTCAGCCGCGAGCACTAACGGCGCGAGGGGAAGCCGGAGTCCGGTGATCTCGAGGTTCACGACGGTTTCCTCCGCAGCAGGAGTTCGCTCAGCCAGAGCGCGCCGAACGCCAGGCCGGCCGACACGGCCAGCAGCACCCAGGCGGCGTCATCGCGGCTGAGCTGGACCAGGTGGTAGATGGAAAGGGCCAGCGTCGCCGTGCGGCCGGGGATGAAGCCCGCGACCATCATGGTGGCGCCGAACTCGCCGAGGGCGCGGGCGAACGCCAGGACGGCGCCGGCCACGAGCCCGCGCGCGGCCAGCGGCAGCGTGATCGTCGCGAAGGTCCGCCACGGTCCGGCGCCGAGCGTGCGCGCCACCTGCTCGAACCGAGGATTGACGCCCTCGAACGCGAGCCGCGCCGTGCGCACGAGCAGCGGGAAGGACATCACGGCCGCGGCGATGACCACCGCCCGCCATGTGAACACGATGCCCGTGCCGAACGCGGCCTCGAACCAGCGGCCAACCAGGCCCCGCCGTCCCAGCAGGCGCAGGAGGATCAGCCCCGTCGCGACCGGCGGCATCACCAGCGGAAGGGCCACCACCGTCTCGACCAGGGCCTTTCCGCGCCATTCCCGCCGCGCCAGCAGCCAGCCGAGCGCGACCCCCGGCGGCAGGATCAACAGGGTCCCGGCCGCGGCGACCCACGCGGTGAACCAAGCGACCTGCCAGATGTCGATGGACACGGGAGAAGACGGCACCGGGCGTCAAGGATCGACGATGAATCCGTACTTGGCGAACACCGGTCGGGCCGCGGGGGAGGCCAGCCACGCCAGGAGGCGCCGGGCGCCGCCGGGATTCTTCGCGCCGCCGACCACGGCCAGCGGATACGAGATGCGGGGCCCGTCCTCCCGCGGCGCGACCCAGGCCACCCGGACCGTCTGGGAGGCGAGCGCGTCGGTGCGATAGACGAATCCCGCGTCCGCGTCGCCGCTGGCCACGGTGGCCAGGACGGCCCGGACGTTTTCGGCCGGCACGATCTTCGGCGCCAGGATCTCCCAGAGACCGGCCTTCTCGAGGTACTCCCGCGCGTAGATGCCGGCCGGGACGGTCTCCGGCTCGGCGACCGCCAGCCGGCGCACGCCGGCCGCAGCGAGGTCCCGGGCCGACGCCAGGTGCAGCGGGCTGTCGGCCGCGACCACGACGACGAGGACGTTGGACAGAAGGCTCCGGCGCGTCGCCGCATCGATCAATCCCGCGCGGGCCAGCTCGTCCATCTTGGCCTCGTCGGCCGGGAAGAACAGGTCGGCGGGCGCCCCTTCCCGAATCTGGCGGGCGAGGGTGCTCGACGCGCCGAGGTTGAGCCGCACGGTGTCGCCGGTGGCCTGGCGGTAGGTGGCGGCCAGCTCGCCGAGCGCGTCCGAGAGGCTGGCCGCGGCGAACACGGTGATTTCGCCGGCGCCCAGCCGGACGCAGGCCAGCAAACCGGCGCACCAGGCGCCGGCGATCCGGAGCGCGGGGAGAGGGAGGTTCATCGCTGGAACGGGACGCAAATCGTCCCCAATCTATGGCCAAACCGCCGCCGACGCCATCCGCCCGCCGACAAAGCCGCGCCCGGGCCCGTCCGGCGGTCCCGGCGGAGGAGGGGCGCCGGCGGCTGGGCGGTTCAGGTCCGCCCGCCTGCGGCGGCGAAGCGGAGCTGCTCCCGCAGGTGCGTGCAGCGCTGCTTCGACTCGCTGTTGCGCACGGCCATCGTGTAGGCGGCGGCCTCGCCGACGAGGAAGACCTTCTTCCGGCCGCGGGTGAGCGCGGTGTAGAGCAGGTTGCGCTGCAGCATCACGAAATGCGCCTTGAGCAGGGGGATCACGACCACGGGGTATTCGCTGCCCTGGCTCTTGTGGATGCTGATGCAGTAGGCGAGGGCGACGTCGGCGA
>CAZKDK010000164.1:0-5908 GCA_964551145.1 uncultured Opitutaceae bacterium | reverse complement strand
TCGCTGCCCTGGCTCTTGTGGATGCTGATGCAGTAGGCGAGGGCGACGTCGGCGAGGTCGCCGCGCGCGAACTCGTGGCGTTCGCCGTCGAAATCCGCCGCCAGGGAGCCGGCCTCGGGATCGATCGAGACGACGGTGCCGATGTCGCCGTTGAACACGCCCTTGTCGTAGTTGTTGCGCAGCTGGATGAGCTTGTCGCCGGGGCGGAACTCCCCCGCGGCCGTGCGCAGGCCGCCGCGGCGGGGGTTCAGCGCGGCCTGGAGCTGCAGGTTGAGGTTGCTCACGCCCGCCACTCCCTTGTGCATGGGCGCGAGCACCTGCACATCGTTGATCGGGTGCACCCAGTGGAAGTGGCGCGGGATGAATTCGGTGCAGAGCGCGAGCACCTTCGCCAGGCAGTCCTCGGCCGAGCTGGCGGCGATGAAATGGAGGTCGCCCCAGGCCGGCAGGGCGGCGAGATCGGTGGTCACCGGCGGGGGCTGCGGATCGCCGCCGTTGATGGCATGGGCCGTGGTGACGATCAGGCTCTGGTCCTGCTGGCGATAGATGGCGGTGAGGCGGGTGACGGGAATGGACGGCCCGGGCGCCGACCGGGCCGCCTGGCCGTCGGCCTGGCCCTCCGCGATCAGGTCCTTGAGCACGTTGCCGGCCCCGACCGACGGGAGCTGGTCGACGTCGCCGACGAGCAGCAGGTGCGCGCGGGACGGCACGGCGGCGAACAACGCCGCGGCGAGCCGGGCGTCGAGCATGGAGGCCTCGTCGACGACGAGGAAATCGGTCGCCAGCGGCGCGGATTCGTTGACGGTGAAGCCGCCCTTGGCGGCGTCGAATTTCAGCAGGCGGTGGATGGTGGAGGCAAATCCGCCGGTGGTCTCGGCGAGGCGCTGGGCGGCCCGGCCGGTGGGGGCGGCGAGGTGGACCCGCACGTGCTTGGCCTTCAGGATCGCGACGAGCGTCCGCAGGATCGAGGTCTTGCCGGTGCCGGGTCCGCCGGTGAGGACGCTGAGCTTGTGCGTGAGGGCCCGGCGGACGGCGGCGGCCTGCAGTTCGTGAAAGGTGAAGCCGGCCCGTTGCTGCGCCCAGACCAGCGCAGCGTCGACGTTGATCGGCGGCAGGCTCGATGCGACCCGCTCGATGCGCGCGACGGCGGCGGCGATCCGCTGCTCGGTGCGGTCGTTGGCGGAGGTCTGGATCAATGCGTCGTCCGTCGGGCCGGCGCCGGCGTGACGCACGAGGGCCTTCTGCTCCACGAGGGTCTGGAGCCGGGCGCCGACGCGGTCGGCGGTCGTCTCCAGCAACTGGGTGCAGTAGTCGCGCAGGGCCCCGGCCGGGTAGGCGGTGTGGCCCTCCTCCTGCAGCGTCTCGAGCGCGTAGAGGATGCCGGCGTCGATCCGGGGCGGGGCATCGTTGGCAAAGCCCAGGTTGATGGCGATGCGGTCCGCCGTCTTGAAGCCGATGCCCTCGATCTCGCGGGCCACCCGGTAGGGCTCGGCCAGCAGCACCGACTTGGCCTGGCCGCCATAGCGGTTCACGAGCTTGACGCACTGGGAGGTGGTCACGCCGTAGGTCTGCAGGAAGATGTGGATCTCGCGCAGGGCGCGCTGCTCGTCCCAGGCCTGTTTGATGGCGGCCGCGCGCTTCGGGCCGATGCCCGGCACGCGGCGCAGGCGCGCGGACTCCTCGCTGAGCACGCGGAAGGTGTCGGTGCCGAACTCGTCGACGATCTTGTTGGCGTACACGCGGCCGATGCCCGGGACGAGGCCGCTGCCGAGGTAGCGGCGGATGCCGTGGACGGACGAGGGCAGCTCGGAAGTGAAGGACTCGACCTTGAACTGGTCGCCATGCTGGCTGTGGCGCGTCCACCGGCCGGTGATGCGCAGGGTCTCGCCGCACTGCACGCCGGGCAGGGGGCCGACGATGGTGACCTTCTCGTCGGTGTCCTCGCGGCGGAATTCGGCGATCGTGTAGTGATTCTCCTCGTTGAGGAAGATGACGCGCTCGAGCACGCCGGCGAGGCTGGAGGGGGAATCGGGCACCGGCTTCACTGATAGACAAGGATCCCGCGAGGGGAAGCGCGGAAGTGCCTCCCGGGGCGGCGCGCATCCGGGCTTGCGTTCGCGCCGGGGCCGTTCCAATGGCTGGCCAGCGCAGCCGCGCCGAATACTGCCCCTGACCCGCCGCCATGAACTCCCGCTCCAGGCCCCAACGCGTCCTCGGTTATGAATCGATCGGATTCGTGTTCGTCATCGCCCTGTCCTGGCTCGACGAACTGTTGAATCTGCCCGGCCTGCTTTTCGGGGGATCCAAGGTGCCGGACTGGCACGAAAGCCTGATGGAAACCGTGGTGGTGCTGGCGGTCTGGCTGGTCGTGGCGGTGCTGACGCGGCGCCTCCTGGGGCGCCTGCGCCACCTGGAGGGCTTCCTCAAGATGTGCGCTTGGTGCCGGAAGATCGATTACAACGGCGAATGGATTCCCGTGGAGGCGTTTCTCGCGCAAAAACTGGACGTAAAGACGTCCCACGGCGTGTGCCCCGAGTGCGCCCGCAAGGCCCTGGAGGGAACCGGCTGAAGGTCGCCTCCGCGGCCGGCCGGGCGGATGGAACCGGCGCGCCGCGGGGCTGACAGACGAGGAGACCTGGCGTAGGTTTGGGCCTCAACCCCCGGAAAGGAACCAGCAATGCCGACCTGCACGCGATGTGGTGGAAAGGGCGTGATCAACTGCCCGAATTGTGACGGCCGCGGTGTGATGGAGGAGGGACAGCTCGAGCTGCTCGCCGACCCGGACCACCGTGCGGGAGGATGCCCGGAATGCGGCGGCGCCGGCACGCTGGCCTGTCCGATCTGCGACGGCACGGGCGCGGTCGAGGACGAGGACTAGCTCCGCGGCGCTGCGCTCGGAGGTACAGAGGACGGAGGCACAGAGGACAGGGATTCCAGGCGCCAAGATCGCGCAAGGGCGCAGCAAGTCTGCGCCCCTACGCGCTGAATCAGAGGCGATGTAGCCGGGGTCGGCGACCCCGGCCACAACTATGCGGCCGGGCCGGCGGGCGCAGCGGTGAGCCGGAGGCCGAAGACGCCGCGCGCCAGCGAGCGCAGGTTGCGGTAGACATGTTCCGCCCCGGCGGCCCGGAGTTCCGCCCGGCCGTGGGTGCCCGTGGTGACGAGATAGGCCGGCAGCCCGCCGTTTCGGGCGGTCTCGGCGTCGAAGGGCGAGTCGCCGATCAGGCAGGCGCCGGCGGGCCGGGCGTCGAGCGCGGCAAGGACATGGGCCGTGAGGCGGGGGTCCGGCTTCAGCCAGGGCGTGTCCTCCGCGCCGGCGATGACGCCGAACAGCGCGGCGATCCCGAGGTGCCGGCACACCGCGCGGGAGGACGGGCCGTGCTTGTTGGTCAGGACGCCGAGGGTGCAGCCGCGGGCCCGCAGCGCCCGCAGCAGCTCGGCGGCCCCGGGCATGAGCGCCACGCCCTCGAGCATCGTGCGGTCCCAATGGGCCCGGTAGATCCTCAGGGCGCGGGGCAGGTCGGCCTCGCCCACGAACCGGCGCATGGCGTTGACCAGGCCTCCCCCGATCGCCCGCCGCACCTGCTCGCGGGTCGGCGCGGGCAGGCCGAGGCGCGGGAGGGTGTGGGCGTAGCTCCGGTGGATGGCCGGGAGATGGTCCAGCAGCGTGCCGTCGAGATCGAACAGGATGGTCCGGAAGCGCATGCCGGCAGGCATCGAAACGCCGTTCCCGCCGAACGCCACGAAATTGTCGCGGCCCGGGCGTGCGGCCGCGCCCCCGGACCCGGCGAGAAAATTCTGGTGCAGCGGGGCGGTTCCGCCGAGAGTGGGGGAGATGACAGCGGTGCCCATGCAAGCGCGCGTCGCGACCAGCCTGGAGGGAGACCGGCTGATCGTGGAGCTCGGCGGAGCCTGGCGCATCACCGATCCGCTGCCCGCCTGGGCCGACGCGATCGGCGACCGCCGGCCGGCCTCGGTGCTGGTGCGTCCGGGGAGCCTGGAGCGCTGGGACAGCTCGCTGGTGCGGTTCGTCCACGAGATCGATCGCTGGTGCCGCGAATCCGGCGCCGCCTGCGACGTCAGCGCGCTCCCGCAGACGGTCCGCGACCTCGCGGCGCAGCTGACGCACGGGCGGGACACGCGCGTGCCCTTCGACCATTCCCACAACCTCCTCGCCGTGGTGGGCGTGGCCGCGACCGGCCTGGGGAGGCAGATCCGCGACTTCTCGGATTTCATCGGCCAGTGCACGCTGAGCGCCCTGGGGCTGCTCCGGCGGCCGGGGCGGTTCCGCTGGCGCGACTGCTTTTCGGAGATGCAGCAGTGCGGGGCCATGGCCCTGCCGATCGTCAGCCTCATCAGTCTGCTGACCGGCCTCATCATGGCCTACCAGGCCGCGGTGCAACTCCGGCAGTTCGGCGCCGACATCTTCGTCGCCGACTTGGTCGGCCTCGCCGTGGTGCGCGAGATGGGGCCGATGATGGCGGCCGTGGTCCTGGCGGGCCGCACCGGGGCGGCGTTCGCGGCCCAGATCGCCAACATGAAGGCCGGCGAGGAGATCGACGCGCTCGAGACCCTCGGCATCGCGCCGGTCGAGTTCCTCGTCATGCCCCGCATGCTCGCGCTCACGCTGATGATGCCGCTGCTCGCGCTCTATGCCAACTGCCTGGGAGTGCTCGGCGGCATGGTCGTTTCGGCGTCGGTGCTCGACATCCCGCCGAGCGCCTACTGGATCGAGACGCAGTCGATCATCGACCTGTCCGACGTGTCCTCCGGCCTGGTGAAGAGCGTGGTCTTCGGCCTCATCGTGGCCGCGGCCGGGTGCCTGCGCGGCATGCAGAGCGAGCGCAGCGCCGCCGGCGTCGGTCACGCGGCCACCTCGGCGGTGGTCACCGGGATCCTGCTGATCATCACGGCGGACGCGATCTTCGCCGTCCTGTACAACGTGCTGGGGGTATGAACGCCAACGCCGAACCCCTCGCGGCGGGTCCCGCCGCCGTTTCGGACGCCCCGGTCGTCGAGGTCGCGGGCCTCGAATGCCGGTATGGCGACACGGTGGTGCTCAGCGGGATCACCTTCGCGGTGCGGGAGCGCGAACTCTTCTTTGTCATCGGCTGCAGCGGCTGCGGCAAGACGACGCTGCTGCGCCATATGATCGGCCTGCAGAAGCCGGCCCAGGGCACGGTGCGCTATTTCGGCGAGAGTTTCACGGACGCCGACCTGGCGGCCCGGCGCGTCCTGCTGCGGACCTTCGGCGTGCTCTACCAGAGCGCGGCGTTGTGGAGTTCCATGACGGTGGGTGAGAACGTCGCGCTGCCCCTCGAGCAATACACCGCGCTCAGCCGGCGGGAACGGGAGGAGATCGTGACCCTGAAGCTGGCCCAGGTCGGGCTGGCCGGGTTCGAGGACTACTTCCCGGCCGAGCTCAGCGGCGGCATGCGCAAGCGGGCGGGCCTGGCCCGCGCGCTGGCCCTCGACCCGCGCATCGTCTTTTTCGACGAGCCGTCCGCCGGCCTCGACCCGGTGACCTCGCGCAAGCTCGACGAACTGATCCTGCAGATCCGCGACACCCTCGGCACGACGATGGTCATCGTGTCGCACGAACTGGCGAGCATCTATGCGCTGGCCGACCGCGTGATCATGCTCGACGCCGGGGCGCACGGCATCATTGCGGAGGGCCGGCCCCGCGAACTGGCCGCCGGGAGCGGGGACGAGCGGGTGCGCGATTTCCTGACCCGGGGCGGAGAGAAAGCTTAGACAGAAGGCAAAAAATGGACAAACTCGCCCCCAGCGCCTGCGGCCGGGCCGGCCCCGGGATCGGGTCCGCCTCCGTCCGTGGCGCGTCATCCCGAAACGCCCTGCCGTGAAAACCAGAGTCAATCCCACCGTCGTCGGCCTGTTCGTGATCGGC
>CAZKDK010000163.1:0-8226 GCA_964551145.1 uncultured Opitutaceae bacterium | reverse complement strand
GCAAGACCACGCTGGCCTACGCGCTGGCGCGCTCGATGGACTGCCCGTTCAACCGTATCCAGTTCACCAGCGACCTGCTGCCGAGCGACGTCACCGGCGTCGACATCTACGACGAACGCGTGAAGGAGTTCGTCTTCAAGCCGGGCCCGATCTTCGCCAGCATCGTGCTGGCGGACGAGATCAACCGCGCCACCCCCAAGACCCAGTCGGCGCTGCTCGAGGTGATGGACCGGGCCAAGGTCACCGTCGACGGCCGGGCGCATCCGGTCGGCGCGCCGTTCATGGTGATGGCGACGCAGAACCCGATCGACTACGAGGGGACGTTTCCGCTGCCGGAAAGCCAGATGGACCGTTTCCTGATGCGGATCCGCATGGGCTATCCGGACGCGCCCGACGAGCGGGAGATCCTGCGATCGCCGCGGCAAACCTACGATTCGATCGAGCTCAACCCGGTGGTGCAGCGCGCCGAGATGCTGAAGCTGCAGGAGCTGGTCACGCAGGTCTTTCTGGAGGACAGCGTCCTCGACTTCGTGCTCAAGATCGTGACGGCCACGCGGACGGAGGCGGAGTTCGCGGCCGGCGTCAGCGTGCGCGGCGGCCTGGCGCTCAAGACGGCGGCGCAATCGCGGGCGCTGGTCAACGGCCGCGATTTCGTGCTGCCCGAGGATGTCCTGGAAATGGTGCTGCCCGTGCTCGGACACCGGCTGGACCTGGTCCGCCAGGCGTCCGACCCGCTGGAGGAGCGCACGGCGGTCGCGGCGGCGCTCCGCCGCATCGTCGCGGCAATACCGGTCCCGGTCTGAGAACCGGGACAAGTTCCAAGTCCCAAGTATCAAGTTCCAAGGAATCCCCAGAACAGCGCAAGTCGGCCGGAGGCCGTGATCTTCCCCCACTTGGCACTTGGAACTTCGAGCGAGGAGACCCGGATGAAAGCCAACGGTGAGACATTGAATCCGAGCTCGGACTGGGAAGGCCCCGGGCGCCGGGGGCTCCGGCGCTTCCGCTGGAGCGAACTGCTCTGGTCGCTCGTCTACCCGGCCCGCGAGCAACGGGTGCGACCGACGGTGGCCGGCCTGGCGCTGATCGGCCTTGCGCTGGGCATCGGGTCGGCCGCCTACAACACGGCCAACAACATCCTCTTCATCACCCTTTCGATCCTGCTGGCGTCCCTGATTCTCAGCGGGGTGATGTCCCGGCTCAACTCCCAGGGGGCCTGCTGGCGCCTGCGGCTGGCGCCGCCCCTGCGCGCCGGGCGGGAGGCGGCGGTGACGCTCGAGCTGTGGAACCGGCGGCGCCGGCTGCCCGTGCACGGGCTGTGGTTCGAGCTGGGCGCGCGACCGCTGCCCCTGGAGGCGCCGCGGGCCGAGTCGACCGTGACGGCCACCTCGGCCGAGATTCGCGCCGCGTGGAACCGGCGCGAGCGCGATGCGGCGCGCGGCGTCGTCTGGCTCCGCGAGCGCCTCGATCCGGGCTGCCAGGCGCAGCTGGACTGGCTGTTCACGCCGGCGCGCCGGGGCCGCGTGGCCGTCGAGCTGACCGCGGTCGGCTCGTCCTTCCCGTTCGGTTTCCTGCGCAAGAGCCAGGGCACCCGACTGCGGCGCGCGGCGGTGGTCTGGCCGGCGCCGGTCGAGTACCGGCTGGCGCGGACGACGGGCGCGGCGCGGCTCGCGGAGGGCGAGCGCGTGAGCCGCCCCGGCGCGAGCGGCGATCTGCTCGCCCTGCGGCGTTTTCTTCCGGGCGACTCGCACCGCCTCATCCACTGGAAGGCGAGCGCGCGGCTGCGCCAGCTCATGGCGCGCCAGTTCGCGGCCGAGCGCGCGGCGCGGCTGGCGCTGTGGGTGGAGACCCCGGCCGCCCAGTGGCCGCGCGAGGAGCAGTTCGAACTCCTGTGCCGCCTCGCGGCGACGCTGGCCGAGGATCTGTTTACGGCGGGACGGCTGGCCCGCGCCGCCATCGACGGCGGGGAGTCGATCGCGATCCGCCGGATGCGCGATCTCGAGTCGTTTCTCGACCAGCTGGCGGTCCTGCCGCCGCCGGGCCGCGCCGCCGCGGCCCCGGCCGCCGCCGGCGCCGGTGCCGCGGGTGCCACCCGCCAGGATTTCGCCGGCCTGCCGACGATCCGCTTCGCCCCCGACGGCGTCCGCGAGGTCGCCGCCTATCTCGATGGAGAAAAAACGGCCACGACTTGATCCCGACGAGCTGCAGCAGCTGCGGTGGCTGCTCGGCGGCGCGCTCGCGCTGATCGCGATCGCGGGCGTGTGGGCGCTCGACGTGCGGGCCGGGGCGCTGGCCGGACTGGCGTTCGCGGCGGTGCTCGCGGCCCTCGTCCGGCCCGACCTGCCGGCGCGGGTGCCCGCGCGGGTGCACACGCTGGCCTTCCCGGCGATCGTCGCGTGGTTCGCGTGCGACCTCTATCTGACGGGGGAGGTCCTGCCGGCGATGATCCGGCTCAACCTCCTGCTGCTGCTCTATCGCGGCGTGAGCTACCGGAGAAAGCGCGACGACCTGCAGATCATCGCGCTCGGGCTGATCCTGGTGATGGCGACGGGGGTGCTGACGGTTTCGCTGTCGTTCGCCGCGCAGATCCTGCTCTTCACGGCCGTGGCGCTGTCGCTGCTGTTCGTGATCACGCTGATGGAGGCGGCCGGGGCCGGCGGGGCGGCGGCGGCCGGCCGGCTGGCGCCAGCGTCCGGCCGGGAGCCGGCCTGGGCCCGGTGCGACTGGCGGCGGCTGGGCCGGCGGGCGCGGGAGGTGGCGGATTTCCGCCTGCTCGCACTGGGCGGCCTGCTCTATCTGGGCGTCGTCGCGGTTTCCGCCCTGCTGTTCGTGTCGGTGCCGCGCTTCCAAATCGACAGCGGATTCTTCCTCGGCCGCCTGCTGACGGCGAAGTCGCGCACGGGCTTCTCGGATTCGATCAAGCTCGGCGACGTGGTCGACATCCAGCAGGACGACTCGGTCGCGCTGCGGGTTGACGTGTCGGATGCGGCGCGGGTGCCGGTCGTGCCCTACTGGCGCATGGTGGTGCTCGACGAATACCGGTCCGGCGAGTTCCGGACCTCGCGCCGCCTGCTGGGAGAAATGGCCGTCTCCACACGGATGCGCTCATTCGTGCCGGGCATGCTGCCGCCGCCCCGGGAACCGCCGGTTTTCTGGACCTTCTACCTGGAGGCCGGAATCAGCCGGTATCTACCGCTCACCGGGCCTTTCCATCAGCTGCGTCTCCAGGAACCGCAATGGGTGCAGCGGCAGGCCCGGCTGGGATCGCTCGCGCTGCGCAACGAGCCGGCCACGATGACCGCCTACCGGGTGGAAGGCATGCGGGCCGACGGCGAGGTGCCGGACCCGGATTTCGCCGGCGGACTGCGCGCTGCCCGGGAGGCGCCGGCGGACAATGCCGCGCGCCCGGCGGCCGCGGCCGAGCGGCGCGCCTCCTATCCTCTGACGACCCTGGAGCTCCCGGCGGCGCCGGGCGACCTGGAGGCCCTGCGGCGCGCGGTGGCGGCCATCACGGGCGGACTTGCGCCCGGTCCGAGGGAATTCGCCGCGCGGGCCGCGGGATGGCTGGTGCGGAAGCACGGCTACTCGCTGAAGGTCGCGCTCCCGCCGGGGCCCGGCGACCCGGCCGTGCGTTGGCTGGAGTCCGATCTGCCGGGACACTGCGAGCTGTTCACCGCCGCGTTCACCCTGTTGTCGCGGGCGGCGGGTTTTCCGACGCGTGCGGTCACGGGGTTCCGGGGCGGCGACTGGAACGGGTTCGAGAACTATTTCATGGTGCGCAACTCCCAGGCGCACGCGTGGTGTGAAGTCTACGACGGGAACTCCGGCTGGTTCCGGGTGGATCCGACCGCCGGCGCGCCCGTCGTCTCCGCCGCCGATCCGGGTCTGGCGGCCGGGGTGGACGGGGGGCGGCGGCTGGACCGGAGCTGGCAGGCGCGGCTCGATGCCCTCCGCATCATCTGGTACCGCCGGATCGTCAATTTCGACCAGCGCGCCCAGGTGGAGCTGCTGACCTCGCTGCGGGAAGCGGTCACCCGCCTCCGCGCGAGCCTGCGGTCCGCGATGGCGGGCGCGGGCGCCCGGCTGGGTGCGTGGATCCGCCGCCCGTGGCACCTGCTGCGGGCGGCGGGCTGGCTCGGCGCGGCGGCGGCCGGCGTGGCAGCGGCCGCCTGGTGGTGGCGCCGGGGCCGGCCGTGGTGGTGGCGGGTGCGCGGACCGCGGGCGGGCGGGCGCCCGGATCCGGTGCGGCGCTGCGCGGGCCGCTGGCTGCGGAAGCTGGCGCCGCGGCGGGCGGCATCCGCCGGCGGCAGCGTGATCGCCGAGCTGCAGCGGCTCCGTTATGGGCCCCGGGCCACCTGGCCCGAGCCGGCGGCGGTGTTCGCGCGCGCCCGGAGCGCGCGCGCGATAGCCAATAGAAAATAGCCAATAGCCAATTTCCCCGATCTGTTATCGGCTATTGGCTATCGGCTATTGCTCGGCCGCCACGGCGGCCGGGGCCGGGCGGTGCTGCTTTTCGTACCAGGCTTTCAGGATGGCCTGGGCGACCGGCGCGGCGTAGCGGCCGCCGCCGAAAGTCTCGCCGGGCTGATCGCCCTCGATCGCAACCGCCACGGCTATCCGCGGGTCGTCTACCGGAGCGAAGCAGACGAACCAGGCGATGTTGGTCTGCGCGCCTTGGGGGCCGACCTGCGCGGTGCCGGTCTTGCCGGCGATGCGCAGGCCGGGGATGCGCAGGAAATCCGAATTCAGGATCTTGGCGGTGCCCTCCGTGGTGCATCCCTCCATGCCGTCCAGGATTGCGGCGTACTGGCCGGGCGCGAGGCCGATGGGTGCGGTGTGCTGGGGCGGACGGTTCGGATCGTGCACCATGGTGGGCAGCGTGGTCGTCTCGCCGCGCGCCAGCGAGGCGACGAAGCAGGCCATGCCGAGGGGCGTGACGCCGATGAAACCCTGACCGATGGCCATATTGGCGCTGTCCCCCGCGAACCAGGCCTCGCTGCGGGCCTTCTGCTTCCAGGCGGGGTCGGGGATGAACATCCGCGCGGTCTCGTTGGGCAGGTCGATGCCGGTGCGCCGGTCGAGGTGGAAGCGGCGGGCCTCGGCCGCCATGAGGTCCGGTCCGATCTGCAGGCCGTAGGTGTAGAAGAAGACGTCGCAGCTCTGCGCGATGGCCTCGCGCAGGGCGATGACGCCGTGGTGGCCGCGCCCGTTGTCGCAGTAGAACGTGCGGCCGCCGATGCGCATGGTGCCGTCGCACTCGGCGGTGGAGTGGTCGGTGGTCAGCCGGCCGCTGCGCAGGCCGGCCAGGGTGGTGATCAGCTTGAAGGTGGAGCCGGGCGGGTAGACGCCGCCGATGGCGCGGTTGGTCCAGGCGCCTCGGTCGTTGATGTCCTGCGCGGCCTCGGCGTTGAGCCGGGGCGAGAAGGCATTGAGGTCGTAGGCGGGCAGGCTGGCGAGCACCAGGACCTCGCCGGTGCGCACGTCGAGCGCGACCGCGGAGCCCTTGAGGCTCTCGAACTGGCCGATCGCCTGCTCGGCGGCGAGCTGCAGGTCGATGTCCAGGCTGGTGTTGAAGCTGCGGCCCTGCACCGGCATGTGCCGCTGCAGGGGCGGGTTGACGCGGAAGCCGGCCGGGTCGACCCGGTAGATCGTGCCCCCCGTCTCGCCCTGGAGCACCGAATCATAGCGCAGCTCGAGGCCGTCGCGGCCGACGGTGCCCTTGAAGGCGTAGGTCTTGAGATCCTCGCCCGGCACGTCCTCCATGGAGACCTCGTCGCTGCTGCCGACGTAGCCGAGCGCATGGGCCGCGGCGGCATGGAAGGGGTAGTAGCGGGTGCTGGAGGTGTAGACCTGCAGGGGCGAGGCGACGGGCAGGCGTTCGATCAGCTTGGCGTATTCCTCGGGCTTGAGGTCATCGAGGAGGATGTAGGGCAGCAGGAGCTGCTGCCGGAAATGGCGGTCGAGGCCGCGCACGTCGACCCGGTCGGTTCTTCCGAGCAGCCGGTCGACCTGGTCGAGGTAGCGCTGGACGACCTGGGCGCGGGCGATCTGCTCGAGCTGGGCCGGCGAGGGCCGGTCGCTCCGCGCGATGTCGCCCTCGGCCTCGCTGGCCCGGTAGCGGCGGACGATGTCGATGTACTCCGTGCGGAATTCGCCGCGGAGCTCGTCGAGATAGAGCGTGACGGCGAACCGCGAGCGGTTGCCGACGAGGAGGCGGCCCTCGCGGTCGTAGATGTTGCCGCGCGGGCCGGGGACCAGCACGCGCCGCTGGTTCTGCAGGCGTTCGCGTTCGCCGTAGTCGCCGGAGCGAAAGAGCTGGCGGTAGGCCAGGCCGGCCGCGAGCACGAGCACCATTCCGCCGATGAGGAAGTGGAACAGCAGGATGCGCGGGCGCAGCAGCTTGTAGGACTCGATGATGCTCACGGCGGGAGGCTCCCGGCCGGGGCGGGCGCAGGGCGGGGCGGGCGCGGGGACGGAGGAGGGGGGGCGGTCATCGCGGGCGCCGCTTCAGAACGGGTGGCGGCTCTCCTCGGCCAGGTCGATGCCGGCGAAGGCGAGGGCATGCTCCTGCAGGGCGAAGAACCACGGGGCCACGGCGGCGATGAAGAGCTGCGAGAGGATCAGATCGCAGAGAAGCCGCATCCAGGCGCCGGTCGCCGCGGGCTGGCCGCCGAGCGTGACGAACGAGAGGGCGAGAAAGAGCGCCAGGTTGGAGAGCAGCGCGGTCACGACCCCCAGGATCGTCTCCTCGCGCGGGAAGCGCGTCCGCAGGTGGTAGAGGGCGACGTGGATCCCGGCGAACAGGAGGAGGTGGGTGCCGAACGGCACGGGCTCGAGCGCGTCGACCGCCAGGCCGGTGAGCAGCGTGGCGGTCAGGCCGTTGCGCAGGCCCAGGCGCAGGGCGGCGAAGGTCACGAGCAGTCCGCCGACAAACAGGGAGACCCCATAGGGCGCGAGGGTGTGGTTGATCTGGCCGACGAGGCACCAGAGCAGCAGCGTGGTGGCGAGCGTGATCAGCCAGCGGCGGTGCATGGGCGCGGGAAAGGGCGGCGGTGCCTAGGGCGGGTTCAGCGGCACGAGCACGGTGACCTCGGACAGCTCCGACAGGCGCGGATCGAGCGCGACCTCGCCGCTCTTGAACAGGCCGTCGGTGCTGGCCTCGAGCCGCGTCACGTAGCCGATGGTGAGGCCGGCCGGAAAGACGCCGCCGAGATCGGAGGTCACGAGGCGCTTGGGGGAGGCGGCGGAGGCGAAGATGTCCGGCGGCACGAATTCGACCACGCCCCGGGCGGCCGACAGGGGCGGGTTGATGCCGCCCTGGTAGCTGACCGGCCGCGCGTCGCCCTCGAGGTTGGCCGCCAGCCGCACGCTCGGGCTGGTGATGAGGTCGATGACGGCGGTGTAGGCGTGGACCTCGCGCACGCGCCCCACGACCCCGCCGCCGAAGACGACGGGGGCGCCCACGGGGATCGCGTAGTTGGCCCCCTTGCGGATCGTGAGCTGCTGCCACCAGAACGTGAAGTCGCGCCGGGCGACGCGCGCCGGCTCCAGGCGGAACTTGGGATTCGACGGCAGGCGGAGCAGCTGTTCCAGCCGGGCGATCTCGGCCCGCAGCGCCTCGGTCTGCTGGGCCTCGAACTCGTAGCCGGAGTAGATCCGGCGGAGCTCCCGGCCCGCGGTGATCAGATCGTTCTTCGACTGCGCCCGCTCGGCCCAATAGTCCTGGAGATCGCGCGCGTAGGAGGCGGCGACCAGGACGGGCGCCTGCACCTCGAACATGCTGCTCCGCACGAACGACTTCACCGCGACGGGGAGCAGTATCCACGCGAGCACGACAATGCCGAGGGCGGCGAAGGGTTTGGCCTGATCAAAGCGGCGGGAGGGCACGGGCAGCAGCCGACATTAGTCCGCCCGGCGCGCGAATCGATCCGAATATTTCCGGCCGCCGCCGGATTGCCCGGTCCGCCCCCGCGAGGCAGCCGACCCTCCGCAACCGGGCGGTGCGGATCCCGCGCGTCAGGCCTTCGCCTCGCTGGTGAAGTGCGGCAGCAGGAAATTCAGGTCGCTCAGGACCACGCCCGTGCCGTTGGCCACGGCGCTGAGCGGGTCGTCGGCGACGATCACCGGCAGGCCCGTCTTTTCGCTGAGCAGGCGGTCGATGCCGCGGAGCAGGGAGCCGCCGCCGGCCATGACGAAGCCGCGGTCGACGAGGTCGGCGGAAAGCTCGGG
>CAZKDK010000162.1:0-8258 GCA_964551145.1 uncultured Opitutaceae bacterium | reverse complement strand
GCGGTGCACTATGCGATGGGCGGGCTGTGGGTGGACTACAACCTCATGTCCAACGTCCCCGGCCTGTACGTGCTGGGCGAGGCCAACTTCTCCGACCACGGCGCCAACCGGCTGGGCGCGTCGGCGCTCATGCAGGGGCTGGCCGACGGCTATTTCGTGCTGCCGGCGACGATCAGCGAATACCTGGCGGGGCAGAAGCCGGGCGCGCGCCCGCCGACCGATGCCGCCGAGTTCGCCCAGGCCGAGGAGGCCGTCCGCGGCAACACCCGCCGGCTCCTCGGGATCAAGGGCCGCGAGCCCGTCAGCCATTTTCACAAGCAGCTCGGCGCCATCCTCTGGGAGCACTGCGGCATGGCCCGCAACGCGGCCGGCCTGAAGCGGGCGCTCCAGGAGATCCCGCAGCTGCGCGCGGAGTTCTGGAAGGACGTGAACGTGCCCGGCGACGGCGACTCCCTCAACCAGTCCCTCGAGCGCGCCGGCCGCGTGGCCGACTTCCTCGAGCTCGCCGAACTCCTGTGCCGCGACGCGCTGGAGCGCGACGAGTCCTGCGGCTGCCATTTCCGGGAGGAGCACGTCGATGCCGAGGGCGAATGCCTCCGCAACGACGAGCAATTCGCCCACGTCGCCGCCTGGGAGTACCAGGGCGAGGGGCGGCCGCCCCTGCTCAACAAGGAGCCGCTCACCTACGAGGTCGTGCACCTGGCCCGGCGGAACTACAAATAGGCCTTGCGAGGGACGAATTACGATTGACGATTTTTCTGCGTTATGACAAAACAAGAACTTCTGCAGCGGACCAAGGCGTACGCCTTGAGGGTCATCAACGTGGTTCGGGCACTTCCCCGGACCGAAGTCGCGCGGATTCTCGGGCAGCAGCTCCTGCGGGCCGGAACGTCGGTGGGCGCCAACTATCGCGCGGCCTGCCGGGCGAAGTCGGGCCCCGACTTCGTCAAAAAGCTCAAGATCGTAGAGGAGGAAGGTGACGAATTCCTCTACTGGATGGAGCTGCTCGTCGAATCTGGTTCGATGCCCTCGCGCCGGCTGGCGGCACTGATCCGCGAGGGCGATGAGATCGTCGCCATCGTCGTGCCGGCGCTCAGGACGTTGCATGGCCGGCGACCGGCGTAAGTCGTAATTCGTGCCTCGGAAATTCCCATGAAGCTCACGCTCAAGGTCTGGCGCCAGAAGGACGCGAACAGCCCCGGCGGGTTCGAGCAGTACGCCACCCCCGAGCTCAACCCGCACATGTCGTTTCTCGAGATGCTCGACGTGGTCAACGACGAACTGACCCGCCAGGGCGGGGAGCCCATCGCGTTCGACCACGACTGCCGCGAGGGCATCTGCGGCACGTGCTCGCTGGTGATCAACGGCAAGCCCCACGGGCCCCGCCAGGGCGTCGCCACCTGCCAGACCTACCTGCGCAGCTTCCGGGAGGGCGACGTCGTCACCATCGAGCCCTTCCGCGCCGGGCCCTTTCCCGTCATCCGGGACCTCATCGTCGACCGGAAATCATTCGACCGCATCATGCAGGCCGGTGGCTACATCACCGTGCGGACGGGGAGCGCCTGCGACGCCAACGCCCTGCCGGTCCCGAAGGCGGCGGCCGATCTGGCCATGGATGCCGCGGCCTGCATCGGCTGCGGCGCCTGCGTGGCCGCCTGCAAGAACGCCAGCGCGATGCTCTTCGTCGCGGCCAAGGTCTCGCAGTTGAGCCTGCTGCCCCAGGGCCAGGCCGAGCGCCACCGCCGCGTGCTCGCCATGGTGCGGCAGATGGACGCGGAGGGCTTCGGGAATTGCACCAACCAGTATGAGTGCAGCGCGGTCTGCCCGAAATCGATCACCCACGACTTCATCGCGCGCCTGAACCGGGAGTACCTGAAGGCGGTGATTCATTCGTCGATCGCGCCCAGCCCGGCCGGCGCGCACGCCTCCGCCGGCTGATCGCGCACCGCCGACAGCAGGCGGCGCAGGATCCGATCGGCGCCGGGCATCGGGCGCGTCGGCGGCGCCGCCCGGGCGATGGGGCCGGGGCGCGACCGCCCGCCGTCGCTGAAGCCACGGCGGACTGTCTTGTATTCGTGAGGCCACCGCAGCCTTGGCGGAGGCGGCCGGGCGCATCGCGCTTTCCGTGCGACCCCGGCCCTGGCCATCCCCGGCGCTTGTCGGGTCGGTGGCGGGGAAGAGCCATCCATCTGCAAGTACTTCTTTGTAACTTTTGGTGGGCTGCCGGGTTATTGGGACAACCTCAATCATCACAATGAAGACGCTGCTCTCGACAGTTCTGATCCTCTTCCTGACCGCGGCCGCGATGTCGCTCGACGCCACTCCGCTCAACGGCGGCGACTGGTTCATGGCCGCCCTCGTCGCCGCCCTGTTCGGATTCGCGCTTAACGATGTCCGGCGCACGGACCGCCCTTTCCGGCGGCCGGTCTGAGGGGGCCGTCCGGTCGCACGCACAATTCCTCCGCCGGATCCAGTCCGGCCCCGCGGGTTCGCCCCGCCGCGCTGGCTTCCCCGCCCGCTCCGTCCTGGCGCCGCCGGTATCCACCGCGCAAGGGGGCGTTGACACTGCGACGCTGGCCCGGCGCGTGAACCGACGACACCGCCCGATCGCGACCGTCTTCGCCCAGTCCGGGACGGGCCCGTTCAGACCATCGCCAGCGCCCGGGCGCTCTCGACGATCAGCCACACACCACCCACCACGAACAGCCAGAACAGTATCCGCTTCACCAAGCGGCGCCGGTGGAGCCCGGCTTCGTAGTGGTCGGCGCTCGCATTGCGAAAGCCGCTTTCCACCAGGTAGCTGATGAACTGCGCGTTTCGCGTGCGCGTCGTGTGGATGCGGGAATTGTCCACCGATCCCATGCGGATCGCGGGACGATACCACCAACGGCGCACGACGCGGAGCATGGGGTAGGTTAACTGAGTTTAGGATCGTTTTCTCAAGGGGAAACTGTCATGAAGACGCGCTTTTTAGCGCGCTTTTACTACGCTCCTCCCATGCACCGGTTCCACTATGTGGGAAACACCCTATACTGCGAGTCCGTCGACCTCGCGGCGGTCGCGCGCCTTTACGGCACCCCGACCTACGTCTACAGCGCCGCGACCATCGAGGATCACTACCGGCGGATGGCCGCGGGATTCGCGGGGCTCGACGTGCGGATCTGCTACTCGCTGAAGGCGAATCCCAGCCTGGCGCTCGTGCGCCTGCTCGCGAATCTCGGCGCCGCGTTCGATCTCGTCAGCGCCGGGGAACTCCGCCGCCTCCAGGCCGCGGGCGGAAAGGCCGGCCAGAGCGTCTTCGCCGGCGTCGGCAAGACCGAGGCGGAGATCCGCCTCGCGCTCGAGGCGGGGATCTTCGCGCTGCACGCCGAGAGCGAACCCGAACTGGCCCGCATCAACCACGTGGCCGGCCTGCTCGGCCGCAAGGCCCCGGTGGCCATCCGCGTCAACCCCGATGTCGACGCGAGGACCCACGCCAAGATCACCACCGGCCGGAGCGAGAACAAGTTCGGCATCCCCCTGGCGTCCGCGGCCGCCGCCTATGCGGCGGCCGCCAAGCTGCCGCACCTTGAGCTCAAGGGCGTGCAGATGCACATCGGATCCCAGCTGACCGAGGTCGGACCGTTCGTCGAGGCGGTCGAGAAGATCGTCCCCCTGGCCCGCCAGCTGCAACGCGACCACGGCATCCGCTACGTCAGCCTCGGGGGCGGCATCGGGATCATCTACCACGATGCCCTCGCCAGCGGCGAGGTCGCGTGGTGGGACGCCCTTCCCCCCGAACAGCGTCCGCTCACGGCCGAGGCCTACGCCGGCGCCCTCGTCCCCCTGCTGCAGCCGCTCGGCCTGCAGGTGCTGCTCGAACCGGGCCGGTTCCTTGTCGGCCAGGCCGGCGCGCTCCTCGCCCGGGTCGAGTACCTCAAGCGCGGCGAGGCGAAGAACTTCCTGATCCTCGACGCCGCCATGAACGACCTGATGCGGCCGGCGCTGTACGACGCCTACCACGAGCTCGTCCCGCTCCAGCGCGACACCTCGCGGCGCGCCCTCACCGCCGATGTCGTCGGCCCCGTCTGCGAGTCGACCGACTGCTTCGCGCGCGACCGCACGCTCCAGGAAGTGGGCGAGGGCGAGTACGTCGCCTTCCTCAGCGCCGGCGCCTACGGCTACGCCATGGCCAATCGCTACAATGCCCGGCCGCTGCCGGCCGAGGTGCTCGTGCGCGGCAGCAGCTTCGAGCTGATCAACGCGCGCGAGACGTTCGACCAGACGATCGCCGGCGAACGGGTTCCCGCCTGGCTGAAGTAGGCCCCGACTCGAGAGACGTGGGTCGAGCGTCGAGGGCAGTTCTCGATTTCGGAGTTACGAGGTACGACCGCCTCTGCCCGAAAAATCGTGCCTCGTGAATCGTACCTCCTACCCCGGGACATGCCCCCGGACTCTCGACCCCCTGATTCTTTTCGTGAATATCCGGCGGCGGTCCGCTAGGCTCGGCCCGCCGTGAAGACCACCACGCACACCCTGCGCAAGCTGAAGGGACAACGGCCGATCGCGGCCGCCACCGCCTATGACGCGATCACGGCCCGGTACGCGGCCGAGGCCGGCGTCGACATCATCCTGGTGGGCGACTCGGTGGGCAACACGGTGCTCGGCTTCGACAGCACCGTGCCGGTGACGCTCGACATGATGGTCCACCACACCGCGGCGGTGGCCCGCTCCCGGCCGGAGCCGCTGCTGGCGGCCGACGTGCCGTTTGCCGAGGCCCACTACGACTACGAACGCGTGCTCGCGGCCTGCCAGCGCCTGATCCAGCAGGCCGGCGCGGAGGCGGTCAAGATCGAGGGGGGCGCCCGGCTCGCCCCGCTCATCGCCCGCCTGACCGGCGCCGGCGTGCCCGTGTGGGGGCATATCGGGCTCGAGCCGCAGCAGGTGCGCGTGCTCGGCCGCTACCGCAGGTTCGGCGTCGAAGCGGCCGAGGCCGAGCGGCTGCTGGCCGACGCCCTCGCCCTCGAGAAGGCCGGCTGCTTCGCCCTCCTGCTCGAGATGACCGAATCCAACCTCGCGCGCACCATCACGGAGACCGTGAAGATCCCGACGATCGGCATCGGCGCGGGCCCGCACTGCGACGGACAGATCCTCGTCTGCACCGACCTGCTCGGCCTGACGCCGGGGCCCATGCCGTCGTTCGCCCATGCCTTTGCCGCGGCGGGCGACGAGGTGAAGAAGGGCTTCGCGGCCTACGTCATGGCCGTGCGCGCGCGGCAGTATCCGAAATGAGCCGCCCGGCCCCGCGTCCGGCGGGCGCCCGGAACAGCAGGATTGCCAAAAAGGCGTTCCCGGTGCTGTCTGCGTTTCCAGTCCTGCAATCACCGATATGAACCTCTGTGTCATCGGCGCCGGCGCCTGGGGCACGGCCTTCTCGCTCCACCTGTTGCGGCTCGGGCACACCGTCACGCTGGTGCCGCGGCGCCTGGAACAGGCGCTGACGCTGGCGTCGACGCGGGAGAACGCCGACTACCTGCCGGGGTTTCCCCTGCCGGACAGTCTCCAGCTGGGGCATGAGCTCGGGCCCGTGCTGATGGAGACCGAGGCCGTCCTGCTGGCGTGCCCCGCCCAGGCCCTGCGCGACTGGTGCGGGCGCGTGCGCGACGCCCTCTGCGGGGCCACCCGGCTGCAGTTGGTCGTCAGCCTGACCAAGGGCCTCGAACTCGGCACGCACCTGCGCCCGAGCGAGGTCATCCGCGCCGTCCTGCCGTCCCTGGCGGCCAGCGCGCTCGCCGGTCCGACCACGGCCGCCGAGGTCGCGCGCGAGCTGCCGGCCGCCATGGTCCTCGGCGCCGAGACGGTCACGCCGTTCCTGCAGCAGGTGCAGGCCGCGGTGAGCAGCCCGCGCCTGCGGCTGTACACGAGCGAGGACCTGCCCGGCGTGGAGTTCGGCGGCTGCCTCAAGAACATCTACGCGATCGCCGCCGGCTGCTGCGACGGCCTGCGCCTCGGCGACAACACCAAGGCATCGCTGATCACCCGCGCGCTCAGCGAGATGGTCCGGGTCGGCGTCGCCCTGGGCGCGCGGCCGGAGACGTTTTACGGATTGAGCGGGGCGGGCGACCTCATGGCCACCTGTTACGGCGACTGGAGCCGCAACCACCAGTTCGGCCGGAGCCTCGGCGAAGGCCGCACCGTGGCGGAACTGCTGGCCGGCCGCCGGACCGTCGTCGAAGGCTACGAGACCGCCAAGTCCTTTCACGGCCTGTGCGAGAAGCGGGCCATCGAAGCCCCCATTCTCACCGAGGTCTACCGGATCCTCTTCGAGGGGCAGAAGCCGGCCGACTCGCTCCTCGCGCTGATGACGCGGGAGCTGAAGCGCGAGTAGGAGCGCCCCGTTGGAGCGCAGGCCCGCCACCCCGCGGGCGTTTTTTGCTCGCCGTG
The DNA here is from genome assembly GCA_964551145.1 of uncultured Opitutaceae bacterium. GTDB lineage: Bacteria > Verrucomicrobiota > Verrucomicrobiia > Opitutales > Opitutaceae > Fen-1467. Next base: position 1,835 of record CAZKDK010000162.1, on the reverse strand, counting down.
GCCGCGGAGTGACGCTGTTGATTTCCGCTGCCATGCTGCATCGTGCCCTCCGCGAAGAAGCCTGCGCCGCCAACCGGCAGCTGGGTTCGTCGGGACTCGTGGTGCTCACGTTCGGCAACGCGAGCGTCTTCGATCCCGGCGCCGGCGTGTTCGCGATCAAGCCCAGCGGCGTCCCCTACGCCGACCTGACCCCCGCCGAGATGGTGCTGGTCGACCTCGAGGGGCGCGTGGTCGAGGGAAAGCTGCAGCCGTCGTCGGACACGCCGACGCACCGCCGCCTCTTCCAGGCGTTCACCGGCATCCGGTCCGTCGTGCACACCCATTCGGGCCACGCCGTCAGCTTCGCGCAGGCCGGGCGCCCCATCCCCTGCCTCGGCACCACGCACGCCGACTATTTCAACGGCGACGTGCCGGTGACCCGCCCGCTCACGGCCGCCGAGATCGCCGACGCCTATGAATGGAACACCGGCGGCGTGATCGTGGAGACCTTCGAGGGACGCGATCCGCTCGCCATGCCGGCGGTCCTCGTCTGGCGGCACGGGCCGTTCGCCTGGGGCCCGTCCGGTGCCAAGGCCCTCGAGAACGCCGTCGCGCTCGAACTCGTCGCGCAGATCGCCGCCCGCACGCTGGCGCTGGCGCCCCAGGGCGGGTCGATCGAACCCGAGCTGCTCAACCGCCATTTCACCCGGAAGCACGGTCCCGGAGCGACTTACGGCCAGCCCCGCCGCGGCGGCGGGGACCCGGGCGCCGGGAGCTGATCGCCGCGGCGAATCCGCTGGAGTCTTGCACCCGGCGGCGATCAGTCCGAGCTTTCCGGCGCGCCAATCCGTTGCTTTCAGCCCGCTCCCCATGCCCTTCACCCTCGGTCTCGATTACGGCACCAATTCAGTCCGCGCCCTGATTGTCCGCTGCTCCGACGGCGCGGAGTTCGGCAGCTGCGTCGTCGACTATGCCAGCGGCCGGCAGGGCATCCTGCTCGACCCCCGGAACCACCATCTCGCCCGCCAGCATCCGGGCGACTATCTGGTTGGACTCGAGCGCAGCGTGCGCGGCGCCCTGGCGGCGGCCCGGAAGCGCCGCGGCTTCGATCCGGCGGATGTCGTCGGCATCGGCGTCGACACCACCGGCTCGAGCCCCCTCCCGGTCGACCGCAACAACCGCCCGCTGGCCCTCGACCGGCGCTGGCGGAAGAACCTGGCAGCGCAGTGCTGGCTCTGGAAGGACCACACCGGCTGGCGCGAGGCCGCCCGCATCACCGAGCTCGCCGCGCAGCATCGGCCGCAGTTCATCGCCAAGTGCGGCAACACCTATTCGTCCGAATGGTGGTGGTCGAAGATCTGGCATTGCCTCGCCGTCGCGCCCGACGTCTTCGCCGCCGCATGGTCTTGGGTCGAGCTGGCCGACTGGGTGCCGTCCGTCCTCGCCGGCGTCACGGATCCGACGCAGGTGAAGCGCGGCATCTGTCCCGCCGGCCACAAGGCGCTCTACTGCGACGAGTGGGGCGGCCTGCCCGACAAGGAGTTCCTGGCCCTGCTCGATCCGCGGCTCGCCGAGCTGCGCGACCGCCTCTACACCCGGGCCTACGACGCCTCCGAGCCGGCGGGCGCGCTCTGCCCCGAATGGGCCGGCCGGCTCGGCCTGCCCGCCGGAATCCCGATCGCCATCGGCGAGTTCGACGTGCACTACGGCGCGATCGGCAGCGGCGTCACCGAGGGCACGCTGGTCAAGGTCATCGGCACCTCCACCTGCGATTGCGGCGTGGTCTCCGCCGGGCATCCCATGCCCGACATCCCCGGCATCTGCGGCATCGTCAAGGGCGCGATCCTGCCCGGCTA
>CAZKDK010000161.1:0-8302 GCA_964551145.1 uncultured Opitutaceae bacterium | reverse complement strand
CACATCTCGGGCAAGCTCCGCAAGAATTTCATCAAGATTGCCGCCGGCGACCGGGTGAAGATGGAGATGAGCCCGTACGACCTTGAGAAGGCGCGCATCACCTACCGCGTGCGGGAATCGGCGCCACCGCCGCCCGGATACCGCCGCCGGCGTTACTGACGTCGCGGTGCGCCCATGAAACGCGGGCCGGCCCGCGGGCGGAATCCGCGGAGCGCTGGGTCCGGCGATCCGGCGACACCGGCTGACGGAGCCGCGCCCGCGCCCGTCGCCATGCCGGCCTCCCTCGCCGATGCGATCGACGGCTTCATCGGCTTTCTCGAGCTGGAGCGCGGCCTGTCGCGCCACACCGTCTCCGCCTACGAGAGCGATCTGCGCCAGTGCGCCCGTTTCCTCGCGCGCGGCGGCGTGCGCGCCTGGACGGAGGTCGCGCCCGCGCAGCTCACCGACTGGATCTACTCGCTGAGCGAGGACGAGTTCGCGGTCAGCAGCCTCGCGCGCAAGCTCACCGCGCTGCGCACGTTCGCGCGCCACCTCGTGCATGAGCGCCAGCTCGCCCGCGACTTCACCGAGCTGCTGACGGGGCCGAAGCTCGTGCGCCGGATCCCGGGCACGCTCACGCCGGCGGAGGTCGGGCGCCTGCTGGCGGCGCCCTCCGGGGGCGACGCCTATGCGCTGCGCGACCGGGCCATCCTCGAGCTTTTCTATTCCAGCGGACTGCGGGTGTCGGAACTGGCCGCGCTCGCGCTGCAGCAGGTCGACCTCGAGCACGGCTTCGTGCGCGTGTTCGGCAAGGGTTCCAAGGAGCGCGTCGTCCCGATGGGCTCCAAGGCCGGCGCGGCGCTCGCCGCCTACCTCGACGCGGCGCGGCGGCACTTCGTGAAGCCGCACACGGGCAGCGAGCTTTTCCTGAGCGAGCGCGGGTCGGCGATCTCGCGGAAGATGCTCTGGGTGCTGGTCAAAAGATACGCGAAACAGGCCGGCATCGTCCACCCGGTGAAGCCGCACCTGCTCCGGCATTCGTTCGCCACCCACCTGCTCAGCGGCGGCGCCGACCTGCGTGCCATCCAGGAGATGCTCGGCCACGCCAGCATCGGCACCACGCAGATCTACACGGCGGTGGCGCCGGACCGCCGCCTGGCCGAGCACGCGAAGTACCACCCGCGCAACCGGCAGCCGTAAGGGCGGGCGTTGCCGGGTCGGTTTTCCGGTCGCGCCGGCGGCGCGTAAAGATCTGGCGAAACGGACCGATTTATGCGTCGCGCGGCGCACGAACGGGAACCCGGGCTTTCATTCCGCCGGGCGATCTGTTGTAGTGCGCCCCGATCGTCCCCATGAGCGACAGCCAGATCGTTTCCCCGAGTGACCGGATCGAGATCCACCTGCCGGACGGGCGCACGCTGCGCGGCGAACGCGGGGCGAGCGTCGGCCGCCTGCTCGAGCCGATCGCCTCCGGATTGCCGGCGCCGGTCGTCGGCGCCGTGGTCAACGGGGAACTCGGCGAGCTGACCGTTCCGGTCGCGATGGAGGCCGTGGTCCGCCCGGTGACCATGGCGGATCCGGACGGGGCCCGGATCTACCGGCGGTCGCTGACGTTCCTGCTCGAGGCGGCGTTCGTCCGCCGGTTTCCCGGCGCGCAGCTGTACGTCGATCATTCGCTCGTCGCCGGCGGGTATTTCTGCAACGTGAGCGGCCGGGCCGCGCTTTCGGCCGGGGAGCTCGGGCAGCTCGAGGCGGAAATGCGCAGCCTCGTCGCGCGGGACCTGCCCATCGTCGGGCGGCAGACGCCGGTCGAGGAGGCGATCGCGTTCTTCGAGAAGCGGGAGGACGCCGACAAGGTCCGCCTGCTGCGCCATCGCCGCAAGCCGACGGTCACGCTCTACCAGCTCGGGGACTGCATCGACTATCACCACGGATTCCTGGTGCCCTCCACCGGCTACCTGAAATGGTTCGGGGTGGCGGCGATGGACGGCGGCTTCGCGCTCTATTACCCGCGCCAGCACACGCCGACCCAGCTGGGGCCCTTTGTCGACTACCCGAAGCTGCTCGCGGCCTTCCGCCAGTACGGCGCGTGGCTCGACCGGCTGGGCATCTCGAGCGTGGGCGCGCTCGACGACGCCATCCAGGCGGGGCGGAGCCGCGAGATCATCCTGGTGGCGGAAGCCCTGCACGAGCAGCACATCGCGCAGATCGCCCGGCAGATCGCGGACCGCCAGCCGCGCGTGCGGCTGATCCTGATCTCGGGGCCCTCCTCGTCGGGCAAGACCACCTTCTCGCGGCGGCTCGCCGTGCAGCTGCTGGCGCTGGGGCTGTCGCCGTTCGCGCTGGAGCTGGACAACTATTTCATCGAGCGCGACCGCACGCCCCGGGACGCCGACGGCCAGCCGGACTACGAGACGATCGAGGCGCTCAAGCTCGACCAACTGGGCGACCACCTGCAGCGGCTGCTCGACGGCGACGAGGTGCCGCTGCCGCGCTACAGCTTCACGGAGGGCCGGCAGTGGCCCGGCGACATCGTCCGCCTGCGCCCGGAGCAGCCGATCATCCTGGAGGGCATTCACGGGCTGAACCCGCGGCTCATCCCCGGGGCGCTGGCGGCGCAGTCGTTCAAGATCTACGCCTCGGCGCTGACGCAGCTGAACCTGGACCGCCACAACCGCGTGGGGACCACCGACACGCGGCTGATCCGGCGCATCGTGCGCGATGCGCGCGACCGCGGCTACAGCGCCACCGACACGATCGGCCGGTGGGAGTCGGTGCGGCGCGGCGAGAAGCTGCACATCTTTCCCTACCAGGAGAACGCCGACGTGATGTTCAACTCGGCCCTGGCCTACGAGCTCGCCGTGCTGGGGCCGATGGCCGATCCGCTCCTGCGCCAGGTGGCCTTCGGCACGCCCGAATACGTGGAGGCCCGGCGCCTGCTGGCGTTCCTGGACTGGTTCCTGCCGGTGAAGCCCGAGTGGGTCCCGGACAACTCGATCCTGCGGGAGTTCATCGGCGGCTCGATCCTCAAGGATTTCAAAATCTGGGGCTCGTGAGCCGATTCGCGTCCGCGGCGTCGGCCTCGGTTGGCAGGGCGAATTACGATTTGCGAGTTACGAGGTACGATTTGGGCCGGGCAACACCTGCAGCAGGGCGAACCGTTTGGGCCCAAATCGAAAATCGTAAATCGTAACTCGTAAATGCCAAATGCCGGTCAGAGGATCCGGTCGGCGCGCCCCGCTCTGCCGGCCAGCGGAGTGCGATCGGCGCCGCGGCAGCAATCGACGCCAGGCGAAGACCGACGCCACCGATCAGCCCTGCTTCGGCTGCCAGAGGCCGAGGGTGGCGCCGGTTGGATCGGCAATGATACTGAGCCAGCCCATGCCCATCACTTCGGTGACATCCTTCTTGATGGTGGCGCCCAACGCTTTTGCCTTTTGGGTCGCGGCGCGGATGTCGTCGACGAGCACGTAGGCCAACCAGGTGGACGGGGCCCCCGCGATGGGATGCTTCATCATGCCGCCGCCGGTTCCCTTGCTGACGTCGATCAGGGTATAGGAGCCGTCCGGCATCGGAACATCCTCGAGTTTCCAGTCAAACAACTGGCTGTAGAAGCTCTTCGCCTTGGCGACGTCGGTCGTGTTCAGTTCAACATGCACGAATGGATTGCCCATGGTGGATCTCCTGAGGTTGGGTTGTCTAGTTGACGGCGCGGTCGAACGGGGGACCGCGTCCGGGATCGGAGCCCGGAACCCGCCAAGAAACGCATTTTGCGCGCGGACGCCAGCGACGGCGCCGGAATCCGGCCGGCGCCGATCCGCATTGCCGGGGCGGCGGGAGTTGTTAAGGTGATCGCGCCCAAATTCTCATTATTCATGAAAAGATTCCTTTGCCTGGTGCTGGTCCTGGCCACCCCGGTTTTCGCGCAGAAGTTCGAAGGCCTCGCCCTCACGCCGCCGATGGGCTGGAACACCTGGAACACGTTCGCCTCGAACATCAATGAGGCCCTCGTCATGGAGACGGCCGACACCATGGTGAAGAATGGCATGCGCGATGCCGGCTACGTCTACATCGTGATCGACGACTGCTGGTCGCTGCATGAGCGCGACGCGGCGGGCAACCTGGTGCCCGATCCGCAGAAGTTTCCGAGCGGCATGAAGGCCCTGGGCGACTATCTGCATGCCCGGGGCCTGAAGTTTGGCATCTACAGCGACGCCGGCATGAAGACCTGCGGCGGCTACCCGGGAAGCCAGGGCCACGAGTTCCAGGACGCCCATCTGTTCGCGTCCTGGGGCGTCGACTACCTGAAATACGATTGGTGCAACACCGGCACGCGCGACGCCCGCGAGGCTTACACCACGATGCGTGACGCGCTCCATGCCGCCGGCCGGCCGGTGGTGTTCAGCCTTTGCGAATGGGGCCACAGCAGGCCTTGGGAGTGGGCGAAGGACGTTGGCCACCTCTGGCGGACCACGGGCGACATCACCGACTGCTACGACTGCGTGCAGCGGTGGGCGATGGGCTGGAAAGTGATCCTCGACCTGCAATACTCGCTCGTGCAGCCCGCCGACGGTCAAAACAACGGCATCGGTCAGTATGCCGGCCCCGGCCACTGGAACGATCCGGACATGCTCGAGGTCGGCAACCGCGGACTGACCTTCGCGGAGTCGCGGGCGCACTTCAGCCTGTGGTGCCTCATCGCCGCCCCGTTGATCGCGGGCAACGACGTGCGGAAAATGAGCCCGGAGATCCTGGCCATCATGACCGACCGGGAAGCGCTGGCCATCGATCAGGATTCGCTCGGCAAGGAGGGCTGGCGCTTCCGGGCGCAGCCCGGCTACGAGATCTGGGTGCGGGAACTTGCCGGCGGCGACTGGGCGGTGGCCCTGCTCAACACCGGCTCGACCGAGGCCGATCTCTCCATCGACTTTCCGTCGATGTGGGTCTTCGGTGGAAAGTTCGCCGTCCGCGACATCTGGGACAAGCGCGACGCCGGCATGAACGACCGGGTGTTCACCAAACACCTCGCGTCCCATGACGTCGCCCTGCTGCGCCTGACCAGGGTGAAATAGCGGGCGGGCCGGCGGAACGGGCGCCGCCGCCGGCCGGGAGGTCAGGAGCCGTCCGCCGAGAAGATTTCCTCGATCGGGCGCTTGAACAAGTGCGCGATCTTGAAGGCGAGGGGCAGACTCGGGTCGTACTTCTCGGTCTCGATCGCGTTGACCGTCTGGCGCGACACGCCGAGCTTTTCCGCGAGTTCGCCCTGCGACCAGTCGCGCGCCGCGCGCAATTCGCGAAGCTGGTTTTTCATCGGTAGCGGCGGGTGGCGACGATGTTGCCGGCGGCCCAGAGCAATGCCATGGCGGTCCACAGACCGGCCCAGCCCCAATGGATGACCGGCACGATCCGTGCCTGCTCCAGGAGATCGGCCGCCATCGCGACGATCACGGTCGCGGCGAACGCAAAACCGAGCGCCTCAAACTGGATGCGGCGTTGAAGTTCATCGACGCGGCGGAGCATGCGCACCACGCAGGCGATGTATCCGAGACTGAGCAGCAACGGCAGGGCGACCAGCGCCGCGCGAAGCGGCAACGGCAGTTTGAACAAGACGAACAACGCGGTGGCGGCCCCGGCGGACAGACCCGCGGCCAGGCCCCAGAGCAGGGGCGGCAGCCAGGCGCGCGGCCCGAGGCCGCAGGACGATTCCGAGACAGGTATGGTAGTCATAATGAGCTTTGGAAGTTAGCAGACGGGATTGGCCGATGTGGAAGTACGGTGTAAAGCATGCTTGTCATATGTCAAGCAAACTTGTCATTTGGTTCTGGGATCATCAGGTCAGGCGGCACCGGCCTCCGGCCGCGGGCCGACGACGGGAGCTTGAAAATGGCGGGCGGGGGCATTGCTTTTGCACCGCCGCCGTCTTGGCGCGCGGCGACCCTTCGCCCCATGAAATCACCCCTGAAGTCCATTTCGGAGTCCGGGTGCTGCCGCTTCGGACTCCTCCGTTTCCTCGCCGTTTGCGCGGCCGCGGCGTTTTTCGCCAACGGCGCTGCTGCCGAGCCGCTGGACCAGCCGCACGTCCACGCGGATTCTCCCGGCGGCACCGCGGTCTCGCCGGAGATCGCCGCCCAAAAGAAGGTGAACGACCTTGAGATCCAGCTGCACAACCTGCAGGTGCAGATGGCAAATCTGCAGTCGACCGAGCCCCAGGATCCGGGGCCGAACGCCACCGAGGCGCAGCGGAAGAAGTACAAGCAGGACCACGCCAGGTGGCAGTCGCAGGTCGACAAAGTGCAGCATCAGATCGACGCGGTGACGACGCAGCTGGCGCTTGCGCGGAAAGACCTGCAGGCCCTGCAGCATCACTAGTCCGGTGCGGCGGCCGGGAGTGCCCGGCAGGCTCTCCGCCAGGCTTGCGCCGGTCCGGAAGGAGCCTGCGTCCCCCGCATGCCCGGGTTCCCGGACAGGGTCGCGGGCCGCGCGCAGTTGCCGTTGTCAGCCGGCGGGTTTGCGCCGGCGGAGCCAGGCGTCGAGACTCCAGTCGCCGCCGCCGTGCGCGGCGAGGAAGAGGAAGATGAAGCAAAACAGCACGGCGGGCGTGCCCTGGTTCTGGATCGGCCAGGTGCCGTTCGGCGCGTGAAATTGCCAGTAGGCGACCGCCATCTCGCCGGACAGGATGAATGCAACGGGCCGGGTGAAGAGGCCGAGCAGGACCGCCAGGCCGCCGGCAAACTCGAGCACCCCGCCGATTCCCGTCTCGGACAAAAGCGGCGGGGTGGGGGCGTTGCCGGGCATGCCGCCGAACCAGTTGAACAGGATCATGGCCCCGGCCTGGAAATACAGGAATCCCGCCACGACGCGCAGCAGGAGGAACGTGACCCGGCGGGCGGCGGGCACCCAAGGCGCGGAAACGGGGACGGGAGCATCGGTGGTGTTCATGATGGTTTCGATATTTGCGCCAGATAGGCGTCGAGTTTCTCAAACGTGCCGGTCCAGCCGTGGACCATGCTCGCGTGATTGGAGCCGAAGACCTGGCGCTCGTCGTCGCCGGCGTTGTGCGGAGCCCACCGGAGGGTGAGGGTCGTCTTTCCATCGCGCTCGGTGAGCGTCATCGTCGAAAGCGTCTCCAGCGGCCAGCGCGCATTGAGCGGATGACGGGTCACGCCGCCCTGCGCATCGGAGAACGAGGCGACCACCACGAGGCGTTCCGGCGGCACGATCTCGCGGAAGATCCATTTGCCCCACATCTCGTGGCCGTCGGGCGATTTCATGCCGTAGTGAAAGGTGCCGCCCGGTTTGAACTCGAACGCGCCCACGCTGAGGCTGAAGCCCTTCGGTCCGAACCAGCGCTGCAGGTGCTCCGGCTTGGTCCACGCGTCCCAGACCAGCTGGCGCGGAGCCGCGAATTCCCGCACGAGGACAAACTCGCGCATTTGCATCGTCGGCAGGTGCTCGGAGAGGCGCTCGAGCGTCTGCTTGCCGCCCTCGATCGCGCCGAATTCTTTCGCCACCATGTCGCGCATCGCGGCGGTGGGAAAAACCATCCGGCCGGTCAGCCGCGTCCTGCCATCCTCCACGGTCTCAAAGGTCCAGGTCGCGGTGAACGACACGCCGGGGCCATCCTGGCGTCCGCCGCCGAGGGAGAAGGTGATCCGTTCCTGGGGAACGATTTCCTTGAACGTGGCTTTGTTGGGGTAGTTGACGCCGTCGGGACCGCGCAGGACGTGCTCCCAGACGCCGCCGACGCGAAAGTCGTGTTTCTTGGTCGTGTCGCTGAAGCCGCGCGGGCCCCACCATTTGACGACGTGCTGGGGATCAGTCCACGCCTGCCAGACGAGGGCGCGGGGGGCAGCGAGGACGCGGGAGATGACGATTTCCCGGTCGGAGGTGTCCGGGCTGGAGGATCTTTTTGTGCTCATGGGATCAAAAGACGGTGCGGACGTGGGCCTCGAGGCGGTCGAGATTTTGCTCATTGGCTTCCGTGACAATGGCGCGGACCCGGGCGCATTCGGCCGCGGAATCGAACTGCAGCCGCCAGGTAACCAGCGTGCCGGCGCTTCGGGCGGCATAGGTGATGGTCATTTCAAACGCATGGCTGGGGTCGAGATGACGGAAGACGATCCGCTGGGCGGGGACGACGGTGATGAATTCCTTCTCGTTACGGTAGTCGGTGCCATCGGGGCCATGCAGGACCAGCCGCCATTTGCCGCCCGGCCGGAGATCGAACTCGTGGATGGCGCAGCTGAAGCCCTGCGGTCCCCACCACTGTTCGAGCTGGTCCGGGTCGCGGAAGGCCTCGAACAACCGGCCCGGTGACGCCGCG
>CAZKDK010000160.1:0-8315 GCA_964551145.1 uncultured Opitutaceae bacterium | reverse complement strand
CCGGAATCCCGCTCAGCGCGAGCACGCCGAAGGAGGCCATGGTGGTCAGGGCCGAGAGGCGGACCGACATGGGCGGCGGCTCGCGGCGGTGCGCGGAGGTCGCGGAGAAAATCGCGTAGTTGTGGGTGAGGCACACGCCAAGGAAAGCACCCAGCAGGTGGAACAAATTGAGCGGCACGCCCAGCCAGCCGTAGAGGCCGAAGATGCCGAGGCAGGCGCCGCAGGGGATGGCGAAGATGCGCGGACCCCGCCGCCAGCCGTAGATGAGAAACACGCCGGCACCGATGATGGACAATCCCACGAGGCTCAGCTGCAGGGCCGAACGCCGGTAGCGCGCAAACACGCGATTGAGCGATTGCAGCTGGCCCGCGCTGACACTGTGCGCCCCGGCCGGCGGCGATTCGGCCGGCGCGGGGCCGCCGGCGAGGGTGACAAACCAGTTCAGGGTCCCGTCGCGATGCAGCAGCAATGCCAGCGGCCCGGTGAGTTTCGCCTGCAGCGCCTCCACCGCGGATTCGAGTCCGTCCGCGCCGGCCGTGGCGGCGAAGTGCGCATACGCGTCAAAAAACGGCCCGAAGCTGCCCACGTCGAAGCCTGCCGCCTCGAGCGCCACGCGGAGCCGGGGTGCGAATTCCGGATGCTCCCGGGCAAGACGCACCGCCCGGTCATGGTCGGCGGTCGTGGGCACGACGGCCCCCAGGCTGATCGATTCTGCCGTTCCACCGCCCCGGGAGCGCAGCCAGTCCGTGAGGACCTCCAGCGAATCGCGGGCCTCGGCCAGGGTCCGGCCCTGGGTCAGCCAGACCGTGCGATCGTCCCCGTCGCCAAACAGGGCACGGATGCGGGCATCCTCCCGCTCCAGGACCGGCGCGGAGATCTGCAATTCCCGGATGTCATCGTTCCACGCGAGTCGCCCGAGGCCGGGCAGCATCGCCAGCCAGAGGACGACGAGCCCGCGGCGCAGCCGGCGGCGCCAGGCCGGCGCCAGTGCCTGTCCGCCGCGGAAGGCGCGCGTCTCGAGGTAGGCGTTGCGCAACGTCGAGAAATAGACCACCGCGGCCGTCAGGGCACAGAGGAGTCCCGCACTCACGAACACACCCAGCTGCCGGATCATCGGCAGATCGGAGGCCAGCAGCAGGGCGAACCCCGCCACGGTCGTAAAGCAACTCGCCAGCAGCGGTTCCCGCAGCCGGCGGATCTTCCCCCAATAGTCTTCCCCCGGATGCGCCGGTGGCTGCAGGTAGATGTAAAAGCCGTAGTCGATGGCCACGCCGGTCAGCAGCGAGCCGACCACGAACACCAAGACATGCACCCGGCCGAAAGCCAGGGTGACGGCGGTCCAGGCGCCCAGCACGGCCAGCAGCACCGGCGGGGCGAGATGCAGCCCGCGATGCATGCCGCGCAGGAATATCCCCGCCACCGCGAACACCGCCGCGATGGAAAGCGTGTTGAGCCACGAGACTTCACGCCGGATGCGGGCTTCGCTGGCGGCGGCGAAGCGGTTGACGCCCGTGTACGCCACGGCCAGTCCCGGGAAACCGGCTCGCACCGCGTTGGTCGCCCGGGCAATGGCCGCGAAGACAGGCGCCTGGCCCTCGTCGCGAAACGGCGAGGCGGCGATGCGCGCCCACACCAAAGCCGGCGTCCGCCCCGTGGCCGGGCCGGCTGGCGGCATGAGGGTCAGGCCGCCCTTGAGGCGTTCGAACGCGCCGGGCATCAGCAGCAGGGGATCGGCGGGCACGAGTTCCTGGAATGCCAGCGCTTCCGGTGTGGCGAGGAAGTCACCCAGCGCCGCCGTGGCGCGCCGCGCCAACCAGTCGGTGAAAGATGCTGCGTCGCCTCCCGTGGCGGCATAGGCGGCCTCCTGCTCGCGCAGCCACAAGGGAAAGAGCAGCGAGAAGCGCCGGGCAAACAGCTCCTGGCCAAGGGCCTCGCGCGGCGCGGGATCGTTGAGGACAAGCGCCTCCGCAAACGCCGGATCGCCGGCCAGGGCGGCGGCAAACTCCCGGGCGGCCCCGGGCGGCGCGGCCCCGCCTCCCTCGATCGTGAGCGCGAAAAGCATCACGCGGGCCTCCGCCTTGTTGGCCAGCTCGCGCACCAGGACCAGTTCGGGTGTGCGCGCGCCCGCCGGGATGAGATCGAGGACGTCGGTGGAGATCTTCTCCCGGAAGTCGAGCCGTGCGAGCCAGGCGGCGCCGAGGAGCGTGGCGCCGGCGAGCACGCTCCAACCGAAAACCTGGCGGCGGGTGGCGATCATGGGTCAGCGGAAGAACCGGTGCAGCTCCTCGGCGGTGAAGGGCGCCGGCGGCCGCGGATCGCCGATGAGGATCTCGACGCGCTGCACCGCGGAGCGGCGCAGTTCGATCCGGCGCACCAGATCGGCCTGGCCGCTGACGACAATCGCGCCCAGCGTGCGCCGGAGCCCCTCCGCGCGCGGCACCAGCGCGAGGGTCCACGCCTGGTCCGCCCGGCGGCCGTAGAGTTCGAAGCTCGCCGCCAGGGCCGCGAAATCGAAGCGCAGAACGTGCAGCAGCGCCTCGTTGGCGACGCGCGCACGGTCGTCGGCGGGCGGAGTGGTGTCGCGGCCGTCCTGACGCAGGAGCATGCCCAGGCGGTCGATGATGATGACGCGGTCCTGCGGCTCCCGGTAGTGGAGGCTCAGCCCCCGGGCGGCATCGATACGCACCTCGCCCTTGAGCACGACGGGCCTCTTGCGGAACGGAAACCAGCGGTGCTCCTCGAACGGGGCATCCACGGTGGCGCGCCGATCAAGGCCGGCGAGCACGTCGCGCCACGCCGGGTCGACCGGGTCGAGAACCAGACGGTTCCCGGGCGCGATGACGGGCGGCTCGCCGGCTGCACGGGCCGCCGGTGCCGGCGCGAGCAGCCCGGGCAGGAGGACCAGAAGCGCCAGGGCGGCCGGCCGCGCCAGTCGCCGGCGCCGGCGGAACACGGCGGCGGGCAGCCGGCAGAGAATCAGTTCGGCGATCAGGCGGGCGTGCATCCACGCGAGCCGAAAGTTGTCGCGGCCGTAGCGAAAATGGGAGACGCCGCCTTCGCTGGCCGCGAAATAGCGCACCGGAGCGGCCAGGTTGACCGCCGGCAGGCCGGACCAGACGAGGCGCACGGCCGCCTCGGTGTCGAAGTCGAAGCGGCGCCCGCCGCGCCGCGGGCCCAGCACGTCAAGCAAGGGCCGCGCCGGATAGACGCGAAAGCCGAAGAGCGAATCATCGATGGCCCGCCCCAGCGTTTCAAGACGAACGAGGCCGACGCTCAACTTGCGGCCGTACAGCCGCGCCGGCGGCACGTCGGACCCGAAGACGGGGCGTCCGAGGATCAGCGCGCCGGGTTGGCGCTGGGAGGCCGCCATGAATCCGGCGATGCTGGCGGCCGGATGCTGGCCGTCGGCATCCATGACGAGCGCGTGGGTGAGACCGTGCGCCACCGCGTCGCGCAGGCCGGCCAGGACGGCTGCGCCCTTGCCGCCGTTGCGCGGGAGTTCCAGGACGCGCAGGCCGGGCTCACGCTCCGCCATCGCGATCACCGGCAGGTGGCTGCCGTCGGTGCTGCCGTCGACGACCAGGAGCACTGGACGCCAGTGGCGCAGCACCTCGGCCACGACCCCGGCCAGGCGGGGGCCCGGGTTGTAGGCCGGCAGCAGGACGAGATGCGTGGGCGATGGATTCATATGCAGGCCGCAGCCGGGTTTGGCGTCAGGACGGGTCGGTCACGGGGGCGGCAACCGCGGGAGGCGCAGAGTGGCATTCGAGGGCGCCACGAAACCACCCGTCCACCTCGGTCACTGTCGCGGCGACCCGGCGCCATTCCGGCGGCGGGAAGCACCGGCCGAGCGTCACGGTCACCCGAGCCGGCAGCCGCGGAAGCGGCCACCATGCGCCGTTCTTGGTGAGCAGGTCGGGGTCGCTGCGAATGCGCACGGTCTGAATCGGCGCGCCGGCCCGCTGGGCGATCAGGCCGAAACCCGGCCGGAGGAGATTCAGCACGCCGCCGCGCGTGCGCGTGCCCTCGGGGAAAATGACGAGGGTGTGGCCGGCGGCCACCCGGGTGCCGGCGGCGCGGATGAGGTCGATCCCGCCGTCATTGGCGAGGTAGCCGGCCGACCGCGCGGCGGCGCCGAACACGGGATTGCGGCGGATGGCAGGCTTGAAGATGCACACGGCCTCGGGCAGGCGGGCGAGCAGGTAGGTGATGTCCATCAACCCGGGGTGGTTGGCCACCAGGACGAGACCGCGGCCGCGCGGCAGCCGCTCGAATCCCTCATAGGTGACGAAAACCATGCGCGCCTGCCGCATCCACCACACCCAGAGGGCGCACTGCCGGTGGACCGCCCGCTGAAAAAAGCGTTGGACCCTCGGTGTGTCCGGCAGCCAGCCCAGGAGCAGGCAGAACAGGCTCAGCAACAGGGCGCCACCGCCAAAAAACATGATCGAGAGATGGTACGCCAGGAACTGGTAGACGGTGAGGCAGACGCGCATGGCGCTAGGGAGCGGATGTCGGGGTCGGCGGTCCGGGCTCCGGGTTGAGCGGCAGGAAATTAAACCAGAGCAGCGGATGCTGTCGAACCAATGTTTCCAATTGGGCCAGCACGCCCTGAAAATGGACCCGGGCGCGCCCGAGATTGGCGTCGCGGCCCCCGCCGTCGGGGATGAAGACCGGCGAGGCGACCACGAGGGTGGCGGCCTCCGATGCCGGCACGCCCACGCAGAACACCACCGGCCGGTCGAAGAGCAGCGCGAGATGATAGATGGTGACGGGAAACAGGCGCGTTCCCCCGAGAAAACGGAACGGCTCGACCTTGGTGCTGAATTCCAGCCGGTCGCACTGCAGCGCCAGCGAGCGGCCCGCCTCCACGGCCTCCTTGAGCGCAAACGGAACGCGGGCCGGGTCGTTGACCCAGATGAACGACACCCACGGCCCGAGCAACCGGCCCAGCCAGCGGGTGTCGTCGGAGTTGCCGACCTGCTGGCGGATCATCGCGAGGCGGCAGCCGCGACCGCCGAGCAGGAATCCGAGCAGGTCGGAATTCCCGAAATGGAACGTGCCGAACAAGGCCGGGCGGCCCGAGTCCACCAGCGCGTCGAACGCGGGGCCGTGCGCGGGATCGAGGCGGCAGGAATGCGGCACGCCGCGCGCCACGCGCAGCCTGACCATGAGGGAGTCGGCAAACGCCAGGAAATGCCTCCAGACCTCGACGAGCCGCGGCGGCCGGTCGAGCACGAGCGCCAGGTACTCGCGGGAATGGCGCCGCTGCGCGCCCATGAAGGCAAGCGCCACCCAGGTGCCGAGCATCAGGCCGGCACGGAAGAGGCGCCGCGGGAGCCAGCGGTCTGCATGCTGGAGAAACCAAAAGCCCCACGCGGGACCGGGATTGCGCGGGCGGCGGTCCGGGGTGCTCACGACCATTGCAGGGTGAACGCGCCGCCAGCGCCGCGCCAGCGCATTTCGCGTCGCTCCGCGAGGCCCGTCGCAAATGCCATCAGGGACGGACACGCCCCGGCATCCAAATCCGTTCCGTCGGGCGCATACGCCACCCGGCCGATCGCTCCGCCCGGTTCCGTCCGGAGGATGAGCGCAAAGGCAAACGCCCGGTCGCTCGCCATGCCGTGGTCGAGCATCCACGTGCCGCGCTCCTCCCCGCCGAGCACCACCACCTGGGGCCCCGGGTCGATCAGCGCCACCAGCAGCGCCTGTTCGACCAGCCGCCGCCGGCCCGTCAGGGGGAAAAAGCGCCGCACCGGCTGCTGCCGGCCAATGAGCACCTGCTGCACCGCGCTCGGATGGATCGAAGTCTGGAACAGCAGGGGGCTCGCCTCCGGGAAACCGGTCAGGTAGTCCTCCAGCGCGCGCGTCTCCGCATAGGTGGACGCGTAGACCACCGTATCGTCCAGTCCGATCGGGAGGCCGTCGAGGGCCGAGCCCACGAGCAGCCCGAGGTGGGTCATGCGCCGCAGGGCGCCGCGGGCAAATTTCGCGGCCAGCCGGTCGCGCGCCCCGTCCGCGGTTTCCCCGGCGGGCGGCTGTTCGACCCGAAGAAAATGAACGTGCCGCTCAAGCATGGACGAGGAGCATGGCGGCGTGCGCGCCGCCAAAGGCGTTGCTGGAGAGAACGGCGCCGTCGTAACCGGCGCCGGCAAAGGATTCGAGCGCCACGGTGCCGGTGCAGCACGGAGCTTCGCCGCCGACGGTGCCGGCGACGCGCCCCGCACGCAGGCTGGCAACGGCCACGGCGAGTTCGACCAGTCCGCAACTGCCCAGCGTGTGCCCGAGGCTGCCCTTCCACGAGACCAGGGGCGCGCGGGGCAGGTGGCGGGCGTAGGCTTCGGCCTCCAGCCGGCCGGCCTCCAGCGTGCCCGTGCCGTGGCCCTTCACCCACACGCGGCGGCCGCGGGCCGTGCCGGCGATGGCCGCGGCGCAGGCGTCGAAGCCGGCGCCGTCCGGTCGGTTGCCGGTGAAATGGTGCATCTCGTTGTACAGCGTATGCGCCTCGAGGCGGAAGGGCGTCGCGTCGCGCGAGAGCACCGCGAAGGCCGCGCCGTCCCCGAGACCGATCGATCCGGTGAGGCGCACGGCGTACGGCGCCGGCAGGCCGGCGTTGAGAATCTTCAGGCTGTGGAAGCCGCCCGCCACAAACGGGCTCACGAAATCGAACGTGAAGACCAGCACGCGGTCGGCCAGCCCGGCGTGAAGCAGCCGGGCGGCCTGCACGAGCCCGAGATGGGCGGACACGCAGGCATGGGAGATCATGTTCATCGGTTCGCCCCAGCCGAATTCGCGCTGCAACATCTCCACGCAGGCAAAGGGCGGGCCGAGCGCGAGATGGCGCGGATCGCGGTCGCGGGTGAAAGCGTAGAGACTGCCGACTCCGTAATTGCTGCTGGTGACGATCAGCGGGCGGCGCGCCGTGCCCCATCGGTCGCCGGGAATCTTTTCGACCAGGCGCCGCGCCGCGGGAAGCCAGCGCGGCGGCAGGGATTCATCCATCGGTCCGCAGAGGGCGAGCGGCACCAGGTCGCCGCCGGCCGCGCCGAGCACGGGGTGCAGCTGCAGCGCCCGCCGGCCGGCCAGCAGGGCGGCGGCGGTGGCGGCGGCATCGCCCAGCGGCGTGAGGCAGTCGCACGCCTCGATTCCCGCCGGAAGGGCGTCCACGGCCGGGCTCATGGCGGCGGCTCAGAGGTCGCGGCCCGGCTGCCGGTCGCGGATGAAGGCGGCCAGGGTGGCGACGGTGGCGAGCGCCTGGCGCGACTCCTCGCTGCTGCCGATCTTGACGCCGAATTCCTTTTCCAGCCGGAGCACGAGTTCGAGCGCATCGATGGAATCCAGATCAAAACGGGTCGTGCCGAAGAGGGGCTCGTGGTCGAGAATGTCCTCGGGCCTGACATCCCGCAAACGCAGCGTCTGGACGATGAGCGCCTTCAGGCGGGCATTGAGGAGGTCAGACATGGGGGCTCACGGGGCGTGGCGGAGCACATGACAGACGTTGCTGCCGCCAAAACCGCTGCTATTCTTGAGCACGAGGCGGGGCGCCACGTCAAGCGAAGTGCGCGGCAGGTCGAGGTCGGCGCAATCCGGATCCAGCTCTTCGAGATGCGCCGCGCCGGGAATGAATTCCTCGGCGAGGGCGAGGGCGCAGAAGGCGACCTCCATCGCGCCGGAAAGGGACAGGCCGTGGCCGGTGAGCGCCTTGGTGCTGCTCACCTTCGGACCGGCGCCGCGGAACACGGCCCGGAGGGCCAGCGCTTCCGAGCGGTCACCACCGGGAGTGGAGGTGGCATGGGCGTTGACGTAATCGATGGCGCTCGGGGCCACCTGCGCGTCGGCGAGGGCGCGCCGCATGGCCTCGGCCAGCCCCGCGCCCTCGGGGTGGGAGGCGGCGACGCTGTGGCCGTCGCCCGCCTGACCCCAGCCGGCGAGTTCGGCGTAGATGCGCGCGCCGCGGCGGCGGGCGAGGGCGGCCTCCTCGACCACGAGGGCCACGGCGCCGCCGGTGCCGACGAAACCGTCGCGCCGCCGGTCGAACGGGCGCGAGGCGGTGTCGGGATCGGGGTTGATCGACAAGGCGCGCAGGCTGGCGAAGGGCAGGATGCTCTCGGCGTTCATGTCCTCGGCGCCCACCACGAGCATGCGCCGCTGGCGGCCGAGGCGGATTTCATCCATGGCGTAGCCGAGCGCGTGGCTGGACGAGGTGCAGGCGGAAACGAAGCCGCAGACGGCGCCGCGGATGTGGTAATAGGCGGCGAGATTGAAATTGAGCGTGCCCGCGATGGAGCTGACGATGCCCATCGGATTGCCGCGCT
>CAZKDK010000159.1:0-8320 GCA_964551145.1 uncultured Opitutaceae bacterium | reverse complement strand
CAGCGCATCATCACCTACACCCTCGCCATGCTGGTGAAGAAGATCGAGATGATGGCGCTGCTGGTCATCGGATTCCTGGTGACGCGGCACGCCCCGCTCACGCCGCTGCTGATGGTGCTGGTCCTGTTTCTCAACGACTTTCTCACCATGTCGATCTCGACGGACCGGATGACCTTTTCGCTCCGGCCGAACCGCTGGAAGACCCGCGGCATCCTGCTCGCCTCGCTGGCGCTCGCCGCGTGCAAGCTGGTGTTCTCGCTCGGCGTCTTCCTTTACGGATACCACGCGCTCAGGCTGGATCCGCGGCCTCTGCAGACCCTGACTTTCGCCGCGCTGATCCTCAGCTCGCAGGCCGGGGTCTACCTGTTTCGCGAGCGCGGGCATTTCTGGAACACGCGACCGGGCGGTTACCTGCTCGCGAGCTCGGTGGCGGGCCTGGGTGTCACCGCGCTGCTCGCGCTCGCCGGCATCCTCATGCCACCGGTCCATCCCGTGATCCTGCTCGGCGTCGCCGGCGTCGGGCTGGTCTATTTCGCCGGGCTCGACTGGCTGAAGGTCGCGCTGTTTGCGCGGTTGGATCTGCGGTGAGGCGCCGGCCGGTCTGCCGGGGGGTCGAAGCGCCGGACTCCGCCGGCATGACGCCAGACTCAAGGCTGCTGCTGGGGTGCGGTGTCCGCCGATTCAGCGCCATCCAGGGAGGAGAACACCTGCTGCACGGCCTGGATGGCGTCCTGCTCGTCCTCGCCAATGGCCTCAACGTCAAGGGGCGTCCCCATGGTGGCGCACAGCGCAAGTATGCCCAGAATGCTGCGGAGGTTCGCGACTTTCCGGCCGCACGTCAGATGCAGCGACGAGCGATGTTTTTGGGCCAATTGCACCAATCTTGCAGAAGGGCGAAAGTGGAGACCGTCGGGCCAAGGAACAACGACTCGTGATCGCTTCATGCCGACCTTATGACGCCGCGCCGGTGGGTTTGGTTCAGTGAATTTCGGGGCGTGGGCCGGCCGGCCCGCGGCGAGACGGATGATGTCAACTATTAGTTGACATTGGGTCTTGCGCCCGGCTCCGCCGGCCAGCGAAGGGGATGATCGACCCGACGAGGTCGGCGCTTCGAGCCAGCGGGGCGCCTTACCGCCTCCCGCCGAGCCGGCTCGCGGCGATTGAGCAGATGCAGTCGGTGCCGTCGCGGGTCGGCAGCCAGCGGAGCTGCAGGCCGGCAAAGGCGGTTGTCATCGCGGCGCGCAGGCCGCCGACCTCGATCAACAACCGGCCGCCGGCGGCGAGCCGGCCGGGCGCCTGCGCGACCACCCGGCGGATGACGTCGAGTCCGTCACGGCCGCCGTCGAGCGCCAGCCGTGGCTCGCGCCGGAATTCCGGAGGGAGCGAACGCATCAGCGCCGACGGCTCATAGGGGGGGTTGCACACGATAAGGTCGTACCGGGCGGGCGGGACGGAGGCGAAGACATCGCTGCGGTGCAGGGCCACGCGGCCCGCCAGGCCGTGCTGGCGCACGTTGATCCGGGCGACGGCGAGCGCGCCGGGCGCGAGGTCGATGGCGTCAACGCGGGCGCGCGGGAACCGGTGCGCCAGGAGGATGGCGAGGCAGCCCGAGCCCGTGCAGACGTCGGCAACGCGCGTCACGTCGCCCGGGGGCCGCCGTAGCAGCCGGGGCAATCCGGGGATGATCTCGAGGAAGTAGCTGCGCGGGATGATGGCGCGCTCGTCGACGTAAAATCGGTGTTCGCCGAGCCAGGCTTCCCGGGTGAGGTAGGCGGCGGGGACGCGGTCGCAGAGGCGGCGGCGCAGCCGGGCGCCGACCGTGCGGTTTTCGGGCGGCGTCAGGCGGCGCTCCAGCACGCCGGGACCACTGTCGAGCGGCAGGCCGAGCGTGCGCAGCAGGAGGTAGAGCGCCTCGTCGTGCGCGGAGGTGGCGGTCTGGCCGAGGGCGAGGCCGCGCCGCGCGTACTCGGATTCTGCGAACGCGAGCCATTCGCCGAGCGAGGCGCCGCGCGGGCCGAACTTCGGATCATGGATGCGACGGTTCACGGGGCGGCGCGCCGGCGCTTGATGAACCACAAAGGCACCGAGGCACGAAGTTCAACCGACCCTGGTTCGGCGCCCTTGGTGTCTTTGTGCCTTGGTGGTGAACTAATGTCTGGCGTTCTCATCCACCAGCACGTGCTCGTGGTTGAAGATGTGGTCGGAGCAGTAGCACTCGTTCCCGGCGCACTTGGAGCAATACCGGAAGTCGAGCTTGGTATCCGTGAGATCGGTGCGGCCGCAGACGCGGCAGCGGTGGCGGGCCTCGCGGGCGTCGCGCCGGGCCCCGGCGGTCTGCGCCTGGTGTGCCAGGCGCCGGCGCCCCGAGCGGATCCGCGCCACGATTTCGCCGGAGAAAAAGACCAGGAAGTTGCCGGTGGCCGCCAGCACCAGCAGCCGGGTCGACCACGAACCGGCGAGGAGTTTGTAGCCGTATCCCAGCCACAGCAGCAGGGCGAGCCACTTGATCTTCACCGGCACCACAAAGAAGATCAACAGGGCGAAGTCGGGATTCAGGTAGGCGAAGGCCAGGAAGACGCTCAGCAGGAAATAGTAGTTGGTTGCGGCCACCTGCGGCGTGAAAAACGCCACCCCAGCCGTGAGCAGCCACCCCAGCCCGATGAACATGTTGAATCGGAATGCGCCCCAGAATTCCTCCAGTGCGCTGCCCATGAGATAGAACAGGTACCAGGTGAAGGCCATGAGCACGATGGACAGGGTGCTCATGTCGAGGCTGGGCGGGAAAAAGACGAACGTCACCAGCCGCCAGGGCTCGCCGGCCAGCACCGCCGCCGGCCGGAGGGCGATGCGGTCGAGGGGGAAGCCGACCATCAGCCAGAGCCCCCAGAAGAGCACCTGCCCGGCGACGATGATGAGCGACAGGTTGGGAATGGCGAGGCGGCCGAGGGCGCGCTCGAGCTTGGTGAGCAGGGACATCGCGAGAAACGCGTCCGGCGGCGGCAGGCGGCAAACCCGTGCCGGTCGGGCGCGTTGCCTACTTCTCAGGGTTCGCGGGCAGCTGGTCGAGCAGCTTTTGTTTTTGTTTGGCCAGCTCCCCGGTCGTCACGGCGGCCAGCAGCAGGCGGGCGTGGTCGAACTGCTTCTGTTTGATCAGGACATTGGCGGCCTGGAGACGGATGGTGTCCTTCTCAAGTCCGGGCGCCGCGCGGTCCTCCATCGCGCCCCACACCTTGAGCGCCTCGTCCCACCGGGGCTCCGCCAGTTCGTAGAACGACTCGGCGTAGCCGTACGCGTACGTGATATTGTCGGGCGCGAGCTCGGCTGCGCGCTTGAAGGCGTCGAGCATCGTCACATCGACTTGCTGGCGCGTCCAGAGGCCGCTCTTGAGAAAATCATTGCGGGCCACCGCGAGCAGCCGGCCGAGCTGGTAGTGATAAAGCGGCTCGTCGGGCGCGAGCCGGGCGGCGGCGATGAAATAGTTGGCGGCCTCGACGGGCTCGCCCTCCTCGGCGAGATAGTTGCCCAGCTGGTTCTTCACGAGCGGCAGGTTCGGATCGAGCTGGTTGGCCCTGAGCAGGATCATCGAGGACTCCCGGCGCATGCCGACCTTGCTGAGCAGGAGGCCGTAGGTGACGTAGGCCGGGACGAACGTGGGATAGGTCTGCAGCAGGCCGTCGTAGTCGAAGAGCAGGGTCTGAATGTCGCGTTTGACATTGTCCACATCGGCCTCGCCGCTGCTGAGGGTGGCGAGGAGGGCGTCCTGGCGCGCGACCAGTTCCTTGAGGCGGGCGGTGGCCCTCGCGATGACCTCGACCGGGAGGGAGGGAACGCCGGGGGCCGCGTCCGAAGTCGCGGCGGCGGACGCAGGAACCGGTTGCGTCGCGGGCGGCAGCGCAGCCGGGCGGTTCACCCCGGGACGCGCGGCCGGGGGCGGTGCGGCGAGGGCGGGCGGCGCGTCCGCGCGCAGCCCCGCGGCGGGAAGAACAGCGATGCACCCCAGCAAAAGCAGGCGAGACAGTGGCATGCGGAGAGACGGTGGAATCAAGTGGGACAGACGGGAAACGGTTTCGTTCACGAGTTCTGGCGGCCGCCCGGCGGCTGGCGACGCAAAACGCGTCGGGAGTTGGCAGACCGGGCGGGCGCGCTATCCTGCCCCCATGCCGCCGAATCCGTCGCCCGCCTCCGGCGCGGGGCCGCCGCCCCGGCGCCCGATTCCCGGCCGCGGCGCCACGTACAACCCGCCCAACCGCTTCGAGCGCATCCACCTGGAACCGGTGGAGGACGATGCGGTGGCCGAGGGCGGGGAACCGGCCGCGCCCCGCCCGACCACGCAGTTCTACGTCGATGGCACGGAGTCGGTCCTGGTGCGCAACGACAGTCCCGACGTGAATTTCACCTGGGGACTCAATCCCTACCGGGGCTGCGAGCACGGCTGCGCCTACTGCTACGCCCGGCCCTACCACGAGTTTCTGGGCTGGAGCAGCGGTCTGGATTTCGAGACCCGGATCATGGTCAAACTGCGCGCACCCGAGCTGCTGCGGGCCGAACTGGCGGCCCCCCGCTGGCGGCCGGAGACCATCGGGATGAGCGGCGTCACCGACTGCTATCAGCCGGCCGAGCGCCGCTTCCGCCTGACCCGGGGCTGCCTGGAGGTCCTGGCCGCCTGCCGCCAGCCGGTGAGCATCGTCACGAAGAACTTCCTGGTGACGCGCGACTGCGACCTGCTGAAGGAGCTGGCGCGATTCGAGGCGGTGCAGGTATCGCTGTCCGTCACCACGCTGGACCCGGCCCTGGCCGCGAAGCTGGAGCCGCGCGCGGCCACGCCGGCGCGCCGGCTGCAAGCCGTGGGCCTGCTCGCGTCGGCCGGCGTGCCCGTCAACGTGCTGGTGGCGCCGGTGATTCCCGGGCTCACCGATCACGAGATTCCCGCCATTCTCGCCGCGGCCGCCGGGCAGGGTGCGCGCACGGCCGCCTACGAGATCCTCCGCCTGCCGCACGCGGTCAAGGACGTGTTCCTGGCCTGGCTCGACGCATACGAACCGGCGAAGAAGGAGCGCGTGCTGGCGCGGCTGCGCGCCCTGAAGGGCGGCCGGCTCAACGTATCGGAGTTCGGCGCGCGCATGCGCGGGACGGGCGTTTTCGCCCTGCAGATCGACGATCTCTTCCACGCCGCCGCGCGCCGGGCGGGCCTCAACCGCCAGGAGATCACGCTGTCGGCCGCCCATTTCCGGCGGCCCGGCGGCGCGCAGCTGGAGTTGTTTTAGGATTCCGGCCGGGCCGGAATCCTAACCCCGGTAGACTTCCGCCACCTCGGCCAGGTCGCAGGCCACTTCGAGCAGACGGGCGAGCCGGTCCACCTGTGCCGCCTGGCCGAACGAGCCCATCTCGGAGTAGCGCACCTCGCCGTCCTTGACCGCCAGGGCACCGTGGGCGCCGCGCTGGCGTTCGTCGAGGAGGCGCGTGCGGATCTCGGGCAGGAGCGCGGCGGCGGCGTAGGCGGGATCGTTGGACTTGACGATGAATGCCGGGTCGAACGCGGGGTCGTTGATTTTGATGTCCTGCATCCCGAGGCTGGTGGCGATGCGGTAGATGAAGTTCTCCGGGCACAGCTCGAGCGTGAAGCCGCTCGCGCCGTTGACGGTCGCCGCGACGGCGCACCAGGTGGAGCGGCTCTTGCCGGATCCGGTCGTGTAGCTGAAGAACCGGACCGGGCGGCCGCGGTGCCGGCCCTCGACCGTCGGGGTCGGCTCGAAGCCGAACCTGGCCGGCTGGCGGCGGAGTTCGAGGCCGAGGCGCGCGGCAAGGACGGCGAGCAGGTCGCGCGCCTTGCGCTGCTGGCGGAGGCCGAGGGTGATGGCGAGCGCCATCATGCCGATGAAAAACGCAATGAAGCCAAAAGGCAGCAAAGCCTCAGGTAAGGGCATGGCAGGGGTGGGGGTCAGCCGAACTGCCTACCACGGTTTTCGCGATCAGACAAACCCGGTCCGCAGGGCGCGGGCCCAGGCGGGCGTTCCCGGGTTGAGGTTCGGGTTCGAGATTGGGGTGGAAGGACGGCGTCGGGGCGAACGCCGGTTTTTTTGCGTGCCCTCGGGCGGCATCGCCGCCAAACCGGAGCACGATGCCGGCCCAGCCCTTTGTCTTCATCTGCGGAGCGGACGATTTCCTGGTCAATCGTGTCGGCCAGGAGCGCTTCGACGCCCTGGCGGCGGGGACGGCCGACGAGTTCTCGCGCGAGGTGCTGAGCGGTTTTGTCGGCAACGTGGCGGAAGTGGAGGCGGCGGTGAACCGGTTCCGCGAGGCGGTGCAGACGATTCCCCTGTTCGGCGGCCGGCGGGTCGTGTGGTTCAAGGACGTCAGTTTCCTGGCCGACTCGGGGACGGGGCGCGCGGAGGGCACGCTCCGGCAAGTGGAGGAGTTGCAGGCGCTGCTGGCGGCGATCAACCCGGAGGAGGTCGCGGTGATCCTGACGGCGGCGCCGGTGGACCGCCGGCGGTCGTTCATCAAATGGTGCGAGGCGACGGCGGACTACACCCTGGTGGGGGAGGAGGGGCGCGAGGGCGGGGCGTCGCTCCAGCGGGTGGCGGTGGCCGAGGCGGCGGCGCAGGGCGTGACGATCACGCCGGACGCGCTCGCCCTGCTGCTGGCGAAGGTCGGCGCGAGCGCGCGGCTGCTGGTCGAGGAGGTCGGCAAGCTGGCGACGCACGCGGGGGACGGCGCCACGATCGAGGAGGCGGCGGTCGCGGAGCTCACGCCCAATTTCGCCGAAGGCGACTTCTTCGAGGCGGCGGAGGCCTTCGGGCGCGGCGACCTGCCGTGGACGCTCGCCGCGCTGCACCGGCACTTCTACGCGGGCGGCGACGCGCGCCCGATCATCACGGCCCTGCAGAACCGCAACCGGCTGCTGATCCAGCTCCGCGTGCTGGCGGACACGGGGGAGGTGCCGCTCGGCCCGCGCGGCCTGGACAAGGCGGGCTTCGAAAGGGCCGCGGCGGCCCATGGCCGGCATTTCGGCGGCCGGACGGAGAAGACCCCCTACAACGTATTCACACAGAACCCCTGGTACCTGGGCAAGGTCGCGGGCGGCGCGAAGCTGCCCCCGCTGCGGCGGCTGATCGACAACCAGCAGGAATTCATCGCCGCCTTCGAGGAGATCATCCGCCGCCCGGGCGAGCAGGAGGCGGTGCTGCGCGACCTGGCGGTGCGTTGCCTGGCGCCGGCGGCCTAGCCGGCGGGCAGGATGCCTGCAGGAGTTGCCTTGCCACGCGCCGCCCGGCGGCGATGATGACGGGCAAGCCGTCGCACGGCGCGTCTGCCGTGCGGGTGCGGCCGAACCCTGAGAGAATACCCGTCATGAAACGAGCCCGTTACCTCATCACCGCAATCGCCTGCCTGGGCCTGCAGGCCGCCCTGATCGCGGCGGACACGTCCGATGCCGCGAAAGCCGCCCGCGAAGCGACGCGCGACAAGCTGCGCGAGACGCTCGATGCCGCCTCCGCGACCTTGAAGGTCACGTTCCGCCAGAGCGATAAGCAGCCCTTCAATTTCGTCGGTGTCATGCAGGGCGATTTCGCGAACGTGGACAGCCTCGAGATCGTCATCGGCGTCACGGCGGTCGAGACGATCGGCTTCCGGGTCTACCCGCACTACAAGGGGGCCTACATCAACATCGACAAGGCGAGGGACAGCCAGGGGTTGATGCGGCAGCTGCTCACCTTCTGCGGGACCAACTTCCTGTTCTGGGGGGTGGATGACACCAACGACGTGTTCTCCGGCTACACCATCACGCTGGAGTCGGGATTCCCCAAGGAGGCCATCCTGGTCGTCCTCAACAGCATTCACAACACGGACGGATTCGTCGCCAAGCTGCGACCATTCGTGGACAACGAATTGCCGACCAAGTAGGCCTTGGGTGCCCCGAGCCCGGCGGCTGCGGCGCGACGGGCCCGGGGCTTGATATGCCGGCGGGTCGCGCGGGTCGGTGCCCGCGTCCGGGGCATTTTTTTCAGTAGCTATCGCCGGGTCCTTTTGCTACGGCTCCCCGCTTTGTCCCACCTGCCTTGAAACCTCCGTCGTCCAGCACTGCGGCCCCGTATGTCGGCAAGGCGCCGGAGCCGGCCGCGGCGCCCGCGGATCCCGGGAGCATGCCGGCGTTGCCGATCGCCAACGTCCTGGCCGAGCGCTACGCGTCGGCGGCGATCACCGGCATCTGGTCGGTGAACGGCCGCATCCTGCTCGAGCGCGATTTCTGGATCGCGGTGATGAAGGCGCAGAAGGACCTCGGCGTGCCCATCCCGGCCGAGGCGATCAAGGACTACGAACG
>CAZKDK010000158.1:4509-8332 GCA_964551145.1 uncultured Opitutaceae bacterium | reverse complement strand
TCCGGCCGCGCCGGCAGGTGATAGCGGTGGATCGCGGCGAGGAAGAACAGCGCGCGCACGCGCTTGTACAGGTTGGCCTCGCGCCGGCGGTAGGCCTCCAGTTCGGCGCACGCTGCGAGCAGGTCGGCGGCCGGCCGGCCGGCGCACCAGCGTTCGATGGCGAGGTCGCGCAACTCCGGCGCCGCCGCGTCGATGATGTCGGTCACGCGCGCGCTCATGGCTCAGGCCGTGCGCGACGCGAGCAGCTCGACGAGTTGCGTGAGCACGCGGTCCCGGTCGCGGCCGGCGAAGGTCAGGGCGAGCTGCGCGAACAGCAGGCCGTACGGGGCGCCGATGTCGTAGCGGCGGCCGGCGACGCAGTACGCGAGGCACCGGCGCCGGGCCGCGAGCGCATGCAGGGCGGGCGACAGCCCGAGGCGCCGGTCCGGTGCCGCGGCGCGCTCCTCCTCCAGAAGGTCGAACACGTCGGCGGGCAGGACGTGCAGCCCGAAGAAGCACAGGTAGTATCCCGCGCGCAACCCCGGCACCAGCAGCTGCTGCTCGGCGACGGTCGGCGTCGGCTTCTCCAGCACGGTCTCGATCTGGTAGAGCGGGCGGTCGCTACCCACCAGCCGGCCGCCCACGGTGCCGTAGGCGGTGAGCAGGCTCTCGTGCGTCGGCTGCACGGCCGAGACAGGCGCGTCCTCCGCCGCGGCGACATCGATGAGCTGCCGGGCGCAGTTGGTCGCCCCGTGCGCCACGTGCAGGTGATCGCTGACCAGGTGGAGGAAAGGTTCGTCCCCGATGAAGGCGCGGCCGCACAGGACGGCCTGCCCGTAGCCGCGCGGATCGGTCTGGGCAATGAAACGCACGCGATCGCGCAGGGCGCCGCACGCGCCGGCATAGGCGGTTTCGTCGCCCGGGCAGACGATCACGCAGAACTCGTCGATGCCGGCGACGGCCGCCTCCTCGAGGATGATCTGCAGGGCGGATTTCGATTCGCCCTGGGAATCGATCAGCATCTGCAGCGGGAGCGATCGCTGGCGGGGATTGGCAGCCGTCACAAGGGCTTTGCGGACTTTCATGGGCGGAATCCGGATGGGCCGCGGGTGCGACCGCCGCGGTGGGTAGCAACGCAGCAGAGCGCGCGCACCGGATTGAGACAATCCGAAACGGGGCGGCGCGTGCCTCCGGGGCTCCCCGGTCGGGTCGGACGGCCTGCACACCGTCTGGCGGATCTGTTACGGGATCGACGGTTGACCGTGGCCGGATTCTCGCTACTAACTCCCGCTCCGGTCCGAGGGACCCCGTCCCCGGCCGGGACGCCGGCGGTTGCCGGCGCCCGCGGGCAGGCGGCGGACCGCCGGCCGGCGGGCCGAAAACGTGCATGAAGATCAAACCCAGGCTCTATCTCCACCGGGCCGCGGGCGCGCCCGCGCCCCGGATCACCCGCCGCTACGATCGGCATTTCCGGACCTCTCCCGGGTACCGCGCCGAGCTGCCCGACATGATGCACGCGGTCGACGCCATCCAGGGCGCAAAGGTGCCCATCCAGCACGTGGGGGTGGCGAACTTCCGGCTGCCGGTCCGGGTGCGCGCCCGGAACGGCGAGGTGCTGTCGCTCGAGGCGCGCGTGACCGGCACGGTGTCGCTCGAGGCCGAGCTCAAGGGCATCAACATGAGCCGCATCGTGCGCTCGTTCTACGACCACCAGGACGGGATCTTCACGCTCGAGTGGCTCGGCCGGATATTGCGCGCCTACCTCCGCCGCATCCGGAGCAAGGATGCCCGGTTGAAGGTCGTGTTCTCCTGGCCGCTCCGGCAGCGCAGCCTGCGCAGCGGGCTGGTCGGCTGGCAGTATCATGACGTCGCGTTCGAGGGCGCGCTGACGCACACCGGCCGCTACCGGCGTTTCATCCACTTCGACTTCACGTACTCGTCCGCCTGCCCGTGTTCCGCGGAGCTCGCCGAACACGCGCGCGACCGGCGCGGCGTCTACTCGATCCCGCATTCCCAGCGCAGCAAGGCGCGCATCAGCGTCGAGATTGCCCCCGGCCGCAGGCTCACGGTCGAGGATCTCCAGGCGCACTGTTTGCGGGCGCTCCAGACCGAGACGCAGGTCATGGTGAAGCGCGAGGACGAGCAGGCGTTCGCCGAGCTGAACGGCGCGTACATCAAATTCGTCGAGGACGCCGTGCGCCTCCTCTACCACGAGCTCGACGGCGATCCGCGCATCCGCGATTTCCAGGTCGCCTGCGCCCACCTCGAGTCGCTGCACTCGCACGACGCCGTCAGTGTCATCTGCAAGGGCGTCAAGGGCGGGTTCAACGGAGATTTCCTGGATTTCGACCGGCTGGTGTGCTGAACCCGGGGGAGGCGGGATGCCGGGTACGGCCGCGCGCCTGGCCGGAGGCGGAAAGTTGCCGTCTGCACGGCGTTGCACCGCCGTTCGGGCGCTTTGCATGACGCGTGCGGCTGGGTTTTTTGGGCGCCAGCAGCATCATCGCGACCGTTAATGGCTTGGGGCAGGTTCGTCCGCCGTGGCACGATTTCGGCTGGTTTCGGTCCAACCTTCAACCGCAGCTCCCATGACTTGGACCAATGCATCCGGATTCGTGCTCGTCGGCCTGGCAATGCTCTGGGTGCCGGCGCTGGCGCCCGGGCTCGTCGAGCCGGGTTCGTTTCCTGCGATCGCGAGCACCCGGGAGTTGTGGCTCATGTTCATGGGAACGCTCAACACCTCGCTGGGAGCGGGCGTGTTGGGCTGGTACGCGATCAGGCACACCTGGCGCGTCCCGGCCTGGCTGGTGGTGCAGCCGGCGCCGCAATCCGAACCCCTGGCGCTGCCGCAGGCGACCCGGGCCGGTGCGATCTAGCGGGTTTCCCGGTTGGCGCTGCGGTCCGTTCCGAAGGACCGCGGCCGGGTGACAGACGCCGCCGGCGCCTGATGGCGGGCCGCGCACCGCTCAGACCTTGGCCGGTTCGCGCGCGTTGAGCGGTTCGACGAGTGAAATTTCCAGCGAGACCGAGGCGAGCAGGGGTTCGAGTTGGGAGAGTGTCGGCATTGGGAATCGGCGTTTTCAGGTTGGCGTGGACGGGTCGTAGGCCGGGGTGGCGCCGCGCCGCGCCGCCACCCATTCGCCCAACCGGCAGGCGCGGGCGAGGATCTCCCAGTCGGAAATCCGGCCGGTCAGCAGGTGGTTGATCAGGGAGGCCAGAAATGCGTCGCCCGCCCCCACCGTGTCCGCGACCCGCACCGGGCGTCCGCGCTCCCAGTGCCAGATTCCGGAACGCAACAGGCCGGCGCCCTGCGCGCCGGCGGGTGTGGCGGACGATGCCCCCGGTCCCGATGCCCCACTGCCGCAGCCGGCGCAGCAGTTCGTCGCCCAGCAGGTCGCGCCCGACCGCGGAGGCGAGGTGGGGATGGCGGCCCAGCTGGCGGAGGCGATAGGCGACATTGAACGGCGCCCCGCCGGGATGGAGCCCGTCCGGGAGGAAATCCCAGAGGATTTCCCCGAAGCAGACGACGTCGGCCGCCGGGTCAGTCATGGTCGAGCCGCGAGGGATCGGCCTCGACCTCCTGGCAGGCCTTGACGAACGAGGCGGCCGACCACGCCTGGAAGGCCTTGCCCATCGGGCGGCCGGTGACGCCATGGGCCCACTCGTTGAACTCCCATTCATGGTCGCGGCCCAGCTGGTTGAGCCGGGCCAGACGCACGAGCTCGCGGCAGGCGACTTCATGGAAGCCGAGCCGGTGGATGAAGCGGACCCAGAGCCCGCCGATGAATGGCCAGATGCCGCCGTTGTGGTAGTGGTGGGGCAGGTTGAGCAGGTTGACCGTGTA
>CAZKDK010000158.1:0-4409 GCA_964551145.1 uncultured Opitutaceae bacterium | reverse complement strand
AGGCCGTCGTTGTTGCTGTCGTGCGCGCTCAGCCAGTTCATCGCCACCTGGAGCCGGGCGCTGTGTTCGCGCAGGAAATCCATGTCGCCCGTCCGGGTGACGTAGCCGTAGAATGCGATGATCACCCACAGGCCGCTGTCGATCGACGAGATGTTGCCCACGCCGCCGTAGTCGGGCTGGCCGTCCTCCAGGCGCACGTTGGCCGGAATCTGGCCCGAGGGCGAGGTGGCGAGCAGCAGCGTTTCCAGCGTGCGGCGCTGCGCGGCGTGCACGTCGGCGTCATCGAGGTCGAGCGTGTCGATGACGGTGAAGGAGCCGTCGCGCGCCCAGACCGAGCGGTAGTTGGCATCGATCCCGGTCACGGTGTTGTCCGCGAGCGAACAGGCGGAGAAGCCCAGGGGCGTGATGTTCTTCTTCAGGGCCGCGACGGCGTGTTCGTAGGCGGTGTGCAGGAACCGCCGGTCCTCCTCGCTGAGCGTGCCGAGGTGCGTGCCGGTGAAGAGCAGGCGGAAGCCGGCGGCCATCTTGTCGGCGGGAATGCCGGTCTGGACGGCGGAGGGCAGCTGGGAGATGACCCCGTAGTGCAGCAGGCCGTCGAGGACCCCATCCGCGAGGACGGCGCGTGCGGTGTAGATGGGGATGTCGACGGTCGCCTCGAAGAGTTCGGGCTGCGCGTTTTCCACGATGATGCCGCGCACGCCGGGCAGGCGGAACATGCTGCTGTCATTGCCCGTGTCGCCGGCCACGAGGGTCTCGTCGAGTCCGATGCGCAGGCGCACGCACAGCCACTGGAGGGCCCCGGCCTTGGTGGCGCGCGGCGGCAGGAGGTCGAGATCGCGCTGGCTGGAATAGACGATGCTCACGCCCAGGCCCGCCGCGGCCAGGCGCTGGCGCAGCTCGCCGAGCTGCGGCGGCGTGGCGCGCTCGAGAAACCAGCTCGACTTGAACTGGTGCTGGAACTCGGGCGGCTGGCGGCGCACGCCGGGAAAGGCGCCGACCACGGCCTCGATCTGGGCGAGGTCCCAACCCTCGGCCAGGAACTGGTAGAAATCCTCGAGGAACTGCCCGGTGCGGAAGTTGAAGATCTGCGTGCCGACGCCGCCGATGAGGTAGTCGGGCGCGGGCAGCGTGGCGTCGGCCACGAACCGGCGCAGATCGTCCACCAGCCGGCCGCTGTTGTAGACGAGCAGGGGCCGGCGCCGCGGGGGCAGCCGTTCCCAGGCGGCCTTGAAGCGCTGGGTGCCCTCGGGATTGCCGAGGAGGGTGCCGTCGAGGTCGCTGCTGAACAGGCGGACGGGCTTCGGGGCGGGCGCGGTCATGGCCGGTCGGGTCAGTCGCCGTCGTGCCAGGGCTCATCCCATTCGTTCTCGACGAAGGCCTGGGGCGTCGCCCGCTCCTCGATCAGGCTGACGAGCTGCTGTGCGATGCCGGTCCAGGTGAACAGGCTGCGGGCCTTGTGGGCGCCCATCCGCGCCAGGCGGGCCGACAGCCGCTCGTGCTTGAGCACCTTGAAGATGGTGATGCCGAGGTCCTCGCGGTCGAAGGCGTCGGCGTAGAGCGCATGGCGGCCGAAACTGACCGCGCGGTACAGGCCGCCGTGCGTGGTCACGACCGTGGGCGTGCCGCACGCCATGGCCTCGATCGCCGTCATCCCGAAGGGCTCGTAGCGGCTGCTGAGGACGAAGACATCGGCGGCGCGGTAGTGGTCGGCGAGATCGGGATCGGCGATGTAGCCGCTGAATCGGACCCGCTCGGCCAGGCCGTGCTTCTGCACGAGCGCCTTCAGCTCGTCCAGCAGTTCCTGCTCCTTGGCGGTGAGCTGCGTGCCGCCGACCGCCAGGTGGAGGACGGCGTCGGGCACGCGCGGCGCGACGATCGTGAAGGCGTCGATCAGGAGATCGTAGCCCTTGTTGCGGGCGAGACGGCCGATCGCGAGGGCGACCTTGCCCTGGAAGCCGAGGCGCTGGCGGATGGTCTGGCGGGTGGCGTTGCTGACCGGATAGAACCGGTTGTCATCGTAGCCCGGCGGAATCATGTGCACCTGCTCCGGCGCGGCGCCGTAATCGCTCACGATCATGTCCAGCTGCGGCGGGGTGGTCGCGATGACCGACTCGCAATTGCGGTAGAGGACGGTCTCGTGCCGGATGCGCTCGGCGAAGTTGTATTTCTTCTCGAAGTTGGCCGCGTCGTCGGGGAAATCCTGCTCCATGAGCTGCTTTTTCCAGAGGCCGAGCGAGTGGGGCGTGTGCACGTGGGGCACACTGAGCGCCTCGGCCAGGCGCTGGGTGGCGTACCCGGCGTCCCAGTAGTGGCTGTCGAAGAACTGGTATTGCAGCGCGTGCTTCTGGATGAACCGCAGCGCGTTCTCGGCCCATTCGTGGAGGTGGCGGTAGAGATACTCCTTGCCGATGAACTCGCGGCCGCCGCACGGCACGCGGATCACCCGGACCCGCTCGTTGACCTCGTCGAACTCGGGTCGGCCCTCGAACTGGCGGGTCCAGATGTCGACCTCATAGCCGAGCTGCGCGATCTTCTTGGAGAGCTCGAGCACATAGACCACCTGGCCGCCGGTGTCCGCCGCCCCCAGCGGCGGCTCGGCCGCGACGTAGCCGTGGGTGGAGACCATGGCGATGCGCGGCAGGCCCGAGTCGAAGGACGGCCGCCGGCGCCACAGGTTCGAGAACTTGCGGTAGGCCCGGCCCAGGCGGGGCAGGGGGGTCAGGGCGTGCGCTGGCTTGGTCGGAGGCATGGCTGAAAAACGGTTCGCAGGCGCGCCGCTCCCCGCCGGCAGGTGCGCCGGGCCCGGGTCCGCCGGCAGGACTCACAGCGCGCCAGCGCGGCGGGCCGGGGCGCGCGGCCGGCGGTCACGACAGCGCGCAGCCGCTAAAGTGCCACGGTTTTCCGGAATTGCGGGCGGTTTTGGGGATTGGCCGCCCGCTCCACCGGGGCGCTCCCGGCCGCCGCGCGGCTTGCCAGGTCCGGGGTGCGCTGGCACAAACCGGCCATGGTGATGCCGCGCCAGACAATCCTGCTGGTCGAGGACGAGGGCAGCATCGCGGAGACCGTCCTCTATGCCCTGGGCACCGAGGGATTCGCGACGCTCTGGAAAACCACGGGGCGCGAGGCGCTCGCGGCGGTGGCGGCGGAGCCGGTCGCCCTCGTGGTGCTCGACGTCGGGCTGCCCGACATGAGCGGCTTCGATGTGTGCCGCGAGCTCCGCCGGCAGGGGGCCGTGCCGGTGATCTTCCTGACGGCGCGCAGCGAGGAGGTGGACCGGATCGTCGGACTGGAGCTCGGCGCCGACGACTACCTGGCCAAGCCGTTCAGCCCGCGCGAGCTGACCGCGCGGGTGCGCGCGGTCCTGCGCCGCACGGGGGGCGGCGGGCCGCCGCCGGCCGCGGCGGCCGCCGGGTGGGAGCACGATGAGGCGCGCTGCCGGATCAGCTATCGCGGCCGGCCGCTCGACCTCACGCGCAACGAGTACCGGCTGCTGGCCGCGCTGCTGGCCCAGCCCGGCCGCGTGTACAGCCGCGCCCAGCTGATGACGGCGGCGTGGTCCGACCCGGGGGCCGCGCTCGACCGGACGGTCGACGCGCACGTCAAATCGGTCCGCGCGAAACTGCGGGCGATCGCGCCGGCGGCGGACCCGATCGTCACGCACCGCGGGCTCGGCTATTCCCTGCGCGAGGAGCCATGAGCCTGCGGCTGCGCCTGCTGGTCCTCCTGCTGGCGAGCTACGCCGCCGGCGGCCTTCTGCTCACCCGCTGGGCCCTGAACCAGGTGCGGCCGCGCTACCTCGAATCGATGGAGGAGTCCCTGGTGGACACGTCCGTGCTGCTGGCCGCGGTCGTGGAAGCCGACCTGGGGCCCGGTCCGGTGGCCGGCGAGGCCCTGCGCCGGACCTTCGCGGAGGCCCGCAGCCACGCCTTTCTGGCGAAGGTGTTCACGCTGCGGAAGACCGCGGTCGACCTGGAGGTCTATGTCACGGATGACCGGGGCCGGGTCGTTTTCGACTCCACCGGCCGGAACGAGGGCCGCGATTTCTCCCGCTGGAACGACGTGGCCCGGACACTGCGGGGCGACTACGGGGCCCGCTCCAGCCGGGAGCGGCCGGGCGACGACGATTCCCAGGTGATCCACGTGGCGGCGCCGGTGCATCGGGACGGCCGCATCGTCGGCGTGGTCTCCGTGGGCAAGCCGACGCACGGCATCAACGCCCTGGTTGCCGTGGCGCGCCGCCGGATCCTTTTGGGCGCCGCGCTGGGCGGCATCGGCCTGCTCGCGCTGCTGCTGCTCGTGGCGTCATGGGTCATCGCTCCGCTGGAACGCCTGACGGCCTACGCCCGCGCGGTGCGCGACCGCCGGCCGGCCGCGCCCCCGCGCCTTCCCGGCCGCACGCTGCGCGAGCT
>CAZKDK010000157.1:0-8343 GCA_964551145.1 uncultured Opitutaceae bacterium | reverse complement strand
TCGGTGACGATCCGCAGCAGCCGGTGCACCGGCTCCGGGTCGGTCTTCATCGCCAGGAGGAACTCCGTCGTGCCCATCAGGAACGTGGCGACATTCAGCGGGCCCCGCGACACCGAGAAGCGGATCCGGTGGCCGAGGTCCTCGATTCGCGGGCGCGCCCACTTCAGGCGGTTGAGCATGAATGGGAGCAGGCCGTCGGTGCGCGGGTCCGGCGCCTTCAGGCCGGCGATCTGGCCGACGTCGGTGATCACCTTCTCGGCGAAGGGAAACTCGTTGCGCGGAAAGATGCAGCGGCTGCCGAAGGCCGACGGCTCCGTGCACATGCCGAACTCCGACCAGAATCCGGGCAGGAACCAGACGTCGGGAAACGTCTCGATCGCGCGGCGGTTCGCCTCGAACCACAGCGTCTCGCTCGACAGGTAGTCGGCAATCTCGACGCCGTGCCAGCCCGGCACCCAGGGGCAGTCAATGATGAATCCCACCGGCAGCGGTGCGATCGGCTCACCGCGCAAGACGGCCAGGAGTTGCTTCCATTGTGGATCGGTCATGGGGATTGCCCCGGCAGCGAGGCGGCCGGGCAGGGTCTCGTGTGCGGCGCGCCCCGGCCGACCGCAAACGTCCCCAAGCTCTAACAGTTGCCCGCTGCGCGACAAGCCCCGCGGCTCCCGGATCCCGTGGCAGCCGGGGGTGGCGGGGCTGGGCCGGCCTCCTGACGCCGGCTGCTCCGGGCGCAGGATGGCGGTCGCGAAAAAGGTGGCGTGCGCGCCCCGCCTCGGCCATCTCACTCCCACGCATGAAAGTCAGCCTGTTCGGCATCACCGGCATCCCGCTGGGCAAACACAACGTCAAGGACCCGCGTCTCGATCAGGCCGACAAACTGGTCGAGGCGAAGAAGAAAGTCTTCGCCCAGGTCGATGTCGCCGGCGAGAACGAGGCGCTGACGGCGGACGCGCTCGTCGTGTCGCCGTCCGGCCGCCTCGACGTCATCCTCCAGGACATCGAATACGTGGAAACCCGGCTCGGGCGCGAACCGCCGGAGCCCGAGAAGTCAGCCCTCACCAAGGTCAAGACCACCCTGGAACGCGAACAGCTGGCGTCCGCCGCGGACCTGACGCCCGAGGAGCGGGCGGCGGTGGCCGCGCACGGCCTGCTGACCGTCAAACCCGTCGTGGTGGCCGACGCCGATGCGGTCGGCCGGTTCGACGAGTTCCTGCCCCAGGTGCTGGCGGCGAGCGGCTGCATCTGCTTCCTCACCGTCGGCGGACCGGAGAACCGCGCGTGGCTCATCAAGCAGGGCATGACCGCCCCGGAGGCCGCCGGCGTCATCCACACCGACATCCAGAAGGGCTTCATTCGCGCCGAAGTCGTCAGCTTCGCGGATTTCAGCGCGGCCGGCGGCGAGTCGCAGGCCAAGCACGCCGGCAAGCTCCGCCTGGAGACGAAGCAATACGTGGTGCAGGACTATGATTTGTTAAACTTCCGGTTTAACAAGTGAGGCGGGCGGGTTTTCGTCGATTTCCCGGGTCTCGCGGGCCGCGTTCAAAGATTTAGGGGGAAATACCCGAAAAGCGGGCGTGACATGCGCCCGGGAGCGGTCCTACTGTGCCTCCCTTCGACCGCGCCAGCCGGTCGCCCGTCGACCCCAACCCCAGTTCTTCCGCAGATCTTCTGACCCGACGACGGAACCTCGTCCGTGAGCTCGCACCGAACGCCCATCTCCGACTACTGGCCCTTTTTCGTCAGTTTCCTGCGCCGCCCGCGAACCGTGGGAGCGGTGGCGCCGAGTTCGCCGCGCCTCTCCGAAGTGATCCTCGAGGACTGCGACCTGTACCGCGCGCGCGTGGTGGTAGAGCTCGGGGCGGGCACGGGCGCCATCACGAGCGTGGTTCGCGAGCGCATCGGACCCGGAACGGACTTCCTTGCGTTGGAGATCGACCCGCAGCACGTGCAACGGCTCCGCGACCGTTTTCCCGACGTGCGGGTGTGCGACCAATCGGCCGAGTACCTGTGCGATTGCCTGGCGCGGCACGGGCACGCCTCCGCGGACTGCATCGTCTGCGGCCTGCCGTGGGCCAGCATGAACCAGCGCACGCAGGACCGAATCATGGATGAGATCCTGGCGGCGCTGAAACCCGGCGGGCAGTTCTGCGGATTCGGCTACGTGCACGCCAGCTGGCATCCGTCGGCCCGGGCCTTTCGGCGCGCCCTGCGGAGCAACTTCCCGCAGGTCCGCATCAGCTCCATCGTCTGGCGGAACCTGCCGCCGGCGTTCGCGTATTCGTGCCTCTGACGGCGGCGTTGTTTCGGGTCGCCTGCTCCGCGCGGCGTGGCGCCAGTCTCCGACTGGCGTCGTCGTTTGACTGATTCCGCCGTTCCCAGACCGGCGCCACGCCGGATCACCGTGCGGCGAGCATGTCCAGCGTGTGCTGGATGAGTCCCGGATCCAGGCGGTCGCCGTGGCCGGGCACCACGATGTCAACCGGGAACCGCAGGAGCCGGCGCACGGATTCCGGCCAGTGCGTCAGGTCGGCATCGGCCGTGTTGCCGGGCCTGCTTCCTGCCAGGATCATGCAGCTGCCGAATAGAATCCGGCGCGCCGGGAAATAGACGATGACCTTGTCCGGCGCCTGCGAGGGGCCCGGATAGTACACCTGGACCTCCTCCCCGCCAAAGGTCAGCCGCAGTCCGTCGTGAATCGGAAAGACGTGATCCGGCGGCACGAACTTCAGGCCGGCATGGAGACGATAGGCGGGGGAGTTCGGATCGCCGATCAGGTTCAGCGTCACCCGACGCATGTGCTCGCCCCGCTCGCGCAACAGCCGGACCGTCAGGTCGGAGCCGTAGACCGCCGCGCCCGCATCGAGCAGCGCCTGGTTGCCGCCCAGATTGTCGACGTGGTACCCGGTGTCGATCGCGACGATCCGGCGATCGCCGAACCGGCGGCGCGCCCATGCAAGCACGGTTCGCGTCGCCTCCACCGTGTACGGCGTGCCGGCCATCACCAGGGTGCCGTCGGGCATCGCGATCAGCAGCGAATTGGCCGGCCAGGGGCAGGAGTGGACAATCACGAACGCCTCGTTGCCAATCGGCCGGAGGTAGAGGTCGGCGGCCAGCTCGATGCTCCCGGCGCCCGCGGGCGCCGCCGCCGCGTGGAGCGGTTCGGCAGCCGCTGTGGCCACGACCAGGCAAACCGCGAGAATCTTCCGCCACATGGAGGCGGAATCTTGCAGCGTTTGCGTGGGAGGCAACACGAAGTGGCATCCGGCTTTGCCAAAGTCGCGAATAACGATAGATTACGGATCAAGAATCGTCCGCCCCGAGCAATCCCCCCCATTGGACCGACGCCACTCCGCCGGGCCGAGGCGCCCTCTCCGGCGCCCGTATCGGCCGGACCCCGAATCTCCGTCAACCCATCAAGTCTGGACAGGATAACGCCACCATGAACAAAACCAACAAAGTCATCTCCTGGTACGGCTGGTTGCCCGACTTGCCGGACCAGCGCGACCGCCTCTACGCCGCCATCGCCGCCCCCCCGAAGAAGCTGCCCCGTTCGGTGGACCTGCGGGCCACCTGCTCCGGCGTCGAGAATCAGGGCCAGCTCGGCAGCTGCACAGCCAACGCGCTCGTCGGCAACCTCGAGTTCCTCGAGCAGAAGGCCGGTCTTGCCGCCATCGATCTGAGCCGCCTGTTCATTTACTACAACGAGCGCGCGATCGAGGGCACGGTCAGCCAGGACTCCGGCGCGATGATCCGCGACGGCGTCAAGACCCTGGCGAAACAGGGGGTGTGTCCGGAGGCCGACTGGCCGTATGCGGTTGCCAAGTTCGCCGTCAAGCCGCCGGCCACCTGTTACCAGGAGGCGCTCGGACACCAGATCACGACCTATCACCGCATCGTGTCGGTCCAGCAGATGCGGATGTGCCTCGCCGAGGGCTACCCGTTCGTCTTTGGCTTCACGGTCTACGAGAGCTTCGAGTCGCCGGCGGTGGCGAAGACGGGCAAGCTCAACCTGCCGAAGCCCCAGGAGAAGGTTCTGGGCGGCCATGCCGTGATGGCCGCGGGCTACGACGACGCCACGAAGCGATTCCTGGTGCGCAATTCCTGGGGAACCGACTGGGGACAGCAGGGCTACTTCACCATGCCCTACGACTACCTCGACAACCGGAACCTCTCGGACGATTTTTGGACGATCCGCGCCCTTGAGGGGTAGCGCCGCCCAGATCCGGGCCACTCGCACCAAAAATACAGGGCAGGTCCTCAAGACCTGCCCTGCGGCAATGCCAGGTTCAGGGGACTAATAGTTCTGCGATCAGGCGAGGCGGCGGCGGAGCGCCAAAAGGCCGGTCATGCCTAGGCAGACCAAGAGAAGGCAGCTCGCCGAATCAGGCACATGCTCGCCCATGACGGCCTCAATCTCATTAACGTAGAGTTGCTTGCCGCCCACTCCGTCGACGAACGTATCCGTCAGGAAGCCGTTCACGATGGTCCGTCCGTCGTTGCCGAACGCGATCGCGCCCTCACCCGACTCGAAATGCGCCACCGTCGCATCCTGAAGCCCCATCGAAAAGACGCCCCATCCCGGGTTAACCAGATTCAGAACGCCGCCGGAAATGCCCGCTGACAAGCCAGCGTCGGTGACCGTGACTTGGCCCTGGTTCACGTTGCCCGTCCACTGAACTCCAAACGCCGAGGCGAAGCCGTTGTCGTGGGTCCAGTCGGTATAGATGGCTTTGCCTCCCGCGTTTACGAAGGCGCTCAGAGCATTGATGCCATCGGCATAACTGCTCGGACCACTATTCTGAATCATCAGGATGCCGAGGTCGTATCCTCCACCGGAAAGCGCAGCGGCAAAATCGGCCGAACTTGTCACCGTCGTCACCGTGTTGGTGCCGGACAGCGAAGCCAGCGCCTCGGCCATCCGGTCCGTGCCCACAACATGGTCATTGAAATACACGAACGAGCCCGCGTGCATGAGCGCGCTCGTTGATACAGCCAGTGCCAAAATCTGAATTAGTCGTTTCATGATCGTCCAGTTGGTTGAAAGACTGAAGCTGCGAGTCGGAAACGCGCAGGTTCAGGCATTCCGTGCGGGCCGCCCGCAACGGCTAGGGGGTATGTTCGCATGAAAAATAAGCATCGCATGTGCCAGCCGTGCCGGGCTGACGCATCTGAATACATAAGTAACTATGTATACGCAACATAAGATGCAACCGTTCATCAATAGCCGCATGACCGGTCCCGATGCAGATGTAAGGATAAGCGACGATCCGTCCGTGAATTGCGCTTCCCGACGGTAGCTCGTGCTTCCTTCAAACTGACGGGATCATCCACAACATCGTGCGATAAAACCGATTGAAGGACCGGCCCGACTTCAACCCGCGAGCCTGTCGCCAATCCCAGGGTTATGTAAGCGAGTCCGACGGGATCCCCGTACCGGCTATTGCATGGCGATGCACTGCACTCCATCGGCCCGCCTGCGGAACTTCCGAATCTTGGGGCAGCCGCCTCTCTCCGGCCGTCATGCCCTCGCGCCCAAGCCGGCGCCCAGCAGGGTCAGTCGACGATTCGGCACGGCAGCAACACTGCGTCCTGCATGCCGTGGATGATCTTCTTGTCCGGCGGGCAGAAGGTGGCGAGCGCGCCGGCCAGGCGGGCCTGTCCGCCAACCAGGAAGTAATACGGGCATAGGCGCAGCCGTCCCTCCTCCTTCGTCACGGCGGTCGCCTCGGGCGCGCCGTCCGGGTGCGCTGCGGCCGGCGCACCCGCGGCGACGGGCGTTGCAGTCAATGCCGGGTCGGTCGCGGGCCGGTAGACCGGATGCCGCATCCGGAGCGGTTTCTGGTATTCCTGCAGCACATGCAGGTTGGATGGCGCCAGGCGGAGCGCCCGGTCGATGCCCGCCTGCCACTCCTCGCGGGAGCAGTCGCTGCCGAGCACGACGCTGCGCGCGCCCCACGCGGTCTCGTGAAAGCCGCTGATCTTGATGATCAGGTCGCGCTCCTTCTGCGATGCCTGCGCCAGCTGGCCCCAGTCGGCCAGCGCCCGGCCGCCGACGCGCGGGCCATCCAGCACCGCGCCCGGCGGCAGCGGCGTCGGATCCATGATCCACGACATCGGGATCAGCTGCCGCAGCAGCTTCAGGCTGCGCGCCCCGAGGTTCTCGGACCAGAAATCCTGCAGCAGGTGGTGGTGAAAGAGCGCCAGCGTCAGCTTCTCCTCCTGGAACGGCCGCATCGGCGGCGCAATCACGACCTCGCCGTTGTTCCAGGACTCGAGAAAATAGGGCGCCGTGCGGATGTTCTCCAGGTCGAACAGCTCGAAAAATCGATAGATGATGTCGATCTTCTCGGGCGTGCCCTCCACGTCGTAGAACAGGGCGCCGCCGAGCGGGAAGACTTCCTCGGGGCGCAGGCAGCAGACCCGCCGGCCCCGTCCCTGCAGTTCCCGCGCCAGCCAGCGCATCTCGGGGCGGTAGGTCGACGCCTCGTCGCTGACCAGCAGGGCGATGACGGGCGAGCGTTTCTGCGGGGCGAGTACGGCCAGCGACTCATAGAACCTTTCGACCATCGCGTCCCCCGCGCCGAGAACCGGCCCTGCCGTTTCAGGGTTCTGGGTTCTGGGTGTTGAGTCTTGGGTTGGCCCGGCGGCACTTGGCACTTGGAACTCGTTACTTGGAACTTCGCCCTCGTAGAGCCGGTTGAGAAATGCCGTCAGTCCGATCCCGCCCGGAACCGAGTCGAGCTCGGTCAGCGCAAAACCGTGGTCCGTGAGCAGCAGGTCGGGCCGCAACACGGGCGAAAAGACACCGCGCAGGCGGCTGTCCCGCGCATGCTGGACGAGGCCGGCCGGCTTGCCCCGGTCGAGGTACTCGGCGACCCACGGGGCGACCAGCGGCTTGTTGCGCAGCAGGTTCTTTCCGGCCGCCGACCGCAGGTACAGCGTCTCCAGAGCCTGGTGAAACTCCAGGCAGGCCGCGCCGATCTGCTCGAGCTGCGCCACCTGTTCCCGCGTCAGCGGCCAGGCCTCGGGCGAGAGCTGCCAGGTCTTCGCCTCGAAAAGCGGCTGGGCTTCCAGCGCGGACTTGATGGACGCGTACGGGAGCATGGACAGAGGTCGGTAGTCAGAGGTCAGAGGTCAAAAAGTGCAAGCAACGGCGGGCTCCTTTCCCCTGGCATCCCATCGTCCAGGTTCGTCATCCGCCGCTCGCGGACCCCTGACCTCTGACCGCGCGCTGAGGTCAACGCGCTCCACCCAGCATCTGGCTTCCGCCTCCCTGTGCCTCAGCCCTCTGTGAGTCTTTAGCCCCGTCCGCTGTCACTCTGTCCTCTGTCACTCTGTCCTCTGATTCACTCCTCCATCTGGATGTCCTTGTTCCGGTGACGGGGTTGTCCGGCGCGGAGCCAGGCGGTGACAAACCGGTCCAGGTCTCCGTCGAGCACTCCCTGGGTGTCGCTGGTGGAGATGCCCGTGCGCAGGTCCTTCACCATCTGATATGGCT
Source organism: uncultured Opitutaceae bacterium (assembly GCA_964551145.1). Taxonomy (GTDB): domain Bacteria; phylum Verrucomicrobiota; class Verrucomicrobiia; order Opitutales; family Opitutaceae; genus Fen-1467. Next base: position 845 of record CAZKDK010000157.1, on the reverse strand, counting down.
GCAGGACGTAGCTGCGGATCTGGCTGCCCCAGCCGATCTCGCCCTTCTCGCCGTAGAACCGCTCCATCTCGCTGCGCTGTTCGTCCAGCCGTTTCTCGTAGAGGCGGGCCTTGAGGACGCTCATGGCGCTGGCGCGATTCTTGATCTGCGATCGCTCGTTCTGGCAGACCACGACCAGGCCGGTCGGCAGGTGGGTGATCCGCACGGCCGAGTCGGTCGTGTTCACGCCCTGTCCGCCCTTGCCGGACGACCGGTAGACATCGACCCGGATCTCGTTCTCGGGAATCTGGATGTCGATCTCCTCGGTGATCTCCGCGATGACGTCGACCGCGGCGAACGAGGTGTGCCGCCGCTTGTTGGCGTCGAACGGGCTGATCCGCACGAGGCGGTGCACGCCCCGCTCGGCCTTGGCATAGCCGTACGCGTTCTCGCCCTTAAGCACCAGGGTCGCCTTGGTGATGCCGGCCTGGTCCCCGGCCTGCACGTCCTGGACTTCGACGGCAAAGCCGCGCCGCTCGGCCCAGCGGTTGTACATGCGGAACAGCATGTCGGCCCAGTCGCACGATTCGGTGCCGCCCGCGCCGGCCTGGATGCTGAAGATGGCGTTGTTGTGGTCGAACTGACCGCTGAGGAAGCTCTGCAGCTCGAGCTGGTCGAGCTCCGTGGCGAGGGCGGCGGCGGTCTGGTCCAGTTCGCGGCCGTAGCGCTCCTGCTCGGCGCCGGCGGCCCCGCCGATCAGCTCGACCATGACGCCGGCGTCATCGAGCTTCCGGTTGAACGCCACGAGCCCGCCGATTCCCCGCTTGAGGCCGTTCAGCTTGGCGATGTGCTTCTGGGCGCGATCG
>CAZKDK010000156.1:0-8374 GCA_964551145.1 uncultured Opitutaceae bacterium | reverse complement strand
GCCGGGTGGAACCTGGGCCCATTGGGTGCTCTACGCCATCCCGGCCCCCGCCCGCAGCCTGCCCGAAGCCTGCGCCACGACGGAGGTGCTCCCGGCCGGCGGAAAACAGGGCGTCAATGACTTCCGGCGGATCGGCTACGGCGGCCCCTGCCCGCCCCCGGGACGCCCGCACCGCTATTACTTCCGGCTGTACGCGCTCGACGCCGACCTGGCGCTCGCACCGCGCGTCACCCGGCAGCAGTTGGACCGCGCCATGCAGGGCCACATCCTGGCCGAAGCCCGGCTGATGGGCACCTACCGGCGCGGCCGGTAGCGCCGGCGTCCGGCCCAACTCTTCCTTGGCTAATGCGCGGCCGGAGCGTATGCTCCGCCCTTGGAGGCGCCGCAATGGATGATTCGCCTGTTGTATTCGCGGGGCTGATGCCGCACGCGCCGATCCTCGTGCCCGGAGTGGGCGGGGACCGGACGGGACCGGTCGCAGCGACCATGGCGGCCATGACGACGACCGCCCGGCGGGCGCTTGCGGCCCGCCCGGACGCCGTGGTCGTGGTGTCGCCGCACTCGCCCCGGCGGCCGGGAGCGTTCGGCCTGTGGCAGACGCCGCGGCTGCGCGGTTCGCTCGCGGAATTCGGATCCCCGGCCGACACCGTGGATCTGCCTCTTGACGGCGCCCTGGCCCAACGACTCCAGAGCGAGGGCGCGCGCGCCGGCGTCTGCCTCTGGTCGATCACGAGCGGCGAGCTCGATCACGGCGCGCTCGTGCCGCTCTGCTACCTGTGCGCCGCCGGCTGGAACGGCCCGACGGTCGTCCTCAGCCTCGACGCCTCCGGGGGCGGCTCGCTGGAGGAACTCGGCGGGGCGCTGGCCGCCGCCGCGGCGGCCTTGCCCCGGCGGGTGGCATTCATCGCCAGCGGCGACATGAGCCACCGGCTCACGCCGACCGCCCCCTGCGGGTACCACCCGGAGGGAAAGCGCTTCGACGACACGTTCATCGCGCTGCTGCGCGCGGGCGCGAGCGATCAGATCAGCCAGATCGATCCCCGCCTCCAGGACATCGCGGCCGAGGACGTCGTCGATTCGACCGTGGTGGCCGTGGCCGCCTCCGGCGGACGGACCGATGGCCGCGAGGTGCTCAGCTACGAGGGCCCCTTCGGCGTCGGCTACGGCGTGGCGGTCCTCTTTGCACCCGCGCCGGCCGGCTCCGCCGCGGCGGCCGGCTCTGCGGCGGCCGGGGCCCGGTCCGCCACCGTGCTCGACCGCTTCACGGACCTGCCGGCCGTCGCCCGTCGCGCCGTCGAGACCGAGTTCAAGGACGGACCGGGACCGCCGCCGTTCGAGGCGGCCGGAGAACTTCAGACGCGCGGTGGCGTGTTCGTGACGCTGCGATCCGACCGGGGCGAGCTGCGCGGCTGCATCGGGACGCTGGCGCCCCGCAAGAAGGACCTCGTGGGCGAGACCTGGAGCAACGCGGTGTCCGCGGCGTTCCACGACTACCGCTTCGGCCCGCTGGCCGCCGCCGATCTGCCGCGGGTGAAATTCGGCGTCACCATCCTCGACGTGCCGCAGGCGGTCGCCTCGCCAGCCGAACTCGATCCGGCGAAGTACGGCGTCATCGTCTCCGCGGCCGACGGCCGCGACGGCGTGCTGCTCCCGGGCATCGCCAGCGTCACCACGGTGGGACAGCAGGTCGCGATCGCGCGGCGCAAGGCCGGCATCGCCCCCGGCGAGCCGATCGCGCTCCGGCGCTTCGAGGCGCGGAGCTTCCATGAACCGGGTTTCGTGGAGGAGGGGGACTGAGCGCATGGCGGACGAGGCGCGTCCATCGGACCATCCCGCGCGGTGGTGGTCGCTGCTGGCCGACGGGCGGCTCGAATGCCGCCTGTGCCCGCGTAACTGCAAGCTGCAGGACGGGCAGCGGGGCTTCTGTTTCGTGCGCCAGCGCACGGGCGACGCGCTCGTGCTCACGACCTACGGCCGGAGCAGCGGTTTCTGCGTCGACCCGATCGAGAAGAAGCCCCTGAACCATTTCCTGCCGGGCACGAGCGTGCTATCGTTCGGCACCGCTGGCTGCAACCTCGGCTGCCGGTTCTGCCAGAACTGGGACATCAGCAAGGCACGTGAGTTTGACCGGCTCGGCGAGGCGGCCGGGCCCGACCAGATCGCCGCCGCCGCGCGCCGCCTCGGCTGCCGCTCGGTGGCCTTCACCTACAACGATCCGGTGATCTTCGCGGAATACGCCATCGACGTCGCGCAGGCCTGCCGCGACCGGGGCGTGCGGACCGTGGCCGTGACCGCCGGCTACATCGGCGTGGAGGCGCGGGCCGAGTTCTTCCGGGCGATGGACGCGGCCAACGTCGACCTGAAAGGGTTCACCGAGGGATTCTACCACCGCCTGTGTTTCGCCGAACTCCAGCCCGTGCTCGACACGCTGGTGTATCTGAAGCGCGAGACCGATGTCTGGTTCGAGGTCACCACCCTGCTGATTCCGGGCGAGAACGACAGTCCCGAGGAGATCGACCGGGCCTCGGATTGGTACGCGGCCAACCTCGGTCCGGACGTGCCGTGGCATTTCACGGCGTTTCACCCGGACTTCAAGATGCTCGACAAGCCCCCCACCCCGCCGGCCACGCTCACCCGGGCGCGCGCCATCGCGCGGTCGAAGGGGCTGCGGTACGTGTACTGCGGCAACGTGCATGATCGCGAGGGCGGAAGCACCACCTGCCCTTCGTGCGGCGCCGTGTTGATCGAGCGCGACTGGTACGAGCTCGGCGTTTACGGTCTCGACGGCAGCCGCTGCCGCGCCTGCGGCGCCGAGATCGCGGGACGGTTCGAGGCGCAGCCCGGCCGGTGGGGCGCCCGCCGCCAGCCGGTGCGGCTGAGCTGACGGCAGAGGCCGGCGACAGGGGCGCCTGCCGCGCCGCAGGCTGGGCGGAGGCCGGGTCGCCGCTCCAGATCGGGGACCCGGCACTGGCCAGTGCTTCTTCGGTAGGGCGGGACCGCGAAGGCTACGCACTTCGCGCCGCTGGGCCCGCCGCGCCACCAATCCGGCCGTCTATCGCGCCTCCGCCGGTGTTTACATCGGCCGGCGCCCCGTTATGCTGCCCGGCAACAGCGCCGGGCTGCAATCCGAGGCCGGAGCGCCGATCTCGCGGCAGCCCTCCGCCGGAGCACTCAAGTCGAACGTCCCAACCGACAGGAGGTCCCATGCCAGCGACGAAGTTGAAGGAGTTTTTGAACAGCCGCGGCGTCAAATTCGTGAGCGTGCAGCATTCGCCGGCGTTCACCGCCCCGGAAATCGCCGCGTCCGCCCATGTGGTCGGCCGCGAATTCGCCAAGACGGTCATCGTCAAGATCGGCGGCGCGATGGCCATGGTCGTCCTGCCCGCCAATCGCAAGGTGGTCCTCGCCGACCTCCGCGAGATGCTGGAGGCCGACCGGGTGAAACTGGCCACCGAGGAGGAGTTCAAGGCGGTCTTCCCCGACTGCGAGTTGGGGGCCATGCCGCCGTTCGGCAACCTCTACGGCATGCCGGTCTACGCGGCGGCCTGCCTCGCCGAGGAGCCGGAGATCGCCTTCAACGCGGGCACGCACACCGAGATCATCAGGATGAGCTACGCCGATTTCGCGGCACTCGCGCGCCCGCAGATGCTCGAATTCGCCACGACCTAGGAATCGGTCGGACCTCCCGTTCGCCCGATTCCCAACCGGTTGTTCCGCGCGGCCGCGCCGCCAGCCGGGCAGGCTGAAGGCGCTGGATCTGCCTTCAATGGGGTATGAATTTCCGTGAGATCCGAAGGAGGCGCAAGTGAGTCTCGCCCTTGACCCTGAAGACCAGGAGAAAGCACTCTCCCTCGGCGAAAGTGAGTGATTCCGTCTCGAACATCGTCCGGCGGGTTTCCGCTCCCGATGCTTCGGCGGTTTCGATGATCCTGAATACGACCGGATGTGGTTCAACCTTGCCCGACGCATCGACGGCCAGTCTGAGAACAGACACAAGCTCCGGTTTCCAGGCGGCCTGCCACTGAAAAGACCCTTTGAAGACCCCGTTCGTCTCTGCCGGGCCATCCATCCTTAACCGCTGGACGTACTGCGGCTGGGGAACGGGCGGCTCATCGACGCTCGTTGGGATCGCCCACCAGCCAACCATGGCGGTCTCTGCCGGACACGCATTCCCCGCCATCAAGAGCATCCCGCACGTGAGGTATCCGAGTGTCTTGGTTTTCATGGTCGGCAGAACGCTTGAAGATCTCCCCGGGAGGACGGCGGGCGCCACGCTTGCTCACCTGGCCTCCGCAGCTTTAGCGGAGGAGGCAGCACGCCGCGTGACCGACGGCCGAATTGGAGGCGGTGAGTTGTCAGCCGTATCTCTCATCACCTCTTGTAGGCCATGTAGGCGTACACGACGAACAGGCTGGCAAACACCAGGCACGTGACCAATGCAGCGATCGCCGCCCCGCGTTTCTTTTTCCTTTCAAACACCGCGCCAGCCAGAACGGCCATCGCCGCAACGTACGCGGAGTACACCGCGGCAACGACTTCCTTTGGCTGCCTGATCAGGTATGCCAGCGCGACAACGGGAATGATCGCAGGCAGAGCGAATGCCAGCGGCAGCCATGCCTGCTTCCGCGGTTCAGCAGGCGGGGTGTTGTCCGATGTGAACATTGCGAAGTGGTTTCGTCGATTGGCTAACGCTCAGAGGTGTGCCGCGCCGGACGGCGGCGCGCCGAGTGCCTGCGCAGCCGGCGTGACGCTGGTCGGCGTTGGCACCAGTGGCTGGTTCGGCCCCTTCCTTTTCATGGCTGATTGACGGGCTCGATGTAGACAATCGTGCTGATGATGTATCCTTGCTTGTCGTGGTAGAAATAGACGTAAGCCACGGCTTCCGAATCATCCAGGAATAGCGTCGTCGAGAGTCGGCCCACCGTGCCAACCGCAGAAGCAGGAATCTGCTCTCCCTGACGGCGCATCGAGTCCGTCGTCTGCTTCGAAGACGGCAGCTTGTGGCTGGCAATGAACTGCTCTGCTGCATCGATGGTCTTGAGCGTCGCCACCTCTGCTACCGTGATCTTGGCGACACCAACCTGTTCAGTCTTCGCATGAGCGGAGGCAAGTATCGTCACTGCTAGGATTATGGCCGTCTTCATCGTCTTGGCCCAACAGGGTAATATGTCGCAGGGGTGAGTATTGGCCTATCCAAATCGGCCGGAGGGTCCTTTCCGAGATGCCGGCCTTCGTTGCACAGCTCTGATATCGGTGATTGGGAATCTCTTTGATTTCAAGGTCCGAGTCGGCGATGGGTGCAAAGCCGGGATCCGAAATCGGTTCGCCGGCCTCCTTCTCCGCGCCTTCGATAACCCGAAAAGTCCGTCTGCCCCGATCGACGCTTCAGCGAAGGCGGGGAGGCTCGCCCTCCATCGCGTGCAAGCACGTTCCTAAATGACTGCCGGGCAAATCACGGATTCAGCAGATGCTGCGCGCCGAGGACGAGGATCAGGTAGTCGGTCGTGCCGTCGCCGAGCACGTATTCGGTCTGCTGCCACAGGTAGGGCCATTCGAGCAGCTCCGGAAAATCCGGCCGGATCAGCGCCGTGCCCGACGCGATGCCGCCGGGGATGTACGATCCGTCCGCCCGGTTGAAACCGTACGCCATGGTGAGCGACTTCGCGCCTACTCCCGAGACGAACGACGCCGGGTTCGCGCCCGGATGGCAGCCCAGGATGAAATTCAGCGCCCGGTAGGTGTAGTCGGCCGGGAAGATATCGGGGCAGGCCACGTGCAGGAAATACTGCTCCTTGCCGAACCGCTGGATCGCCCAGCCCGCGCCCCAGACGTCCGGCTCGTAGGGCACCCCGTAGGGCGTCCTTAGCGCCCTCCAGTCGATCGCGCTTCGGTAGACTCTGAGCGCCGCCCGGATCTTTTCGCGATACGCCGCGTCGTCGATCAGGGCCAGCGACCGCCCGGCCACCCATGCCGCGTGCTCACCCTGGAACTCGTCGTCCCCACCCGACCCCCGGATGGCCGCGCAAATCGGATCGACCGTGCCGAGGAGAAAGTCCGCGTACTTCCGCTCGCCGGTTGTCTGCAGCAGCTCGACCGCGAGACCGGTCCGCTCGACGGGATTCTTCTCCTTCGTCCGATCCCAGAGCTGCCGGGCGATGTCCAGGCAGTCGCGCGCCAGGCCGTCGTTGAAACCCCGGAGCGCCCGCGCCCCCGCGGCCAGACCGGAGCCCACGATCAATTCCCTCCCCGGGTTGTCCTCGGTGAACACCCAGCGGTCGTCGGCCGAGCCGGGGCGGCCCACCGGCGGGGCGGCTGCGGCCGGCGTCTTCGGATCGAAGACCCGGTTGTCGGTCAGATTCACGGGGTCGCCCAACATCACGTACTGCTGCAGCGTCGGCTCGATGATTCCGCGGTAGAGCCGGCCGAGGGCCCGGTAGCCGCCCACGATGGACAGGGCGCCGTGCTCGATCTGCTGCAGAATATCGGGCTTGCCGTCGGGCTGGTGAATCCAGACTTCGCGGTGCTCCTGATCGATCGTCGTCTCGTCGTAGGTGGGATGGAACTGCTCCCAGACCAGCGTCAGGCCGCGCACGGTCTCGGACTGCGACTCGACGCGGAGGTCGAAGTCGCCGGCGTCGTGCCAGCCGCCGCGGTCCAGCCCTGGCACGTGTTCGCCCGGCTGAAACGACGTCAGCGTCGACGGCCCCTGCTGGTAGCCGTCGAAATGAACGTGGTCCACGGGCGCCATGCGCGCATCGTCGAGGTGACACACCCCGTGCCAGACGCGGTAGTGGTCGGTCACCCGCATGTGGCACATCTGGATGGGCAGGAAATACTCGAGCGTCGGCTGCCAGACGTGCCGCGCGAACACGGCGGCGCTGATCGGGAACGGCGCGGTCCGGGTGTCACCGTAGGCGATCACGTACAGGCCCGGTTTTTCGACCGCGGTGAAATCGAACTGCAGGCATTCATAACGCAGGAAACGGCCCCAGTCTTTGGGCTGGGCCTCGAGCACCTTTTCCATGCCGCCGTTCTCCGCGATCCGGAGGAGGGTCGCCGGCAGCCGGCGCGCGTCGCGCTTGTCCAGCTCGATCACCGCGATCTTCGGCTCGCGGGGGTGGTAGCCCACCTGCGACACCTGCACCACCGGCGGCGACATCCAGCCCGGGATGGCGTGGGGCGTGACGATCCACTCGATGGCGCCGGCGGCCGCGCCCTTCGGCACCAGCGCGCGCACCTCGAACCAGCCGTTGTTGTGGCGCGCCCGGTCGTCGAGGAGCGCGAGATCGCCGCCGGCGACGGCCTCGATCGTCATCCGCTGCTCGTCTGACTCAGGCGCGATCACGAGCTTCCGGCCGGCCGCCAGCGGGAGGGCCTGGTAATCCCCGCGCGCGTCGACCGCGCCCGGTCCGTCGTCCTGTCGCGGGAAGTAACCGACCTGGCCGTCCAGGTCGTAGGTCCTGCCGAAGAGGATCCCGGGGAAGAGCTCGAGGTTGAAGCCGACGCGGCCGACCCACGCCTCGGGGAGCGGGCGGTCGAGGTCGACGATGATCCGAAACGACCGGCCGGCCGGCTTGATCCTGACCACGTAGCCGAAATGCAGGTCCGGATACTCGACCGGATTGAAGCCCTGCCGTTCGCGCGCCGGGTCGGGATACTCCAGCCGCACGCTGATCTCGCCGGCCTTCCGGTCCACCATTCGTTCGCCGACCTTCGGCACCGCCTGCCACTGGCCCGGTGTCGCCTCGAGGCGCAGGTCGCCGTTGGTGGCGACGCGCCGGCCGTTCTGGATGATGCCGACGCCGCCCTGGTGCCCTTCCGGATAGAAATCGTTGGCCAGCATCACGTTGAGGCCCGGCATCTCCAGATACTCCTGGTCGTTGACCGCGAGCCGGTCGGCCGCGCCCGCCTTTTCGGGGCCCGCCCCCGTAACCACGCCGGCCGAAACGGCAAGGCACAAGCAGATGGGGAGCCAGGAGTGTCGTTTCCCGAGATTCAGGGTCAAACGCATGGCTACAGACACTCCGGAATACGACCCGCCGCGCAAGCGGGAAGCGCTAAGGCGCGGCGTCTGCCGCGCCTTACTGGAGGTCGCGGATCGAGCCGAATTCCGGATCGAACAGGCGGCGGTAGGTGCGGACGATCGCGCCGTCCGTGAGCCCGGCGAGCCAGTCGCAAATGCGCCGGGCCCGGCCCGGGCGCGTCGACTCGCGGGCCACGAGGGCGCTGACGTCGCGCGGCAGGATGCGGATGACGCGCGCGCCGGGTTCGGCCTGGAAGCGCCAGCTCGAATCCCACAGGGCCGCCAGGATCACCCGCGCCTTGTGCTCCATCTGCTGGAGCTGCGGGCTCTCGAAGATGATGTCGTTGGCCA
>CAZKDK010000155.1:0-8413 GCA_964551145.1 uncultured Opitutaceae bacterium | reverse complement strand
AACACGGCTGCGGCGGCGGGGAGTGCGGCGCGGTCAGCCCGGACGCCCGGGCCTTGCTAAAAAAGATCCAGAAGCGGTGAGGTTGTTGTGAAGCGGATCCCAAGCCCATGAAAGCCGCAGTTCTCGAAGGTGTCGGAAAGCCGCTTGTCATCAAATCGGTTCCCGACCCCGTGGCGGCGCCCGGCTGGGCGGTCGTGCGCCTGCAGGCGGCGGCGCTCAACCATCGCGATCTCTGGATCCAGAAGGGCGAGTACGCCGGGCTCAGGTTTCCCATCATCCTGGGCTCGGACGGCACGGGCGTGGTCGAGTCGGTCGGTCGCGAGGACGACCAGGAATGGGTTGGACGGACGGTCATCATCAACCCCAGCCTGGACTGGGGCCCGGATGCCCGGGCGCAGGGGCCGCATTTCCGGATTCTTGGCCTGCCGGACAACGGAACGCTGGCCGAGATGATATCGGTGCCGGTGGCCAACCTGGTGACGCGCCCCCAGCATTTGACGATGGAGCACGCTGCGGCGCTGCCGCTGGCCGGGCTCACGGCCTGGCGGGCGCTCTTCGCCCGCGGCGGGCTGTGCGCCGGGGAAACCGTGTTGATCACGGGCATTGGCGGCGGGGTTGCCCTCTGCGCGCTGCAGTTCGCGCTGGCCGCCGGGGCCATCGTGTGGGTCACCTCCGGCTCGGTCGAAAAAGTGGCGCGGGCCCGGATTCTCGGCGCCACGGGCGGCGTGAACTACCACGATGCCGACTGGGCGGCGCAGCTCGAGAAGGCGGCGGGCCGTTTCGACCTGATCGTGGACAGCGCCATGGGCGCGGGCCTCGGCCCGCTCATCGACCTGGCGCGGCCCGGCGGGCGCATCGCGTTTTTCGGCGCGACGACCGGCGACCCGGCCGGATTCGCCGCGCGCAAGGTCTTCTTCCGGCAGATTTCGCTGTTCGGCACGACGATGGGGTCGCCGGCGGACTTCGCCGGCATGGTGAAGCTCGTCGAGGCGCGGCGCATCGTCCCGGTCGTCGATGGGGTTCTGCCGCTCGAACGGGCGGATGAGGCGCTGCAGCGTTTGGAATCCGGAAAGCGCTTCGGCAAAATCGTGGTGGCGATGACGTAAGCGGCCGCAACGCGGCCGCTTAACCGAACGCGTCCTCGCGCAGGCGCGGCGCAGCCGGCTTGCCGATCGCGCGCCGGAGGGTCTCGAGGTTCTCGCGCACGAGTTCGCCCATGGTCTGGCAATGCCGGTAGGCGTCGCTGTGGAAGTGCTCGGCGAGGCTCTCCCGGAGCTGGTGCACCTTCTCGTCGGGCGCGATGCGGTCGCCCGCCATAACCTGGAGCAGGGTGCCGAGGCGGTGGGAGGCGAGCTCGTAGCGCTGGAGCATGAGCGTCTGCTCCTCGCGCTGGTATTGCAGCGAGGTCTCGAGGCGCAGGTGCTTGAGGCAGTACAGCGCGAGCGCCGTGTTCTCCTTGAAGAACTGCGGCAGGTAGAAGTTCTTGCGGCCGTTGTAGGACTGCTGGTCGAAATCCATCGCGCGGATGCGGATCTGCGCGTCCTCGAAGTCGGGCATGATGACCACGACGAAATTGTAGGAACGCATGTCGCCGAGCAGGCGGAGGAACGACCGCTCGTTGAACTTGACGAGTTCCTTGGCGACGCGGACGGGCTTGAGGTCGGCGTGGTGGAGCCAGCGCTCGATGAAGACGTCGCCGGGAATCCCCGGGATGTGCTCCTCGACCAGCGTGCCACCGCAAGTGAGGAAGCTGAGGCGGTTGGGCGAGAGCAGATGCTCGAGTTCGAGGCCGTAGACGCGCGAGGCGTCGGCCGTCTTGATGTGGAAGTAATCCGGATTGTCGTTGTAGGCGTTGACGATGCGGATGCGAAACGGCTGGGAGTTGCCGAACGAGCAGAAGTCGATGCGGTCGATATACAGGTGGGCCATGACCGAGAAGTCGCCGTCCACTTTGAGCAGCGCGTAGATGCGTTTCAGATCCTCGTTGAGGGCGCGCATCTCCTCGGCCCGGTAGGCGACGGTCTCCCACAGGGTGGGCCGGCCGGACTCGTCCAGGAGCGGGGCAGTCTCCTGAAACGCGCGGAGCCGTTCATAGGTCACCGGCAGGTCGCGGTCGCGCCGGTAGCGGCGCAGATAGGAGCGCAGCCCGTCGATGATCGGGTAGCACGGCTTCTTCTGCGTCGGAAAAACGTTGAGCGCCTCGTCGGCCATCGGGGTGAGGGTAGCAGTCGACTCGGTGCAGGCAAACCCGCACTGCGAAGCCGGGGAACCTGGAGGGCGAGGCTCTCCCTCGACCTTGCTCGGGACCCCGAGCCTGCCGAGGGGCCGCCGAGCCGAAATCCGGGCGCAAGATGCGGCTCACCGGGAGGTTCGCCCTCCATGGCGGACCATCGATGGCTTGGATGGCGCGCGAGACCTCAGCCCGCCTTCATCAGCAGCCTCCGGACGCCCTCGATAGGCGCCTCGGTGACCGCCTCGAGCCGGACCGGCCAGGCATGGGCGACGGCCAGCGCCTGCAGCGCGCGCCAGCAGGGCGGCCGGTTGAGCAATGCGCCGGAGACGCCGCAGGCAACCAGCGATCGGGCATCGCCCGCCGCGGCGGCCGGGAAAACCCCGGCCAGCACCCGGTTCATGAGCGGGGCGAAACCGGCGAGCGATTCGGCAATGATCCGGCTGGCGTCGGCATCGTGCTGCCCGGCCAGTTCAACCACGCGCGGGGCGAATCCCGCGATCCGCCCGCCGGCGTCGACCGGCTCCGCATAGAAAAACCGCGAGTTCGCCCCGTAGTCCGCCTGCCCGGTGTGCTCGCAGAGCGCGTCCGCCAGCCGTGATCGCGCGCCGGGTTTCGCCCTCCCGCCGGCGGGCTTGGCCGGCCAGCCCTGCAATTCCAGCAGCGCGTGGGCGATGGCGCGGCGGCCCAGATCGTAGCCGCTGCCGGCGTCGTCGAAACGCCAGCCGAGGCCGCCCGCGTAACGGAGCGCTCCGTCCGGCCCGCGGGCCGCCACGAATGAGCCGGTGCCGGCGTGCAGGACCAGTCCGGGGCCGCCGGCGGTGGCGAGTTCGAGCACGGGGAGCGAATCAGGTGTCGTCTCCACGCGCCCGAAACCCTCCAATCCGTCCGCCGTCTCGCGCCAGAAAGCCGGGCTGCCGGCCATGCAGAGCAGGAGGCGGGAGGCCGGAGAAGGGAGACCGGAGACCAGCGCGCGCAGCGCGGCGAGGAGAATGGCGCGGGCCTGCTCCGGGCCGACGAGGCTGGGATTGCTGCCGGGCGCGGTGTGCCGGGCGATCACCGCGCCGTCCCCGCCGACGAGGATGCACTCGGTCTTGCTGGCGCCGCCGTCGACCCCAATCTGGTAGGTGTTCATCGATGCAGCGAAAACCCGGGTTTCGCGCGTTCAGACCAGTGGGCGGCTGAGCCGGCCAGCGTAGCGTTGCGCGAACGCGCGATTATGTTCTGCGCCGCCCGGCGTGTTCTGGCTGCGGAGCAGGGGCGGCGGGTGACCGTTGGCGCGGAGCCAGTCGACAATCTCGAGAAACAGCAGATTGAGCAGCACCGCCCCGACGACCGTCGAGGTCGGGCCGGCGCGGACGCCGTCGGCCACGTCGACGATGGCGTCGCCGGGCACGCCGCCGTTGTCGAGCACGTGATCGGCGATCGCGTGGAGGTTCCGGCCGCCCGGGTGGACCGTGGGCGCGGTGCGCGACATGGCGAGGCTGGTCAGCGCGACCACGATGAGGCCCTTCTGTTTGGCGTAGAGCGCGACCTCGATGGGCGCGGCGTTCTTGCCGGAATTGGAGATGACGATCGCGGTTTCGCCGGTCCTGAGGCCGTAGGTCTGGTCGTAGCGCTCGGCCAGGCGGGTGCCGTAGCCCACGACGTTCTCGGCGACGCCGCCGGTCGGGTCGACGATGGCGCTGACGCCGGCAAGGCCGCCGGCGCGGCCCACGATCTCCCGCGCGATGATCTCGCTGTGTCCGCTGCCGAAGGTGTGGATGACGCCGCCCGCGGCCACGGAGCGGCCGATGACCGGCCCGAGTTGCCGCAGCACGTCCCGGTCGGCCTCGCGCGCGCGCTGCAGCAGGCCCGTGGCGGCGGCGAAATAGGTCTCAGCCAGCGGGGTCATGCCGGGGGAGTAGAGAGCCGCGGGGGCGCGGACACAAGTCAGGCCTCCCAGCGCCCGTAGATGCCGCAGGGGAGCGTGAGGGTGTCGGCCGCGATCGGGAGGCCGACCTCGCCGCCGGCGATGCGGCCGCCGGCATCGTGCAGGAGCGCGGACAGCAGGTTGACCACGACCGTCGGCGACAGCCGGGCGGTGTAGGCGTTGATGAGGAAGAACAGGGGGCGGTCGCCCAGGACGCGCCGGCACTCGACCAGCAGCTCCCAGAGCTGGTCCTCGAGTTTCCACATCTCGCCGCTGCCGCCGTGGCCGAACGTGGGCGGGTCCATGATGACCGCGTCGTAACGGCGGCCGCGTTTGAGCTCGCGCCGCACGAACTTGAGGCAGTCGTCGACGATGTAGCGGACGGGCGCCGCCTCGAGGCCGGACAGGCGGATGTTCTCGCGGCACCAGCGGACCATGCCCTCGGCCGCGTCCACGTGGCAGACGCTGGCGCCGGCCGCCGCCGCCGCGCACGTGGCCGCGCCGGTGTAGCCGAAGAGATTGAGCACGCTCACCGGCCGGCCCGCGGCGCGGATCTTCCGGGAGCACCATTCCCAGTTGACCGCCTGCTCGGGGAAGAGCCCGGTGTGCTTGAAGCCGGTGGGCCGGATCTTGAACGTGAGGCTGAGCGGGCCGTATCCGATATTCCAATGCTCGGGGAGGGTCCGGCGGAATTCCCAGCGGCCGCCGCCGCTCGCGCTGCGGTGGTAGAAACCGTCCCAGCGCTCCCACGGAGCGCCCAGCGGCACCGCGCGCCGGGGCCAGAGGATCTGGGGATCGGGCCGCACGAGCACGTACGGTCCCCACTGTTCCTGCTTCAGGCCCTCGCCGCAGTCGAGCAGCCGGTAATCAGTCCAGCGGTCGGCGAGCAGGAGGCCGGATATTTCCACGTGCATCGGGGCTTGGTTGCAGAGTGCACGGTGACGCGCGGCGCGGGCGTTGTCGAGGCGGGGATGGCAGAATGCACGTTCGGGAAAAAAGTCGGAGACGAGCGTTGACATGGATGCGGCCGCCGATTGCTTCGCGCTCCATGAGATGCGTACCGTTCCCTTCGATCGTTGCATTGGTCTTCTTGGTGGTCGTGGGTGCGGTGGGCAGCGTGCGGGCCGACGTCCTCGAAACGAAGGAGGGCGCGCGCCTGACGGGCCGCGTGACCAAGATCACCGCAGGCAAGGTCTACCTGGAGACTGATTACGCCGGCGTCATCACCGTGGACCAGACGCACGTGGTGCGGCTCGAGACCGACGCGCCGCTGTCGGTCCGCCTGGTCAACGGCGCCCGCGCCGACGGCCGCCTTTCCACCCGGAACGACCGGGTTCACGTGGCGGCGGCGGCCCACCCGGTCGACGCCACCGTCACCGAAATCGCCGCCTGCTGGCTGCCGGGCGCGCCCGAGCCGCCGGGCCTCCGCCCCCGGCACCACTGGTCGTATGAGGCGGCGGTCGATGTGACCGGCAAGAACGGCAACCACAACCAGCTCGGCACCGCCTACGGCCTGAGGGCCACCCTCACGCGCCTCAAGGACACGCTCCTCCTGTCCACGAGCTACGACCGGCAGACGAGCGACGGCGTCAAATCCACCGACCAGTTCAAGGCCGGGGCCGACTACAGCAGCAACTTCGCCGACAAGAACTCCTGGTACGTGCGCGATGAGGGCGGGTTCGATCATCTCAAGGACCTCCGCCTCTTCAATCTGGCCGCCACCGGGGAGGGCTACGACTTCGTCAAAAGGGTCGGCCAGACGCTGACCGGACGCGTCGGCCTCGCCTACCGCTACGAGGATTACTCGCAGAACGCGGCCCAGGACGTGAATTCCCTCGGCCTCGACCTGGGCCTCAACTACACGCGGCAGATCGCGCGGTCGCTGCTGACATCCCGCCTGGCGATCGTGCCGACGCTGGAGCACTTCGACAACTTCACCATCAGCCATGAGACCGATTTCGACATTCCCATCACGAAATCGGCCTGGAAACTCAGGCTCGGAGTGGCCAACGACTACAACAGCCGGCCGCCGTCGCGGATCGAGAAGCTCGATACGACCTATTTTGGACGACTGCTGCTGAGCTGGAAGTAGCGGCCCGCGCCGGCTTCAGGTTCCGTAGAGGCGGTCGCCGAAGTCGCCGAGCCCGGGCAGGATGTATTTCCGGGCGTTGAGTTCGCGGTCCAGCGCGGCGGTGATGATCGGCACCTCCGGATGCCGCCGCTCGACGAGGGCGACCCCCTCGGGCGCAGCAACGATGCAGACCAGGGCGACATCGATCCCCCCGGCCGCCTTCACGACGTCGAGCGCCTGGACGGCCGAGCCGCCGGTCGCGAGCATCGGGTCGATCACCAGCACGCGCCGCCCGGCAAGGGGCGGGAGCTTGCAGTAGTAGGAATGGGCGACGGCGGTGAGGTGGTCGCGCTCGAGCCCGATGTAGCCCACGCTCACGTCGGGGAACAGGTCGAGAAACGGCTCCACCATGCCGAGCCCGGCGCGGAGGATCGGCACGACCGCCAGCGGCTTGGCGAGGATGTGGCCGGTCGCGGGCTCGAGCGGCGTCTCGATCGGCTTCTCCTCGGTGGCGAGGTCGCGCGTGGCCTCGAGCGCCAGCAGCAGGGTGATCTGACCGCCGAGGGTGCGAAACAGCGCGGGTTTTGTCGTCCGGTCGCGCAGGTGGGTGAGCACGTGGAGGGCGAGGGGATGCTGGAGAATGGTCAGGGCCATGGCGGGGAGCGGATTCCGACCCTGCATGGCAGAACGGCGGGCGGTTTCAAAGGCGAATTGCCGCGGGCGCGACCCGGCCGGAATCAGATGGACTCTTCCGCCGGCGCGCGTTTGGTCTCCACCCACGCGGCCGCCAGGTCCGGCGGCGCCGTCCGGGCGCCGGTGGTCCGGCGCGGCCGCGCTTCCATCATGGCCACCATCCTGCTGCTCTGCGTCTCGAACATCTTCATGACCTTTGCCTGGTACGGGCATCTCCGGTATCTCCACGGGAAACCGCTCTGGACGGTGATCCTCATCTCCTGGGGAATCGCCTTCCTCGAGTACTGCTTCATGGTGCCGGCCAACCGCCTCGGCTACGGGCGGTTCACGGGCTACCAGCTCAAGGTTATCCAGGAGGTGATCACGCTGGTGGTGTTCAGCGGATTCGCGGTCGTCGTGCTGAAGGAGAAGCTGGCGTGGAATTACGTGGCGAGCTTCGCGTTCATCATGATGGCGGTGATCTTCGCCTTCGGATTTCGCACGGCTCCGCCGGCGCCCTGAGGCGCCGGATCGCCGCGCGACCGGCCTGACGGCGCCGCCCGCCTTTCCACGGATTTTTTGCTGGGAGTTTGACCCAGCCGGCCGGCCTGATAGGTGAAGGGGATTCCGTTACCCCATCTGCCGCCCCGGCAGACCAACGGCCACCCCCCATACCATGCATCGCTCCATCACCCTCGCATTGTCGGCGCTGTTGTCGGCAATTCCCGCCCTGGCGGCCGCCGCCGACCTGACGCCCGCCGAACAGGCGTTCTTCGCCCAGCACGTTTCGGACGTGATCCGGCTCGACGCCAAGAGACTGGACGCCCCGGAACTCGCCCGGGTGTTTTCGTCGCCGATGTACCTCGTGAAGGTCATGCGCCTCGAAGGCGAGGGGGATGAGCTCCGCGAGATTGCGGTGGCCCGCATCGGTGCGAAGCTCGTGAGCCTGAGCGTGCCCGGCACCGACACCGATTTGCCGGGCTTTCCGCAGATGCTCAACCCGGCCTTCCGGTTGCGCACCGATGCCGACGCGGCCGTCCTGCAGGCTGCGCTCGACGCGATCTTTCCGATCCTGATGGACAGCGACCGGAAGCTCAAAGGCTTCCGCCATGCGGGTAATCGATGGTGTTTCATGCGGGGCGAGTTCTTCGAGGACAAGCTGGGCTTCATTTTCGAGACCGATGCGGGCGGCGCGATCAAGTCCGTGAAGTATCAGCTGAGGCTGCCCTGATCGGACGGCCCCGCCAGCGGGCCGGCGCCGAAACTGACTCGCCCCGGCGCGGCAATTCCCGCAACGTGCCCGTGTTCCCGCCCGGGTGGCGGAATGGTAGACGCTGGGGACTTAAAATCCCCTGGCTTTTGGGCCATGTGGGTTCGAGTCCCACCCCGGGCACCAACGAGTTACGTAATTGCAGCCATTACAAACAAGACAGCGACTTGTCGCGGTCTTGACAAAACATGTGGGTGTGGGGGCGGATTTCCGTTGAATGCTGGCTGGAGTGGAAATCGGGATGCTCTGACCAACAAG
>CAZKDK010000154.1:4326-8496 GCA_964551145.1 uncultured Opitutaceae bacterium | reverse complement strand
GCGAGGCCGGCAT
This sequence comes from uncultured Opitutaceae bacterium, assembly GCA_964551145.1. Taxonomy (GTDB): domain Bacteria; phylum Verrucomicrobiota; class Verrucomicrobiia; order Opitutales; family Opitutaceae; genus Fen-1467. Next base: position 8,483 of record CAZKDK010000154.1, on the reverse strand, counting down.
CGAGTACGACATCGCCCGCATCGACGGCATCTCCCGCCGCATTCCCTGCCTCTGCAAGGTCTCGCCGTCCTCTGACTACCACATGCAGGACATCCACCGCGCCGGCGGCATCCACACCATCCTCGGCGAACTCAAGCGCCTCGGGGCGCTGAAGACCGGATGCCTCACCGTCACCGGCCGGACCATCGGCGAGAACATCGACGCCTGGGACCTGCGTTCGCCCTCCTGCACCGACGAGGCGCGCATCGTGCGCACCTCCGGCGCCTCGGCGCTCGTGCGCGATCCCAACACCGGCGACGGGGCGACCGCGCGCACCGCCGCGGGCAACCTCGTGCCGAAGCCGATGATCTTCCACCCGGCCGATGCCCGCGCCATCGCGCTCTGGCGTTTCGCCGCCGCGTTCAACGCCGGCGACGCGGCCGCCGCGGCCGCCCTCTTCGGCCCGAAGGGCGAACTCGCCGTCGACGCCGCCACCACCTGGCGCGGCGCCGCCGAGATCGAGGCCGGCCTCAAGCCGAAGTTCGCCGAGTTCCGCGACCTCGTCCGCGCCGAGCTGGGCGAAGTGCGGGGCACGCCCGTCATCGTCGTCTGGGAGTACGAGAAGTCCGGGGCGAAGCAGATGACCTGCCTGCTCCGCCTCGCGCGCCTTCACGCCGCCGGCACCATCGCCCGCGCCGCCCACGACCGCGACCCGAAGAACCTCGCCGTCGCCCGGCCGGCCGGCCTCATGCCGCACGACCCGGTCTTCCGCTTCGATCCGCTGCTCTGCATCCGGTCGCCCGACCGCGCCTACTCGCCCGACGGCGGCCTCGCGATCCTCTACGGCGACCTCGCCCCCGAGGGCGCGGTCGTGAAGACCGCGGGGATCAGCGACGCTTTCAAGGCCAACTGCGGTCCCGGCTTCGTCTTCGAGGGGCCCACGGTGATCTTCGAGAGCCAGGACGATGCCGCCGCCGGCATCCTCGCCGGCAAGGTGAAGGCCGGCGATATCGTCGTCATCCGCAACGAGGGACCGCGGGGCGGCCCCGGCATGCAGGAGATGCTCTCGCCGACGAGCTACATCGTCGGCATGGGCCTGGGCGACAAGGTGGCGCTCGTGACGGACGGCCGCTTCAGCGGCGGCACGGCCGGCGCCTGCATCGGCCACGTCTCGCCCGAGGCGGCCGAGGGCGGCCCGATCGGCCTCCTGCGCGGCGGCGACCGCCTGCGCATCGACTTCCCGAACCGGCGCATCGACGTTCTCGTCGACGCGGCCGAGCTCGCCGAACGGCGCAAGACCTGGAAGCCGGTGGATCAACCGCTCACCGGCTGGCTGGCGCGTTACCGCAAGCTCGTGAACAACGCCAGCAAGGGCGGCGTGCTCAGCGTGTGATCTGGATCGCGTAGGGGCGCAGGCTTGCTGCGCCCAGACCCGCCACGCGACGGGGGCGTCGCGTCCCCAAGATCAGACATACTGGAGCGGCGACGCCCCCTGGGCTCCGACCTGTCCGCCGTAGCCTCGGCGAAGGCGGGAGGCCGGGCGAAGGAGGCTCGTCGCCGGCCCGGCTCGGCCGCGGAGAAAACGTTTGCCATCACGCTCCGGCCCCGGAAAAAGGATTGCCCCGCCGACCGTTCCGACCACCGAGCGGTGCCCCACCCGGTAAACCCCGCCGCGACCGACCCATGCCAAGAAGGAAAAAAGTATTTGTGACCGGTTGTTTCGACCTGCTGCACAGCGGTCACGTCCAGTTCTTCCGGGAAGCCGCGCGGTACGGCGACGTCCACGTCGGCATCGGGTCCGACGACACGGTGTACAACCTGAAGGGGCGGTATCCGGTCAACAACCAAGACGAGCGCAAGTTCATGATCGACGCCCTGGCCTGCGTCAAAGCGTGCGTCGTCAACTCCGGCTCCGGCATCATGGATTTCGTCCACGAGCTGAAGACGATCAAGCCGGACATCTTCGTCGTGAACGAGGACGGCAATACTCCGACCAAGGAGGCCCTGGCCGGCAAGCTGGGCATCAAGTACGTCGTCCTGCGCCGAACCCCGCACGCCCGAATGCCGGTCCGCTCCACCACCGCGCTGCGGCGCGAGTGCACGATCCCCTACCGTATCGACCTGGCCGGCGGCTGGCTGGATCAACCCTTCGTGGGCAAGTTCTCCGCAGGCCCCGTCCTGACCGTCTCCATCGAGCCGACGCTCGAGTTCAACGAGCGCAGCGGCATGGCCTCGAGCACCCGACGGCGCGCCGTCGAACTCTGGAATACCGACATTCCCTCCGGCGACCGGGAGAAGCTCGCCCGGGTCCTCTTCAGCTATGAGAACCCCCCGGGGACCAAGATCGTCGCCGGCTCGCAGGACGCCATCGGCATCGTCATGCCGGGACTGAACAAGCTCGACTACGACGGCCGGTACTGGCCGGCGCGCATCACATCCGTGCATGACGAATCCGTCCTGTCCTGGCTGGAGACCCACCTGCACCTGGTCACGCTCGGCCCGCGGAAGGGTGACTACGACGTCCTGGCCGACACCTGCTTCAACAAGGCGAACGCGGAGGCCCTGCGGCTGGCGTCGGAACGATGCTGGGATTCGATCCTGCGGATGGACGTGAAGAGGTTCGGGCGGTATTTCCGGGAATCGTTTGAAGCGCAGATCAAGATGTTCCCGCGCATGGTCTTTGATGGCATCCATGACATCATCGAAAGATACCGGCAGGTGGCCTGCGGCTGGAAGCTTTCGGGCGCAGGCGGCGGCGGGTATCTGATCTTCGTATCGGAAGAGCCCATGAAACGGGCGATCCAGATCAGGATCCGGAGGAAGAATCCGTAGGACGGCGCGCGGGAAAATATGGCGGGGTCAGGTGACCCCGCCCTACAGTCTGCGCGTTTCGGAATTGTAGGGCGGGGTCTCCTTGGCTCGCCGAAGCCCGGCGAAGGCGGCCCGACCCCGCCGAGTCGTTCGGCGGGCATGAAGCCCGCCCCACCATCCCGATCGCCGGCGCGATCTGGAACGGCGACGCCTTCGTCGCCGGCCCGCTTTGCTTCGCCGTATTGGAGCGTCGTCCGGGGTCGGCGCCCGGTGGGGCGGGGTTTATCCCCGCCGTTCCGCCGTCTTGGCGGGCATAAAGCCCGCCCCACCGTCCCAAACGCCGACGTCATGGAGCGGCGACGCCCCCGTCGCCGGCCCGGCTCGCCTCCTCGACACGTAGTCAATCCGGCGCGTGCAAGTCACGCGCCCTACAGGTGATCTTGTAGGGCCGGCGTCGTGCGCCGGCCGGAGGATTGGGATTGTAGGTCGGCGCCCGCGAAACGGGCGCCCTCCAGGAGGCCGATCCGGTCAGAGCCCCAGCGCCTGCAGGATCCGTTCCGCGGCCGCGGCCGGCTGGTCATAATCCGCCGACGTGAGCGGCAGATGCCGCGCGCCGATCTTCTCGTGGAAGAAGTGCAGCGTGTCGCCGTCCGCGTGCGCGCCGAAAGCCGTCTGGCATCCTCCGCCCAGCCGGGTTTGCAGCGCGCGCTCCAATCCGAGCTGGCGCCCCGTGGCGGCGTCCAGCGCCGGCGCGAGACCGGGCGCATCCTCAAGGCGGCACTGCACCGCGATGGCGCCCTGCCCCACCGCTGGAACCATCTGCTTGAAATCCAGGAAATGAAACTCCACGCCCGGCCATGACTCGATTCCGAGTCGCTTGAGGCCGGCCGCGGCCAGCACCGACGCGTCGGCCGCCCCGGTCGCGATCTTTTTCAGGCGGGTGTCGACGTTGCCGCGAATCTCGACGAACGCCGCGCCCGGATAGGTCCGCGCGATCTGCAGTCGCCGGCGGGGGCTGCTCGTGGCGATGGCCAGCGGCGTCCGCACCCCCGCGCGCAGCACGAGGACGTCGCGCGGATCCTCGCGCGGCAGGTAGCCGGCGACGGCGAGTCCGGGCGTCGCCTCGCCCGGCAGGTCCTTGGCGCTGTGCACCGCCGCGTGCGCCTCGCCGCGCAGCAGCGCCTGCTCCAGCTCGGCGGTGAAGAGCCCCTTGCCGCCCTGCTTCTCCAGCGACCAGCCGCGCTGGCGGTCGCCGGTCGTCACCACCTTCAGCAATTCGCACGCGACGCCGGCGAGTCCGGCCTGCAGGCACGCGGCGACGAGATCCGCCTGGGCGACGGCCAGCGGACTCTTCCGGGTGGCGAGGA
>CAZKDK010000154.1:0-4226 GCA_964551145.1 uncultured Opitutaceae bacterium | reverse complement strand
GCGGCGACGAGATCCGCCTGGGCGACGGCCAGCGGACTCTTCCGGGTGGCGAGGATGAGCTTCGTCACAGTAGCGAGTAGTGAGTAGCGAGTAGCGAGTAGAAGGCAACTCGCGGAATCACTCGCGCTCGCGACACCCTGCGCGCGTGTCGTCGCCCGGGTCATTTCAAAGTAGCGAGTAGCGGGTAGCGAGCATGGGGATCGCCTTCAGATGCCAGCTGGCGGTGCACCGTGGCGCCAGTCTGCGACTGGCGGAATCACCGCGTTGGACTCGCCGGTCAAAGACCGGCGCCACGTCCTGGATCTGCCGGGGACGACCTATGGGCTTCGCTTGCGTCCTACTCGCTACTCACTACCCGCTGCTCGCTACTTCTTTCAGTATGCCGCCTGGACGCCCTTGATGTTCTTCTTCGTCATCCACGGCATGAGCGAGCGGAGGCGCGCCCCGGTCTTTTCGATGGGATGCCTTTCGCCCGCGGCGAGCAGCCGGCGGTAATTCTTCAGGCCGCCCTGGTATTCCTTCACCCACTCGCGCACGAACCGGCCGCTCTGGATTTCCTTCAGGATCTTCTTCATCTCGGCCCGCGTGCGCCGGTTGATGATGCGCGGGCCGCGCGTGATGTCGCCGTACTTCGCCGTCTCGGAGATCGAGAACCGCATCCCCGCGATGCCCGACTGGTAGATCAGGTCGCAGATGAGCTTCAGCTCATGCAGGCACTCGAAATAGGCCATCTCCGGCTGGTAGCCGGCCCCGACCAGCGTTTCGAAGCCCGCCTGGATCAGCGCGGCGGTCCCGCCGCAGAGCACGACCTGCTCGCCGAACAGATCGGTCTCCGTCTCCTCCTTGAACGTGGTCTGGAGCACGCCGGTGCGCGTCGAGCCGATGCCCTTGGCCCAGGCGAGGGCGAGCTGCTTGGCGTGCTTCGACTTGTCCTGCGCGATCGCGATCAGCGCCGGCATGCCCTTGCCCTCGACATACAGGCTGCGCACCACATGGCCGGGGCCTTTCGGGGCGACCATGATGACGTCGACGTTCTTCGGCGGCTTGATCAGTCCGAAGTGGATGCTGAGCCCGTGCGAGAAAACGAGGCATTTGCCCGCAGCCAGATTGGGCGCGACGTCCTCGGCAAACACCGACGCCTGCTTCATGTCGGGCAGGCCGAACATGATCACGTCGGCGCGGCGCACCGCCTCGGCCGTGTCGACCACGGTGAACCCGTGCTGCGCCGCGATCCGGCGGGACTTGGAGCCGGGATAAAGGCCGATGATGACCCGGCACCCGCTGTCCTTGAGGTTCAGGGCCTGGGCATGGCCCTGGGAACCGTAGCCGAGGACGGCGAGGGTTTTGTCGGAGAAGACGCCGAGGTCGGCGTCGCGGTCGGTGTATACTCTGGCGGGCATGTGCGCAGTCAGGTTAAGGTGTTAGGTGTAAGGAGTAAGGTGTAAGGAGGCGAATGGCTGGAGTGTAGAGGGAAACGTCCGGGTCTCAAGCGGACGCGGAACTAGGCTCGCCGGGAGGCTCGCCCTCCACGGGCGGGTCGTTCGCAACTTGGAGGGCGAGGCGCCTGCCGAGCCGACCGGCAGTCTCGCGGCCGCCGGCCCTACGCCGTGTCCGCGCCGCCGCTCGCGCCGTTGATCCGTTTCAGGGCGAGCTGTCCGGTGCGCGCGAGTTCGAGGATGCCGAACGGCTCGAGGAGGCCGAGGAACGCCGTGACCTTCCCCTCGTCGCCCGTGATCTCGATGATCACGTCCTTGTGGCCGACGTTGACGATCTTCGCCCGGAAGATGTCGCAGATCTGCATGATCTCGGGGCGCGTCTTGCCGTCGGCCTTGATCCGCACGAGCACGAGCTCGCGGCTGACCGCCTGGCCCTCCTTGAAGTCGGTGACGTCGACGACGTTGATCAGCTTGCGCAGCTGCTTCGTCGAGAGGTCGAGGGCGGAGTCGTCGCCCTTGAGGACGACGGTGATCCGCGACAGCGACGGATCGTGGGTGGGCGCGACGTTGAGCGTGTCGATGTTGAAGCCGCGGCCGGAGAACATGCCGGCGATGCGCGCCAGCACGCCGAACTTGTTTTCGACGAGGACCGAGATCGTGTGTCGCATGATGGGAGGGATGGCCGGGGAGCCGGAGTGCCGAGGATGCGCGGTCATTCCGGCGGGGCAATCCCAGAAAACCGCGAGGTCGACCATTGCCCATCTGTCTCGTAGCGGCGCAGACTTGCTGCGCCCTGCTCTCTGGCCCGCCGCCGATTAAGGTCTTGTTCCGCCCGATGGCGGCTGCTTATCTCGACGCCCGGTCGCGGACGGCTAGCTCAGTGGTTAGAGCATCTCGTTTACACCGAGGAGGTCGGGGGTTCGAGTCCCTCGCCGTCCACCATTTTTCGCCTCGGGCGAAAAATGCCCTCCGCAGCCCTGAGCTCGTCGACGCGGCGAAGGAGGACAATTTTCAGTCAGCCCCCTGACGTCGGCTGCTGCGATCCCACTGCCGCCATTTTCCGCTCCGACGCCTTCGCGTCCCCAAGATCGGACTTCATGGGGCGGCGATGCCCTCGTCGCCGGCCCGGCTCGTTTCGCCGCATTGGGGCGCCGGCCGAAGTCGGCCCCCGGTGGGGCGGGGTTTATCCCCGCCGTTCCGAATTTTTGGCGGGCGTAAAGCCCGCCCCACCATCCTGATCGCCGGCGTGTCCTGGAGCGGCGACGCCCTCGTCGCCGGTTCCGAAATCGGCGATGACGGCCACGCGACGGGGACGTCGCGTCCCACAGATCCAAAGGCGTCGACGCCCGCTCGCGGGCCACGGCCCATTCCCGGCCTACAGACCAATCGTTGTAGGGCGCGTGTCTTGCACGCGCCGGATCTAGAATCGCAGACTCGGCCGGCGCCCCTCGACAGGCTCGGGGCCTTCGGCAGGACGCCGGCCCTACAATTTCTGCGAAGACGTCAGACTGCGCCCGCCGCGGCCTTCGCCTTCAGCAGGCCCTCGCGGTGCATCAGCTCGGCGATCTGGATCGAGTTGAGGGCGGCGCCCTTCCAGAGGTTGTCGCCGCTGACCCAGAACGCGATGCCGTTGTCGAGCGCCGTGTCGAGGCGCAGCCGGCCCACGCCGCACTTCACCTGCTCGCTGTAGGCGAGCGGCGTCGGGTAGCGGCTGGCCGCGGGCTCGTCGATCAGCTCGGCGCCCGGGAACGCCGCGATGGCCTCGCGCGCGGCGGCCAGGCTGACCGGCCGCTCGAACTCGGCGTTGACCGCCACCGAGTGGGCGCGCACCACCGGCACGCGCACGCAGGTGCTCGAGACCCGGAGGTTCGGCAGCTCGAGGATCTTGCAGCTCTCGGCCGCCATCTTGCTCTCCTCGCCCGTGTAGCCGTTGGCCCCGAAGGTGTCGACCTGCGGGATGACGTTGAAGGCGATCTGGTGCGGATAGACCTTGCGCGGCAGCGGCTGGTCCAGCGCCCAGGCCCGCATCTGCGCGTCGAGCTCGAGCACCGCCATGGCGCCCGAGCCGGACACCGACTGGTACGTGGCGGCGAAGTAGCGCTTGAGCCCGAACGCGCGGTGCAGCGGAAAGAGGCCCATGAGCGTGACAGCCGTCGAGCAGTTCGGGCTCGCGATGATCCCCTGGTGCCGGCGGATCGCGTGCGGATTGATCTCCGGGATCACCAGCGGCACCGCGGGTTCCATGCGGAACGCCGAGCTCTTGTCGAGCACGAGGCAGCCGGCCTTCACCGCCGCCGGGGCCAGCGCGCGCGTGACCGGGCCGCCCGCGCTGAAGAACGCCACGTCGAGATCGTCGAAGATCTCCGGCTTCGCCTCCTGCACCGTGAATTTCCGGCCCGCGCGCTCAATGACCCTGCCCGCCGAACGCGCCGAGGCAAACAGCCTCAGCTCGGCCATGGGCAGGAGATCGCGCCCGAGCAGCAGCCGAAACAACTCTTGACCGACTGCGCCGGTGGCTCCGACGATTCCGACTCGATAGCGGTTGGTATTCACGGTGAAGTTTTCGCTTAAACAGGTCATCCAAAAGTGCGCGGCGCTGGGAATCAAGCCCGCAAACCAGCTGCTCGCCGTGCATGTCGGCACCCAGACCATGCAGTTTTACCGGGGAGGCGAGCTGGCGCGGGCGTTCGCCGTGTCGACGTCGCTCCGCCCCCCGGCAAACGCGCAAGACTCTTTGGGCACGCCACTTGGGCTGCACGCCATCGCCGAGAAGATCGGGCACGGCCAGCC
>CAZKDK010000153.1:0-8558 GCA_964551145.1 uncultured Opitutaceae bacterium | reverse complement strand
ACGCCATCATCTCGGCCGCGCGCGTCGTCTCGCAGAACGTCGCCTACGAGATCCCCATGCTGCTGGTCGCGATCACGCTGCTCATGATCACCGGCACGATGAATCTCCAGGAGATCGTCCGGCAGCAGTCCGGCTGGTTCTGGCACTGGAACGTGTTCCGGCTCGACCTCAACCCGCTCATGCCGGTCACGTTCGTGATCTACTTCATCTGCATGCTGGCGGAGGCGAACCGCTCGCCCTTCGACATGGCGGAGGCCGAGAGCGAACTCGTGGCCGGCGCCTACACCGAGTACGCCGGCATGGGCTTCGGCGTCTTCTTCATGGCCGAGTACGCCAACATCGTGTTCGGCTGCAGCCTCGGCACCGTCCTGTTCCTGGGCGGCTGGCAGAGCCCGTTCGGGGTCTGGTCGGGCGTCGGCTGGTTCCTGGTCAAGCTCTACGCGATGATCTTCACGGTCATCTGGGTCCGCTGGACCTTTCCCCGCACCCAGTTCTACCGCCTGCTCAATCTGTCCTGGAAGATCCTTATCCCCGTCTCCCTGTTCACGCTCCTGCTCGTGAGCATCGTCCTCAAGCTCCGGCCCGCATGAAAGCCTCCCTCCTCGCAATCCCGCGCGGTTTCTGGAGCCTGCTCGTCGGCATGCGGGTGACGCTGAGGCAGTTCCTCAAGCCGGTGTCCACGGTGCCGTATCCGTGGAAGACCCTGCCCATCCCGGCGCGTTACCGGGGGCACATCGTGCTGGTCGGCGACACCGTCACCGGGCGGCCCCTCTGCACCGCCTGCAAGCTCTGCGAGCGCGCCTGCCCCAGCGACTGCATCCTCGTCGAGGGCGCCAAGCTCGAGGGGGAAAAGAAGAAGTCGGTCACCGACTACCGCCTCGATTTCACCAAATGCAGCCTGTGCGGCCTGTGCGTCGAGGCCTGCCCCAGCGACGCCATCCGTTTTTCCAAGGACTACAACCTCGCGAGCACCTCCAAGGAGGTCTACATCTTTGACCTGGTCGCGCGACTGAAGGCGGAGAAACCGCAGCCGTGATTCCCGGTTCCGAGTTCGCGCTCGCCGGCATCTTCGGCGTGATCGTGGCGACGACCGTGGGCGGCGCGCTGCTGGCGGTCCTGGCCACGCGCATCATCCGCGGCGTCTGCGGGCTGGCCATCTGCGCCCTCGGCCTCGCCGGCCTCTACTATTTCCTCCACAGCCCCTTCCTCGCGCTGATGGAGATCCTGATCTATGTCGGCGCCGTCTGCGTGACCATCATCTTCGGCGTCATGCTGACGGAGCCCGACGAGCCCGCGCCGGCGGCGCCGCGGCGCCGCGAGCTCCTGTGGGGCGGCGTCGCCCTGCTCGTCGGCGCCGCGATCTTCGGCGGCGTCTCCCGGCTCAGCCTGTCCGCCCGCTGGCCGGCCGCGCCGGCGGCGCCGGCGGACGGCTCCATCGAGGCGATCGGCATCTCGCTGCTGACCACCTACAGCCTGCCGTTCGAATTGATCTCGCTCGTGCTCCTCGTCGCCATCCTGGGGGCGCTGGTGATCGCCCGCGCCGGAAGGGGGAAGGGATGAACGTGCTCCACCTCTACGACCGCCCCGCGGTCTATCTCGTGCTCGCGGCCTTCCTCCTCGCCGCGGGGATCTACGGCCTGATCCGCCGGCGCACGTTCATCGGCATGCTCATCTCGGGCGAGCTGATCTTTTCCGCCGCCGCGCTCAACGTCATGACGCTGAATCGCTTCGTGGCGCCCGATCCCGCGGCCGGCCAGATTTTCGTGCTGTTCATCATGGGGCTGGCTGCCGCCGAGGTCGCCATCACGCTGAGCATCATCATCGCGGTCTACCGGAACTACCGCTCCATTCACTCGAAGGAGCTGGCCGAGCTGAAGGGCTGAACCATGCCGCCGCCGCCGAACCTCAGCCTGCTGATCGCCATCCTCGCCCCGCTCGTCGGGGCCGGCCTGATCATCGCCACGGGCCGGCGGCCCAACCTGCGCGAGGGCTGCTCGCTGCTGGCGGCCGGAACCCTGTTCCTGGTCGTCGCCTCGATGGTCCCCGCCGTGTGGTCCGGCCAGGTGCTGCACGCCACGCTTTTCCAGCTGCTGCCGGGCCTCAGCTTCGCGCTGCGGGCGGACGCGCTCTCGATGATCTTCGCGCTCACCGCCTCGTTCCTCTGGGTGGTGACCGTCTTCTACTCGGCCGGCTACATGCGGAGCCTCGAGGAGCACGCCCAGACGCGCTTCGCCGCCTGTTTCGCGCTCGCGCTCTTCGGCGCGATCGGCTGCGCGTTTTCCGACAATCTGCTCACGCTCTACCTCTTCTACGAGATCGTCAGCATCACCACCTACCCGCTCGTCGCCCACCACCAGGACGAGGAGGGCTACGAGGGCGGACGCCGCTACCTGACCTACCTGACCACCGCCGCCAAGGGGCTGATCCTGCCGGCGATGGTGTTGATCTACGTGCTATCCGGCACCCTCGATTTCGCCACCAACGCCCATGTGGGCATCCTGCCGGCCGGCGTCCACAACGGCGTCATCATCGTCCTCTACGTCTGCTGCATCCTGGGCTTCGCCAAGAATGGGATCATGCCGCTGCACCACTGGCTCCCGGGCGCCATGGTCGCGCCCACCCCCGTCAGCGCGCTGCTGCATGCCGTCGCCGTGGTGAAAGTCGGCGTGTTCTCGACCGTGCGCGTGATGCTCTACGTCTTCGGGGTGGACCTCATGGACCGGCTCCATCTCGGCCTGCCCACCGCCTACTTCGTCGCCATCACGATCCTCGTCGGCTCGATCGTCGCGCTGAGCAAGGACAACCTGAAGCTTCGGCTCGCCTACTCCACGGTCAGCCAGCTGTCCTACATCATCCTGGGCGTCGCCCTGCTGACGCCGACCGCCGTCGCCGGGGGGCTCTTCCACATCGCCGCGCACGCCTTCGGCAAGATCACCCTGTTCTTCTGCGCCGGCGCGATCTTCGTGGCGACCCGCAAGAAGGACATCTCCGAGATGAGCGGCCTGGGCCGGGCGATGCCGTTCACGTTCGGCGCCTTCGCCCTGGCGTCCCTGAGCATGATCGGCGTGCCGCCGGTCGGCGGCTTCGTCTCCAAGCTCTACCTGCTCGTCGGCACGCTGGACGCCGGTTCCATCGGGCTGCTCGTCGTGCTCGTCGTCAGCTCGCTGCTCAACGCCGCCTATTTCGTCCCGGTCGTCTACCAGGCCTTCTTCGGCCCCCCGCCCGTGGCCGACGCCGGCCGGTCCTACGGGGAGGCCCCGCCGGCCGTGCTCATCCCGCTCTGCCTGACCGCCGTCATCTCCGGCGCCCTGGGCCTCTGGCCTGACCTCTTCATGCACTTTGCCCAGGCCGTCCTGCCATGAACCTGCTCCGTCTCATCGATTTTCTGCGCGACCGCCTGAAGACGGTGGTCCGGGTGGGCGTGGCCGCGCTGGTCGTCCTGGTCGTGCTCGATGCCCTGCCCGCCGTGGTCGACAAGGAACACGCCCACACCGTCGCCGAGCATGTCCCGGCCTTCTGGGCGGCGTTCGGCCTGCTCGGCTGCCTGGCGCTGGTCGTGGTCGCGAAGCTCTACGGACGCGCCGGCGTCTCGCGGCGGGAGGACTACTACCATGATTAGCCCGTGGATCCATCCCGCGCTCGTCCTGCTCGGCGGCTGCCTCGTGCTGCCGCTGGTGCCGCGGCACCTGAAACGGGTCTTTCTGCTCCTCGTGCCCGCCCTCGCCTACGGCCTGGTGCTCACGATGGCCCGCGGCGAATACGGCCAGGTTCATTTCCTGCACTGGACCCTCACCTTCGGCCGGGTCGACGCCCTGAGCCTCGTCTTCGCGCACATCATGAGCCTGATGTGCATCATCGGCACGCTTTACGGGCTGCATGTCGACGAGGACGGCCAGCATGTCGCCTCCTGGATCTACGTGGCCGGCTCGCTCGGCGCGATTTTCGCCGGCGACCTGCTGACGCTCTTCCTCTTCTGGGAAATGATGGCTTTCGCCTCGGTCTTTCTGATCTGGTTCCGCCGGACGCCCGAGTCCAGCGCCGCCGGCTTCCGCTACCTGCTCGTGCACGTGGCCGGCGGCCTGTCGCTGCTCGCCGGCATCGTCCTGCAGATCCGGGCCACCGGGAGCACGGCCTTCACCGCGTTCGACGTCGTGCACGTCACGCCGGCGGCCTGGCTCATCCTCGGGGGCTTCCTGCTCAACGCCGCCGTGCCGCCGCTGCACGCGTGGCTGCCGGACGCCTATCCCGCCGGCACGTTCAACGGCTCGGTCTTCCTCAGCGCCTTCACGACCAAGACGGCGGTCTACGCGCTCTGCCGCGGCTTCGCCGGCATGGAGCTGCTCGTGGTGCTCGGCGTGGTCATGGCCCTCTACGGCGTGATCTACGCCATCATCGAGAACGACGTCCGGCGGCTGTTCTCCTACCACATCGTCAGCCAGGTCGGCTACATGGTGGCCGGCGTCGGCATCGGCACGCAGCTCGCCATCAACGGCGCCTGCGCCCACGCCTTCGCCCACATCCTCTACAAGGGACTGCTCTTCATGGGCGGCGGCGCCGTGCTCCACATGACGGGCGAGACGCGGATGTCCGAGCTCGGCGGCCTCTACAAGAAGATGCCCTGGGCCTTCGCGTTCACGCTGGTCGGAGGTCTTTCGATCTCCGCGTTTCCGCTCTTCAGCGGGTTCGTGAGCAAGTCGATGATCGTCCAGGCCGGCTTCGACCAGCACCTCCTCTGGGCCGCGTTCCTGCTCAATCTCGCCGCCATCGGCACGTTCTACTGCAACGGGCTCAAGGTCCCCTATTTCGTCTGGTTCGGGAAGAACCACTGCGCGCCCGCCGTGACCGAGCGCGCCAAGGATCCGCCCTGGAACATGCTCGCGGCCATGGGCATCGCCGCCGCGTTGTGCGTCTTCATCGGCGTCTACACGCCCTACCTCTACAATCTCCTGCCGTACCGCGAGGCGGCGATGGCCTACCATCCGTACACCGCCTACCACGTTTCCGAGACCCTGCAGATCCTGCTCTTCACCGCCCTCGCCTTCTTCGTCCTGGTCCGGCTGCGCAAGATCGATCCGCACCGCGGCGTGAACCTCGACCTCGACTGGTTCTACCGCCTGGGCGGCCGCGCCTTCCTCTGGCTGGCCCGCCGGCCGGTGCAGGCCGCCGACACCGGCGTGGGCGAGATCTACCGGGCCGGCGGCCTGGTGCCGCTGATGAAATCCGCCGCCGGGGTCCGGATCTTCGACAATGCCGTCATCGACGGCGCCGTCGACGGTTTCGCCGCCGCGATCGGGGGCGTCGGGCGCCGGCTGCGCCTCGCCCAGCGCGGGGCGCTGCAGGAGAACCTCACCCTCATGTTCGCCGTCGCGGCCGTGCTCCTGCTCGGCTTCGTGCTGCTGTTCTAGCCCTGCCATGCCCCTTTCCGGCGCCAACGCGGCCTTCCCCCTCCTCAGCACGCTGATCTTCGCGCCGCTGGCCGCCGCCGCCGTCGCGGCGCTCCTCCGCAACGAGCGCGCGCTGCGCCTGTGGACGCTCCTCGCCACCACGGCCATCGCGCTGCTCTCGCTGCGCCTCTGGGCCGGCTTTGACCGGACCACCGCCGCGTTCCAGTTCGGCGAGCACGCCGCCTGGATTCCCGGGCTGAAGATCAACTATACGGTCGGCGTCGACGGCATCAGCCTGCTGCTCGTCCTGCTCACGACCCTCGTCGCGCCCCTGTGCGTGCTGGCCTCGTGGCAGGTCATCCGCACGCGCGTCCGCGAGTTCATGGTGTGCCTCCTGGTGATGGAGACGGCGATGATCGGCGTCTTCTGCGCGCTGGATTCCATCCTCTTCTTCGTTTTCTGGGAGGCGATGCTGATCCCGATGGCGCTGCTCATCGGCGTTTGGGGCGGCCCGCGCCGGATCTACGCCTCGCTGAAGTTCTTCATCTACACGATGGCGGGCTCGATCTTCCTGCTCGTCGCGCTCATCGCCCTCCGGCTGCACGCCGGGACCTTCCATATCCCCGACCTGATGGGCCGGCCCTATGACCCCGTCTTCCAGTCGTGGGTCTTCGCCGCGTTCTTCATCTCGTTCGCGATCAAGGTGCCGATGTTCCCCCTCCACACGTGGCTGGCCGCTGCGCACGTCGAGGCGCCCACCGCCGGCAGCGTCCTGCTGGCGAGCATCCTGCTCAAGATGGGCGCGTACGGCTTCCTGCGATTCTGCCTGCCGATCACGCCGCTCGCCGCCCACGCCTTCGCCCCGTTCATGCTCGGCCTGTCCGTCGTCGCCATCCTCTACGGCGGGTTCGCGGCGCTCGCCCAGTCCGACCTGAAGAAGCTGGTGGCCTATTCCAGCGTCGGCCACATGGGCTTCGCCACGCTCGGCATCTTCGTGCTCAATCCCCGCGGCCTCGAGGGCGCCCTGCTCGTGCTGGTCAACCACGGCGTCACCACCGGCGCCCTCTTCATCGCCGTCGGCATCCTCTATGAGCGGCTGCATACCCGCGAACTCGATGCGGCCGCCGGCATCGGGAAGTTCATGCCGGTGTTCTCGTTCTTCCTCGGCGTGTTCTGCCTGTCCTCGCTCGCCTTCCCCGGCACCAACAGCTTCATCGGCGAGTTCCTGGTGCTGGCCGGCGGCTTCGCCCGGTCGAAATGGCTGATCGCCTGCGCCATCCCCGGCGTGGTCGTGGCCGCTGCCTACAACCTGCGCCTGCTGCAGCGCGTGGCCTGGGGCGGGACTCACAACCCCGTGCACACCGGCGTCGCCGATCTCAACCTGCGAGAGATCGCGACCCTCGCGCCCCTGCTGGTGTTGGTCTTCTGGATCGGCCTGCACCCGCAGCCGCTCCTGGACGTCATGCAGGTCAGCGTCCAGCACCTGATCGCCCAGGCGGCGCCGGCCATCGCCGCCCTTCCCTAGCTCCGGCCTGCCCGCTACCCGCTACCCGCTACTCACTACTCGCTACTTGTAGATGCTCCCTTTCGTCCACGCCTTCCTCCCCGAACTGGTGCTGCTCGCCGGCGCGCTGGCCTTGTTCGTGGTCAGCCTCGGCGAGTCGCGTCACCGGCTCGCCCGTGCGGTGGCCCTTGGCGCCGGCCTCGCGGCCGTCGCCGCCGCCGCCCTGGCGCTGGACCAGCGGGCGCTCCTGTTCAGCGGCGCCTATCGCGTCGACCTGTTCTCCCAGCTGCTCAAGCTCGCCCTGTCGGGCGGCCTCGTCGGCGTGCTGCTCCTCGGCGGCGGGCTCCCCGACATCCGCGGCGAGGTCAAGGCCGAGTACTACCTCTTCCTCCTGCTGAGCGTGACCGGCCTGGTCATGCTGGTGAGCTGCGTGGAGATCATCTCGCTCGTCGTGGCCCTCGAGCTGTCGTCGTTCCCCCTCTATCTGCTGGTGCCGATGCGGCGCGAGCGTGCGGAGCAGAAGAGCCAGATGGAGGCCGCCATCAAGTACATCATGTTCGGCGTGGCCGCGAACGGCATCATGCTCTTCGGCCTGAGCTACCTCTATGGGCTCACCGGCTCCACGCACCTGCCCGTCATGCTGGCCGCCCTGCCGCCGGTCGCCCGCTCGCCCCTGGCCATCGCCGGACTCGGCCTGGCCTTCTGCGGGCTCTACTACAAGCTCGCCGTCTTCCCGTTCCATTTCTGGACTCCCGACATCTACCAGGGGGCGTCCAACGAGACCGCCGCCCTGATCGCCTCGCTGCCCAAGGTCGGCGCGATGGCCGTGCTCGTGCGCTTCGTCTCCCTGGCCACGCCGGACAACGCGACCGTCGCGCAGGTCCTCGCGCTCCTGGCCATGGCGTCCATGTGTTACGGCAACCTCATCGCGCTCGTGCAGAAGGATCTCAAGCGGATGCTCGGTTTCTCCGGGATCGCCCATGCGGGTTACGCGCTGATGGGCCTGGTCGCGCTCGACGCGGCCGGCTCCACCGCCGCGCTCTACTATATTTTCGGCTATGCCCTGATGATCCTGGCCTGCTTTGTCGTCATCTGCCGGGTGTCCCGCGACGGCTCCAACGTCGCCATCGCGGAGCTGGCCGGACTGCACCGCCGCTCGCCGCTGCTGGCCCTGACCCTGCTCGTCGGCCTGTTCGGCCTGGCCGGCGTGCCCCCGTTCGTCGGCTTCATGGCCAAGCTCTCGCTGCTGACCGCCGCCCTCGACCGGGGCCACCTGGTGCTCGTCATCGTGGCCGTGGTCAATTCCGCCATCGCGATCTACTACTATCTGCAGGTCATCCGCCAGGCGGTGTTCGGCGCGATCGACCCGTCCGTGCCGGCGGAGCCGATCATCCTCACCTGGCCCACCCGCGTGCTGTGCGTCGCCCTCATCGTCGGCATCGTCGCCCTCGGGATCGCTCCCGGCCTGGTGATCGACACGATCTCAGGCTCGCTCGCCTCCGTCGTTTCGGTGGCCACCTCGACGGCGCCGGCTTTCCTCGTCCGCTGAGGCAGACCCCGCCAACCGTGGCCGACGGCGTGACGACCCGGCCGCGACTCGGCGCCGCATCGGCGCATCCCCACGGCGAGCCGGCGCCCCTGGCCCGCCCGGGTCAGGCCGCCACGGGCAG
>CAZKDK010000152.1:4604-8559 GCA_964551145.1 uncultured Opitutaceae bacterium | reverse complement strand
CGCTGGACCCGGAGGTTGCGCATGAGCGGAGCGTGCAGGCGCTGGCGCTGCTGGCCGCGCTGCCCCCCCTGCGGCGCCTGCTGGAGGCCCGGATGCAACTGCCGGCGGCCCGGGCGCGGCCCATCGAGTGCATGGGGCTGCGCTTCCCCAACGCCGTCGGGCTGGCCGCGGGGTTCGACAAGGAAGGCGTGGCCTGGCTGAGCGCGGCGGCGCTCGGATTCGGGCATGTCGAGATCGGCACGGTGACGCTGTTGCGCCAGCCGGGGAACGAGCGCCCGCGGCTTTTCCGGTACCCGGCGCACGAGGCGGTGATCAACCGCATGGGTTTCAACAACGAGGGCGCCGAGGCCGTCGCCCGGCGTCTCGCCCGGCAGCCGGCCGCCGGCGCGCGGCGCATCCCCCTGGGCATCAACCTGGGCAAGTCCCGGGCGGCGCCGCTCGATCGCGCGCCCCACGACTACCTGGGCAGCTTCGAGCTGCTGGCCGACCATGCGGACTACCTGGTGGTGAACGTCAGCAGTCCCAACACCCCCGGGCTGCGCCAGTTGCAGGAGGTGCACCTGCTGCGCGAGTTGCTGGGGGCGCTGGTGGCCGCCAATCGCGCCCGGGTGGCGGCGGGCAAGCCGCGCCGGCCGCTCCTGGTGAAGATCGCGCCGGATCTGGATTTCCGGCAGATCGACGCGATCCTGACGGTGATCGCGGACCTCGGGATCGACGGAATCATCGCGACCAATACGACGCTGGCGCGGCCGGGCCCGTTCGCGGCCGTCACCGAGGCCGGCGGCCTCAGCGGGAGGCCGCTGCGCAGCCGGTCGACCGAGATCATCCGCTACGTTTCCCGCGCCACCGAAGGCCGGCTGCCCATCATCGGTTCGGGCGGAATCACCGACTGCGAATCGGCCGGCGAGAAGCTCGATGCCGGGGCCACCCTCGTGCAGGTATACACGGGCATGATCTACCGCGGGCCGTTCTTCGCCCGCGACGTCGCCCGCGGCCTCCTCGCGCGCCAGGACCGGGTCTTCGGATTTTAGATTTTCGAGTCACGATTTGCGATTTGGGCGCGGTACGCGGATCCGCCGTCAATACGGCGTCCGCGCCCAGGCCGGGTATTTCCTGGGGAATTCCCGGCCGATTCCGGTGAGGGCGACCGCCCAAGCCGATTCCGCCCCGGTTTGAATCCGGAAATCAACGGGACGGCGCAATCGAAAATCGAAAATCGCAGATCGAAACTCAGATATCCCAATCGGCCCCGTCCTTGAGATCACTGATCGACCCGACCGCCGCCTCCTTTTTCCGACGCGGGCGCACGACCAGATTCTCGCCTTTGTAGTAGGCCATGCTGTTCGGGGGGATGGACTGGAGCAGCCAGACGTTGGCCCCGACCACGGAGTGCTCCCCGATGCGGGTGTCGCCGCCGAGGATGGTGGCGTGCGCGTAGATGGTGACGTGATCGTCGACGTCCGGGTGGCGCTTCACGCCCTTGACCGGGTTGCCCTCGGCGTCGACCTCGAACGATTTCGCGCCGAGGGTGACGCCCTGGTAGATCTTGACGTGGCTGCCGATCCGCGCGGTCTCGCCGACGACGACGCCGGTGCAATGGTCGATGAAGAAATGCGGGCCGATCTGGGCGCCCGGATGGATGTCGGCCCCGGTGCGCTCGTGCGCGTATTCCGTCAGCATGCGCGGCAGCAGCGGCACGCCGAGCTGGTAGAGCACGTGGGCGATGCGCTGGAGCGAGATCACGAGCACGCAGGGATAGGCGAGAATGATCTCCTCGGTGCTGCGCGCCGCGGGATCGCCGTGGTAGGCGGCCGTGACGTCGGTCTGGATGATCTGCCGCACCTCCGGCAGGCGCCGGAGCATCTCCATCGTGAGCTCGCGCGCCCGCGCGCCCGGGTGCGGTTCCTTCGCGAACCGCAGGCACTTCTCGATCTCCGCGGTCATGCGCTCCTCGATCTCGCCGAGCCTCCGCTCGATGAGCGCGCCGACGCTACGGCGCGTGACCGGGCTTTGCTCGAAAAAGCCCGGGAAGAGGACATGCATCAGGTCCGAGGCCAGCCGGTTGACCGATTCCTCCGACGGCAGGTTGGCGCCGTCGAAATGATTGATGCCGCCGTGTTCCTCGTAGGAGGCGAGCAGGGCCTGCTTGATGGCGTCGAGCGACATGGATCGCTAGATTCCGTGAGGAAGGCGCCGGGGTCAAATCAGATAACCGGCGCATCGGCGCGATCCGGCGCGGCGTCGGGGCGTTTCCGGGCTTTGGAGGTTGCCGCGTCGGCGACCGGTCGCAGACGCGCTCGCCGGCGGTGGCGGGAAACCCGGCTGGCGCCAAAGCAAGGGCCTGCCGGACGCGCGTCCGGCAGGATGCCAGCGTTCAGGGAGTCATCCGGGCGGGAGCCTCACGCGTTGGTGCGGACGGCGGCCTTCGCCAGGCGCCGGGCGGACCAGCGCGCCGCCGCGAGCAGGGAAAGGGCGATCAGGAACCAGGGCGACAGGGCACCGCCGCCCCCGCCGCCGCCCATGCTCGGGGGTGGCGGCGTGCCGCCGCTGGACGGCGGCGGGGGCGGCGTGCCACCGGCCGGAGGCGGCGCCATCAGGGCGAGGGTCGATACGGTGCCGTCGGCGGCAACCTTGCGCAGGGCGCCGTTGCCGGTGTCGGCGATGAAGAGATTGCCGGCGCCGTCCACCGTCAGTCCGCGCGGTTCATTGAACAGGGCGCTCGCGCCGGCGCCGTTGCCCATGCCGGCGACGCCCGCGATCCCGGCGACGGTGGTGACGGCCCCGGCCGGCGTTACCATGCGGATCACGGCGTTGGCCGTGTCGGCGACGAACACGTTGCCGGCGGAATCGACGGCCACGCCATACGGCTGGCTGAACAGCGCGTTGCTGCCGGTGCCATCGTTGCTGCCGCTGATGCCCGCGGAACCGGCCAGGGTGGTGACCGCTCCGGCCGGCGTGATCCTCCGGATGGTGTCGTTAAAGGTGTCGGCGACATACACGTTTCCCGTGGAGTCGACGGCCACGCCGTCCGGGAAGTTGAACAGGGCGGCGGCGCCGGTCCCGTCGGCGTCCCCGCGGGTGCCGGCGGTGCCGGCCAGCGTGGTCACGACGCCGGCGGGCGTGATCTTGCGGACGGTGTCGTTCATGGCATCGGCCACGTAGAGATTGCCGGCCGAGTCCAGCGCGATGCCGCCGGGCTGGTTGAAGGTCGCGCCGCTGCCGGTGCCGTCCTGGCTCCCGCGGGTCGAGGCCGAGCCGGCCAGGGTGGTGACGGTGCCGTCGGGCGCGATCTTGCGGATGGTGGCGTTGCCGGTGTCGGCGACGTAGACGTTGCCGCCGCCGTCGATCGCCACGCCGCCGGGCTGGCTGAACCGGGCGGCGGAACCGCCGCCGTCGGTGCTGCCGGCGACGCCTGCGGAGCCGGCCAGGGTCGTGATGGTGCCGTCGGATGCGATCTTGCGGATGGTGTCACTCGACGCATCTGCCACGTAAAGGTTGCCGGAAGCGTCCTCCGCCACGCCGGCCGGATATTCGAGAAGGGCCAGGGCAGCACCGGAGACCGAGAGGGTTGCGGTGTTGCTGGTGACCGAGCCGGAGGCGTTGCTGAGCATGACGCGGAACTCGTCACCCGACATGGCGGCGGTCACGGAGTCGATTGTGAGGGTGGCGCTGGTGACGCCATGATAGCTGCCGCCCTCGCTCAGGGTTTCCCAGGTGGTCGCCCCGGCGGGCAGGCGCTGCCATTGGAACGTTGGCGTCGGATTGCCCGTGGCCGCCACGGTGAAGCTGATGCCCTGGCCGGCCGTCATTGTCTGGGACAGGGGCTGGGTCGTGATGCTCGGAGCTGACGGGCCGCTGGCCGGGTTGACCGTCAGCACGGCTCCGGTGCTGGTGGCCGATCCGGCGGAGTTGGTGGCGGCGACGGTGTAGGTGCCGGCGTCGGTCGGGGCGACGC
>CAZKDK010000152.1:0-4504 GCA_964551145.1 uncultured Opitutaceae bacterium | reverse complement strand
AGGCGGTGACGGAGAACGTGACCGAGGCGCCGGCGGTCACGGTCTGGCTCGCGGGCTGGGTCGTGAACGCGGGCGCACTGGTGGCGGCGTTGACGGTCAGCACCGCTCCGGCGCTGGTGGCCGAGCCGGCGGAGTTGGTGGCGGCGACGGTGTAGGTGCCGGCGTCGGTCGGGGCGACGCTGGCGATCGTGAAGGAGCTGCTGGTGGCGCCGGCAATGCTGGCGCCACCCTTCATCCACTGGTAGGTCGGCGCGGGCGAGCCGGAGGCGGTGACGGAGAACGTGACCGAGGCGCCGGCGGTCACGGTCTGGCTCGCGGGTTCGGCGGTGAAGGCGGGTGCGATCGCTCCACCGCCTCCGCCCCCTCCCGTCACCGTGATGGTGTACGGATAGACCGGAGATCCGACGCCGCCGGCATCCGTGAACTCAAACGTCTGGATCGTGAGATTGTAGGTTCCCGCCGTCGTCGGCGTGCCCTCGAGATGCAGCGGGCCGACATTGACCGTGCCCGGTGAAGTCAGCCCGGAGAAATCGAGACCGGGCGGAATCGTGCCCGTGATCCGCCAGGACATCGGCGGGGTCAGGGTGCCGTTGACGGTATAGAACACCGACACCGCGGTGCCGACGGTGGCCGAGATGCCGGTTTCCGTGCCGGAGGAGGGGACGAGCGGGGTCGCACCCGCGAGCGAATTCATCGCGCCGAGCGAGGCCGCGATGGCGGCCAGCGCCTTGAGCACGGTGCCGACGGGCGAGGCGATGACCATGTCATCGCCGGCGGCGGCGACGGCGTTCACAACCGGCGCGCGTTGCAGGAGGGCCATGAGGATGGCGCCGGGCAGATTGATCCAGTGCAGGCGGCGAAGGAGCAGGAGTCGGAGATTCTTCATGAAAGGATGCCGGGGCGGGCCCGGTGCCATTGAATTGAGTCGATGGTTGCGCGCGGAATATCGAAGCGGCCCGCGCACGGCGAAAGCGGGATACGGTAACAGGCCTGTTACAGCGGTTGCCGGCGCGAGGCGCGCGGGCCGGGCCCCGCGCGCCGTCCCGCCGCGGATACGCCGCGTCCTGCCGCGCCGCCCTAGAAGCGGACCACGAGCTGTCCGGCGATCAGACGGGCGTAGACCGGCCGGCCGCCGGCGCTGTGCTGCAGGCTGAATTGCAGCTTGGCCTCGATGTGGGCGGTGAACCGGTAGGTGGGCGCGACATCGAGGCGCCAGACATCGTTGCCCCAGGTGGCGGAGCGCCCGCCGCCGGTGGGCACCTGGCCGAACCACTGCTGGTTCCAGCGCACCGCCCCGAAGAACCGCGGGGTGAACTTGTACTTCGCCTCGACGTAGCCGGCCACGGTGTCGACATTGCCGACGAGCGGGATCGCGAAGCGCGCCTCATAGCATTCGGCCCAGAGCTCAAAGTGGTGCCAGGCGAAGCTCAGGTCCTGTCCGAGGACGGTCTCGCGATAGTCGTCGAGGCCGTAACCGGGGGCGACGGTGACCGCGGCGGACGGGCGCAGATACGAGCCGGAACTGGCGGAGAGCCCGAAAGCCCACATCTCGTCGGGGCGGTAGCCGATGCGCCCGCTGAAGGTGGGGTGCTGCCACTGGGTCTGGCCCGGGTCCCAGGCTTCCGGCCGCGAGGAGAGCGAGGCGTTCTTCCATTCGACGGCGTAGTCGAACCGGCCGGCGACACCGCTGAGGGCCGCGCCGCTGGTGTAGCTCGGTCCCCAAATAATGGGGACGCGGAACCGGACGTCGTCGTGGCCCTCCGGCGACGGTCCGGCCGGCAGCACCCGGGCCCAGAAGAGCAGGGTGTCGGCCGACCGCGCGGCCGCGGCGTCGAAGATGCCCGTGAGATTGTCGTAGGGCAGCGGCGCCGTGACAAACGGGCTGTCCCAGGAGTGGTGGCGCGGCACCCAGTTGCCGACCACCGTGGCGAATTTCCCGATCTGGAGACTGAGGTGCCTGCGGCCCCACGGGGTGAACCGCAGCGCGTACTCGTCGATCCGCGCCTGCGCGTTGCCCGTGCCCGGATCGAACCCGTGATCGAGGCGCGATTGGGCGAACACGTAGACGCACGGCCCGATCTGGGCGTCGAGGAACACGGTCAGGCGCGGATTGAACAGCCGGTTGTCGTAGGTGTAGAAGAGATCGGAGGCCGGGCGCTGGAAGTCATAGTCCTCCAGGTCGATCGTGCCGCTGAGCCGCGCGCGCAGCTCGTCGTGGAATGCCGAGAACGCGAGCGCGTCGTCGACCGGGTCGAGGAGGTCGTCCGCTCCGAACGCCAGGCGGACGCAGGCGGCGCAGGCGAGGCCGATGATGCCGACGGCCTTCATGGGGCCCCCGGCGGGTGGGCGGGTGCGGGTTCGGCCAGGCGGAACCGGACTTCGAATTCAGTCCAGGCCTCGTCGGACCGGGCCAGCCGGAGATCGCCGCGGTGGAGGCGCGCGAGTTCGCGGGCCAGGTTGAGCCCGAGGCCGTGGCCGGGGACATTTTCCCCGACGGATCCGCGGTGGAAGCGTTCGAAGATGTGTTCCCGGACCGCTCGCGGGATGGGGTCGCCGTTGTTGGCGACGGACAGGATTCCCCAGGGACCCTCGGCGCGGGCCGCGATGCGGACGCGCCCCCCGGGACGGGTGTATTTCCGCGCGTTTTCGAGCAGGTTCTGGATGATCAGGGTGATGTAGCGGGTTTCGCCCAAGACGTACAGGGCCGGGGGGATGTCGGTTTCGGCCGACAGGTCGCGGCCGTCGGGCAGCGCGCCCCAGTCGTCCATCCAGGCCTCGATCAGCGGAGTCAGGTCCACGCGCCGGAATTCGATCTGCAGCCGGCCGGCGTCCATCCGCGAGAGCAGCAGCAGATCCTCGATCACGCTCGTGAGCCGGAAGGTCTGGTGCACGAGGGTGGCGATCTCCTCGCGGGCTTCGGGAGAGAGGTCCTCGCTGGCGAGGAGTTCCTCGAGGCCGGCACGGAGCACGGTCACGGGGGTCTTCAGCTGGTGCGAGGCGTCGGCGGAGAACCGGGCCGACCGCTGCAGCTCCTCGCTGGTGAGCTCGAGCGCGGCCTCGGCCTGGCGCCGCCGGGCCCGGTCCTCCTTCGAATCGACTGCGAGCCGCTCGACCGGGGCGGACAGGCGGGTGGCGAGAAACTGGCTGGCGGCGAGGGAGCCCAGCAGCAGGAGGCCGCCGGCGCCGGCGAACTGCCAGAGAAGGCGCCGCTGGCGGGCGACCGCGGCGGTGATCGGATAAATGCAGATCTCGTACGCCGGCGGAAACAGCGAGCCGGGGTTGAGCCGTTTGTAGAACAGCAGGCAGGGCGTGTCTTCGACCTCGACGGCGAAGCTGTTCTCCCCGCGCCCGGGCGCGGCGAGAGCCTGGGCGATCCGGCCGGCCAGGGCGGCGCGGGCCGGGGCGGCCAGGGCGGGCAGGTGGAGCCGGCCATCCAGCCAGATGCCGCTGCGCATCGCCGGGCCGGTGGCCGGGAGGGGCAGTTCGAGCGGCTCGAAACCGAGCACGAGGGCGGCGGTCACGTCGCCGCTCTCGGTCGAGACGATCGGCATGGCGATGACCTCGTCGACCGGATCGGCTCCCCCGCGGGCGAGGTAGCCGATCTGCGGCTGCACCGGCACGCGGGGCAGGGTGAGCGCCGCCTCGTCGGCGGGCGTCAGCCGCCCCTCGGCCTCCGGGTCGGGCGGCGTGATGACCGCGCCGCGCGCGTCGAGGAACCGGTAGAACCGCGCATGGAGGGCGTAGCTCTCGTGCCCCGTGGGCCCCGCGTCGCCGTGGTCCATCACATCCGACAGCTCGTCGCGGCTGCTCGGGTAGAGGAGGTCGAGCGCGTTGTCCTCCAGCGCGGCGTGGAGGCGCGGCTTGCGGGCGAGGATCCGGCAGCGTTCCGCCAGCACGGCGTGGCGCACGTCCTGGACGGCATGAAGCGAGGCCAGGGCGTCCTGGAACGACCCGCGCAGGTCGCGCTGCGCGTTGGCGGCGACATTGCGCTGCGCGAAGAACAGGCTGAGGGCCGTGGCCGCAGTCACGACGACCATCATCGCGATCAGCAGCTTCGTCCGGAAGCGCGCGACGCCGGCTGGCTTCGGCTGGGACGGGGCGATCACGGAAAATCGGCGCGCAGGGGGGTGTCAGGGGCCAGATCGACGGACCGGCTCAGGGTGGTGCGGCTGTCGAGCCATACCTTGAGCGTATGATGCCCGGGGGGGAGGCCGGTCAGGCGGTAGTGTCCGGCCGTGTCGGTTACGACCCAGTAGGGAGTGTCGAGCACGAGGATGATCCCGCGCATGTGCTCATGGATGTCGCAACGCAGCACGACCAGGCCCGCGGTGTCGAACACCACGGAGGGGATCGGCCGCTCGTCCGAGCGGTAGCGCCCGAGGTCGAAACGCTTCGCCGGCGAGTAGGAGAAGATGTTGTGGTAGGTGTCGTCGAGGTTGGGGAACTCCACGCGGGTGCCGACCTCGATCGGCAGCAGCGCCGGCACGAAGGCGAAGTTCTTCTG
>CAZKDK010000151.1:7179-8579 GCA_964551145.1 uncultured Opitutaceae bacterium | reverse complement strand
CCAGGTGCTCGACGAGCACGACTCCTATCCCGAGACCTCGTGCACCTCGATGTTCGCCTGCGCCTTCGCGCGCGGCGTGCGGCACGGCTGGTTCCCGGACCCGGCTCCCTACCTCCGCGCCGTGTTCAAGGCGTGGGAGGCGATCAACCGGACCTGCGTCGACCGCCTCGGAAACGTGCACGGCGTGTGCCGCGGATCCGAGTTCTCGTTCACCTCGGACTACTACAAGCACGACCTGTCCTGGAACCTCAACGACACGCACGGCATCGGGATCGTCCTGCTGGCCGGCGTCGAGGTGCAGCGGCTGACGGAGCATCTCCAGGCCGCGGGCCGGGCGGAGGCCCCGGCGGCGAAGTCCCGGAGGGCGGACGCCGCCCGGCCGGCGCAGCGCGCGAGCGCGGCGGGCGGACGGTGAGCGGAGGGGCGCCGGTCAGGCGTCGCGATAGGCCGTCCGCAGGAACGACGCGGTCCCGGCGACCGTCGCGGGGTCCGTGTTTTCGAGCAGGATGTCGATGTCGGGCTTCCGCGCCTTGATCCAGCGCAGGACCTTCCCGTAGTTCAGCCGGCCCTGGCCGGCGGGCAGCTCCCGGAACTGCCCGTCGCTCACGGTAAAGTCCTTGGCGTGAACGATGCGGATCCGGTCGCCGAGCAGGTCGTGCGCCTCCTCGAGGATCTGGTCCTGCTGTTCGTGGTTCGCGGGCCCGAGCAGGTTCACCGGATCGTAGATGACCTGGAGATTGGGTGAGTTCACCTCGTCGATGAGCCGGCGCAGCCGGCGGGGCGACGAGATGACGTAGCGTTCGACGGCCTCGATGCAGACGAACACGCCGAATCGCTCGGCCTCGCGCACCAGTTCGCGGACGCTCCCGAGCACGATCTGGAACGCCTCCTCTCCGGCGTTGTCGGGGTGCCGCGAGAAGTCCCCGTTCAGCGAGCCGGTTTCGGTGCCGACGATGGTGCAGCCGAAGTCGTGCGCACAGCGCAGGTACTCCTTGAACCGGTCGAGCTGCGGCCGGCGGCGCGGGCCGTCGCGATCGCCAAGGTTGATGTAGCATCCGAGCACCGCGATCTGGATGCCATGGCGGTCAAAGGCCCGGCGGATGCCGGAGGCCAGACCCGGGCTGAGCCGGCCGGCGTCGGTCTCCGGGCCCGCGATCGCCTTGTTCGGGGCGAGTTGGACGGATTCAAGCCCGTGGGCCGCGATCCGGGCGGCAAGCTCGTCGGCCGGCAGGCGGCCAAAATCGTGCGCTCTGACGCCAAGTCTCATCGGGGAAGTGGGGTGGGTCGCGCCGGCGACTTTCCGCGGCGCGTCGGTGATTCAATCTGCCGGCGTTGCGCAGGCGAGCGCTTGTCGGGCGGACAGTCTGGACCACGCCAGAACCCTGCTCAACCTTGAGCGG
>CAZKDK010000151.1:0-7079 GCA_964551145.1 uncultured Opitutaceae bacterium | reverse complement strand
CCTGCTCAACCTTGAGCGGACTTCGGGCAGTTGCCAGGCAGTGTCGAAAGATGGAGCGGCCCAAACCCTGCTCAAGGTTGAGCAGACTTCGGGCAGGTCGGCAGGCACCCCGGTCACGGCGGGCCGAGGTACGTCGGCGTCAGTCCGCCGAGATCGATCACGAAACGGTCGAGCACAACGCCGGGATCGATGCCGGCGACATGCAGGGTGTGCGCGCCGGGACGATCGACGGTCAGGCGTGTCGTCGCGATCCGGACGCCGTCCAGCACGCCCCGGGCCCAGTCCGGACCTGCGTCGGCGTCGTCGAGCGTCACCGGCCGCGGCGGCGCATCGTCGAGCGCAACGGCAAATCGCAGCGTGCGACCGGCCGTCGGATGAGTCGGAAGCAGGTGGACCTGCAGCGCGAACGATCCTGCGGCGGGAAACGTCACCGCGTAGTCGAGCCGGGGCGCCGCCGCGCCGGATCCGGTCGGCGCGATGCCGGCGGGGAGCACGGTGACAGCCCGACCCGTGCGGCCAAGTCCGGGGATGACGGTCCATGCGCTGCCCGGGGAGGGCGTGTTGGCGGAGAAATCCGCCGCGTCGAAGGCGAGGAAGGTGCCGGGCGCGGGGGAGGGGACCGCCGCGCGTGCCGCGGCCGGCGGAGCCCAGCGCGCGGGCCGCATCGAGGACCATTGCGCG
Source organism: uncultured Opitutaceae bacterium (assembly GCA_964551145.1). Lineage (GTDB taxonomy): Bacteria > Verrucomicrobiota > Verrucomicrobiia > Opitutales > Opitutaceae > Fen-1467. Next base: position 6,398 of record CAZKDK010000151.1, on the reverse strand, counting down.
TCGGCGGGCTCGAGCGCCATGATTTCACGCCATTTTCCGCCGCGGAGGCCGTCGTTGAAGTACCGGGTCTCGGCGGCGAGCCGGGCATCGGCGGACTCGGCGGCCGCCCGTTGGCCGCGCTCGCCCTCGAAAAACCGCTCGTTGGCCAGGGCGGAGCCCACGACCGGATAATAGACGAGTTCATAGAACGCGTCCTGTTGTGGGGCGGGCATCCGCGCGCGCAGCGCGTCGACCCGACGACGCAGGCCGGCAAACGCGTCCAGGCGGTCCTGGACCTCGGCATCCGTGAGCGCGCTCGGGCGCGGCGGGGCTCCGGGCAGCCACCATTGCAGGTGCTCGGGCTTCCGCTGGAAATTGAGCCGGTAGTACTCGTCGAGGATCGCGCCGATCTCCGCGGCGTCCCCGGGCCCGAACGTCCGCGCCGCCCAGGCGGGCAGGAAATCGGCGAGGTTCCCCGGCTGCCAGCGCCGGACGTCCCAGGCCATCTCCAGGAAGAACTCGGTGGCGATCTCCGCCGGTTTGAGGTCGCCGACGTTGGCGATCCAGATGCGGTCGGCGCCGTGCGCGTAAGCCCGGCCCAGCTCCTCCCAGACCAGCGCGGGCGGCGTTGTGCAGAGCCAGAGGTAGGCGAGCGGGCGACCGAGATAGGAGAGGTGGTAGTAGACGCCGAAGCCGCCGGGGCGGGCGCGCTCGGCGGGCGCGGCGAAGTCGCGGACGTAGCCGAAGTTGTCGTCGGACCAGACGATCGTGACGTCGTCCGGAACCTTCAGGCCCGCGCGGTAGAGACCGAGGACCTCCTTATACGGGCAGAACATCTGGGGCACGCGCGCGACGTCGGGGTCGACGTGTTTCGCGATGAGCGCGCGCTGATCGGCGAAGATGCGCTCGAGGGTCCGGATGCGCTCGGGGTCGGTCGCGGGGCCCACCATGACCGAGTCGTGGATGCCGCGCATGCCGAGCGTGTAAATGTTTTCGCAATGTCCGTTCTCGGCGACGCGCTGCTCCCAGTAGCGCAGCACACCCTCGCGATTGGTCCGGTAATTGTAGGTGTCCGGCGCCGCAGTCCACTCCCCGACGTTGTCGCGCAGCATCGGCTCGGCGTGGGACGAGCCCATGACGATGCCGTAGGCGTCGGCCAGGCGCTTGTTCCCGGGAAAGGCATTGAAGGGTTTGGTCCCGGGATGCATCGCGGGCCAAAGGGTGTTCGCCTTCAGGCGGAGCAGAAGCTCGAACACCCGGGCGTAGGTTTTCGGACCGATGCCTCCGGATTCGGGTTCAAACGTCCGCGCGGCCCACGGCTCGAGCCCCCAGTCCTCATCGTTGAGAAAGATGCCCCGGTAGCGGACCGATGGCGGGCCGAAACGATGGGTGCCTGCGGGGATGAGCAGGGAGGTTCGTTTTCGGGGCGGCACGTCGGCCCACCACTGCCAGGGCGACACGCCGATGGCCGCGGACAGCTCGTAGATCCCGAAGATCGCGCCGCGCCGGTCGCTCCCGGCGATGACGAGCGCGCGGTCCACGCCCGGGAACGGTCTGGAAACTGCCTGGACGACGTAGGTCTCCCACGCGCCGGTCAAGGGGCGGAGGTCGATCGCACCGGCGGCGGCGAGTCGGTCGATGGCGGGACTGGAGCCCGCGACACCGGCCAGGACGACGGCGCCGGCGGAGTCGGGCAGCCGGCGCTCCAATGCCGGGGTCACCCCGGTGACTCCGGCGGTGTCGCTACACAGGTCGCCGGCCGCGCGAACCACGGCCGGATCGGTCCCGGCTTCCACAATCAGGGGCGCCGCCGCCCCGTCCCGCACCAGCGGGAATGCGTCCGGATCCTGGTCGGGAGCGAGGCCGAGGGGCTGCGCCCCGAGCCGGACGATACTCGCGTGCGCCAGCGCGAGCACCAGAACGCGCGACGTGAACCGCCACCAGTGTCGCGCGGTCATTTGCACGTGATTCGATAGACCGCGGCGGCGCTCGGCGCGGCGCCGGCGGGAGGCGGCTGGATCGTGACCGCGTGCGCCGATTGCTCCCAGGCGACGGTCCCGTTGCCGCCGAGCAGCTCGACGCGGGCGATCGGCTGGTCGAGCAGGCCGGCGGAACTCCCGAGGGATTGCAGCACGACGGGCGCCGAGGGCCAGCCAAGGCAGATCGCGTAGAGGGTGCCGCCTTTCGCCGTGAAGCGGACGTCGGCGGCGGTGTAGGGACGGCCCTTCCCCTCGTTGAAACCCTGGGCGGAAAGCGCCACCCCCGCGGACTCGGGACCCTCGCCGAAGATCTTCCAGGGGCGCGTGCCGAGGATCGCCTCCCGGTTGACCGCCATCCACGCCGCGATGCCCTCGACGATTCCGAGTTCGTCGTCGTCGATGGTGCCGTCGGCGCGGACCGGCACGCTGAGCAGCAGGTTGCCGTTCTTGCTCACGATATCGGCGAGCATGTGGATGACGGTGGGCGCGCTTTTATAGCGGTGCTGCTCGAAGATCGACCGGCGGTAGTGCCATTCGCCGAGACAGGTGTCCGTCTGCCACGGCTCGGGCTCGATCACATTGCTCTGGCCGCGCTCGATGTCCCACACCAGGCAGTGCCGCTGCTCGGGATCGAGGATCTTGCCGAAAAGGACGGCTTCGAGCCGGCCGCCGTGCGCGCGCGCGTTGGCATTGTAGAAATGGGCGGCGATCTTCAGCCCGGCGTCGCTGACGGGCCAGAGCGGCAGCGCGGTGTCGTCGAAGTAGACCAGGTCGGGCTGGTACCGGTTGATCAGGTCCATCGTGCGGTTGTAGAAGCGCTGGCAGTAGGCGTCGTCGGGCGTTGTCGCCCCGCCGCCCCAGTTCCACCGGCCGTGGATCGCCTGCGGATCGGCGAAGCCCGGGCTGGGCGGGTGGCGTTGCTCGTAAAGATCCTGCGGATCGAGGCCGTCCCACCAGGTGCCGCGTCCGTCGGCCGCGGTGAGCCGGCCGTCGTAGGGCACGCCGGCGAGCGGGCCGGTGTGGTCCGCGCCCTGGGCGACCTCGTACCAGAGCCACGCGTGGGAGGCGTGCACGCTGACGCCAAAACGGAGGCCGTGGCTGCGCGCGGCGGCCGCCCAGCCGGCGATGAGGTCCTTTTTCGGGCCGAGCCGGACCGAGTTCCACGGCTGGTATTTCGAATCCCAGAGATCGAAGTTGTCGTGATGGTTGGCCAGCGCGACGAAGTATTGCGCACCCGCCCGCTGGTAGAGGGCGAGGAGCTTGTCGGGGTCCCAGTGCTCGGCGCGCCAGCGGTGGATGACGTCCTTGAACCCGGCCTGCGAAGGGGGCCCGTAGTGGGCGACGTGCCAGAGGTTCTGCCCGGATCCCTGGACATAGAGTTTCCGCGCATACCAGTCGCCCTGCTCGGGTTCGCATTGCGGGCCCCAGTGCGCCCAGATGCCGAATTTCGCGTCGCGGAACCAGTCGGGGACCCGGTACTGCCGCAGCGAATCCCAGGTCGGGGCGAAGCGCCCGGGCGTGATCGGTTCGGCGGCGGTGCTCACGATGACGGAGGGCGTCGCGTCGCACGGGACGGAGTCGGCGGCCCGGGCGGGGCCGGGGGCGGCGAGCGCGAGGACGAGGGCGAAGCCAAGGGGGGTGGAAGGATCCAGGCGGAGGGAGGGCATGGGGGCGGATCAGGGCGCGGTGGGAAGGTCGATCACGAGCAGCGCGACCCCCTGGCGGGGCAGTGTGAAATGCAGCGTCGCGGCGTGGCCCGCCACCGCGAGAGGCGCGGGCCCCTCCGGCGGAGCAAGCTGGCCGGCGGCGACGAGCCGGGCGTATTGTTCCTGGTTGGGGAACGGCGGCGACCCCATCCGCTTCCAGGCGGAGAAGGCGTTGCTGTGATCCTGGTCGATGCGGAACTGCGTCAGACGCGCCGGGCCGGACTCAACCGGCAGGTGCTCCAGCGTCAGCGCGACCTCGGCGTCGGGGCCGGGGAGGTCGTCGTCGTGATAGTGCCAGGCGAGGATGCAGAGTCGGCTGCCGTCGAGGCTGGCCAACGCGGCGACATCGGGGGAACCCCGCACGCCGTCGCGGACAATCGCATCGAGCGGGACTTCGCCGGTGCTGGCGGTGTCGAGCCTGTGGCCGCCCATGCGGCTGAGCAGGCGGAACACATTGAGGACGGGAAGATCGATGCCGTTCGTGGCGAGCACCCGCTGGCCGGCGAAATAGGGTTGGTCCTCAAACTCAAAGGCCCAGGTGAGCATGCCTTCGAGATTCACCCCGTCACGGTCCGCGAGCAGCAGATGGCGGGCAATGCTGGCGGCGGTGTAGCTTGAATACATGGTGCCGGCGCGGTAGCCGAGCTGGGGGCCAAGGCAGGCGGCGCAGCCCTCCGGATCGGACTCGCCGATCACGATGGGCCGTGATCTCAGCGCGGGCACGGCGGCGATCTTGCGGAAGCCGCTGTCGAGCGTCTGGAGCTGGGCGGCGATGCCCATCCGGACCCGGCCGTCGACGTAAACGGGCTGGCCCTTGGCATGGAAGGCGAGGAAATCCGCAGGGGCGCCGGTGCCGCCGGTCGCGGCGTTGGCCCCGCTGAGGAGGTGCCGCAGGAATCCGTCCATGAAGGCGCCTCCGCTGCCGGCTGTGTGCGGACCGCCGACCCGGGCGGTCGGCAGGGCGCGGCGGATGCCGTCGACGGCGAAATCGTAGAGCTGGTACCACTCCTCCGGCGTGCCCTTCCAATAGCCGGTGTTGGGCTCGTTCCCTACCTCCCAATACCAGGACTCGACCTCGGCGCGGCCGTAGCGTTCAACGCAATGCCGGGCCCACGCATAGGCGAGGTCCCGCCATTTGCCATAGTCTTTCGGCGGATAGGCCCAGCCCGTGAAGATCTCGTCATAGGGCAGACCAGGCCGCCACTCGTGCCGGTAGGGTTCGGGATGCGTGGAAAGGGCCCGAGGCATGAATCCGAACTCCACGTACGGGTGCACGCGCCGCGCGAGGTAGGTGTCGAAGATGCGGTCGACGACGGTCCAGTCGTAGACGGGACGGCCCCGGGCGTCCTCCGTGTAGACGTTCGTGCTGCCCCATTTGAACGCGGGCGTGCCGTCGCCGGTGTTCAGCAGGTTATGGGCGCGGAAATAGATCTGCTTCGGCCGCAGGGCGCCGAGTGCGCCCAGCAGCCGCTCGCCGTCCTTCATCGTCGCGTAGTTGGGCTCGTCGGCACCGAAGAATCGCCAGATGGGCTTCCAGTCGCCGAGGGCCCGCCCGGCGTCCACGCGGATCGCGACCTGCCAGGAGCCGTTCTTGGTTCTTGGGTCTTGATTTTCGGTTGGGCTGCCGGGCGGCGCGGGGGCCATAGCGGCCGCGTCCGGCGCCAGCGCCGCCGCACGGAGCAGCGCGCCGGCGAGCAGCAGGGGAAGCGCGCGAAAGCCGGCGATCATGACAGGCCTCCCGATGGGATGACTCCGCTTAGTCGAGGTTGAGGACCACGACCGACTTGGCCGGCAGGGTGACCGTGAGCCGGTTCCCGGCGAGCGTGGCGCCGGCGAAGGCCTGCGGCTCGACCGTGTCGGGCGCGGCGAAGGTGTTGTGCGAATCGAGCGCAGGTGCCGTGAGCAGGCGGCCGGTGGCGCGCGTGGGGGACAAACCGACCAGCGTGCAGGTGATGGTGGCGGTCTCGCGCGGAAGCACATTGACGAACGCCAGGTGAACGGTGCCGGCGGCGTCGCGCGCAGCGGTGGCGCTCACGGCGGGGATCCGGTCGCTGCCGAACGCGTAATCCGGGGCGTCGAGCTGCACGGGGAGCGAGGTCGCCCCCTGGAAGACCTTGTACATCTCGGAGACGTGGTAGGTGGGCGTGAGCAGCATCTTGTCGCCTTCGGTCAGGATCACCGCCTGGAGCACATTGACCATCTGGGCGATATTGGCCATGGTCACGCGATCGGCGTGGGCCTGGAAGATGTTGAAGTTAAGGGCGGCGATGAGGGCATCGCGGATGGTGTTCTGCTGTTGGAGGAAGCCGGGGTTGGTGCCGGGTTCGGGATCGGTCCAGATGCCCCACTCATCGACCACCATGCCGACCTTCTTCTCCGGGTCGAACCGATCCATGATCGCGAGATGGCGGGTCAGGAGTTCCTGCATGCGCAGGGTGTTCTTGAGGGCGGAGAAGTATTGATCCTCACCGAAGCCGGTGGCCGGCCCCTTGTGTTTCCAGTCGCTGGTCGGGATCGTGTAGTAGTGGAGCGCGAGGCCATCCATTTGTTTCGCGGCCATTGCCATCATCACCTCGGTCCAGTCGTAGTTGCTGCCGTTGGCGCCGCAGGCGATCCGCCGGATGCGGTACTCGTCGCCGGCGTAGTTTTTCACGAAGGTGTTGTACCGGCGGAAATTGTCGGCGCAGAACTCGGGACGCATGTTGCCGCCGCAGCCCCAGCTCTCGTTGCCCAC
>CAZKDK010000150.1:0-8580 GCA_964551145.1 uncultured Opitutaceae bacterium | reverse complement strand
ACGAGGCCGTTGAAATTGAACGGCGACGCCGTGCCGGCGTACACCTGGTAGTCGCGCACCTCGGGTTCGGTGCGGATCGCCGCCGCCAGCTCGCGCGCGACCGCGGCGGTCTGCTCCAGCGCCGCGCCCTTCGGCATGTTCAGGATGACCTGGAACTCGGACTTGTTGTCGAAGGGGAGCATCTTGACCTTGACCGCGCCGATGCCGACCAGCCCGACCGAGGCGGCGGTGAGGGCGGCCACGCCGGCAAGAAATGCCCAGCGCCGGCCCCGGTGGTCGAGCAGCGGCCGCATGGCGCGGCTGTACAGCCGGGTGAAGGCGGTGTCGGGCATCGCCTCTTCGGCCGCCTCCTCCTCATCGGTCAGCGGCGCGTCGATGAACTCGGCCGCGTGCTCCGCGTGGCGGGCATGACCCCGCAGCACCTTCAGCGCCGCCCACGGCGTGACCGCGAAGGCGACGAGCAGGGAGAACAGCATGGCGGCGCTCGAGCCGATCGGGATGGGCCGCATGTACGGGCCCATCATGCCGCTCACGAACGCCATCGGCAGGACGGCCGCGATCACCGCCCAGGTGGCGAGGATCGTGGGATTGCCCACCTCGTCGACCGCCTCGATCGCGATCTGCAGCAGCCGCTTGCGCCGGCAGCTCGGCAGGCCCATGTGGCGCACGATGTTCTCGACCACCACGATGGCATCGTCCACCAGGATGCCGATCGAGAAGATCAGCGCGAACAGCGTGATGCGGTTGAGCGTGTAGCCGTAGAGATAGAAGACGAGCAGCGTCAGGCCGAGCGTCACCGGGATCGCCAGCATGACCACCAGCGACTCGCGCCAGCCGAGGAAGAGCAGGACCAGCAGCGCCACGCCGAAGACCGCCAGGCCCATGTGCAGGAGGAGCTCGTTGGACTTCTCGCTCGCGGTGGCGCCGTAGTCGCGCGTCACCGCCACGCCGACGTCGGCCGGGATGAGCGTGCCCTTGAGCGCATCAACCTTGCGCAGCACGGCGGCGACGACGTCGACCGCGTTGGCGCCCGGTCGCTTGGCGATGCTCAGGGTGACCGCGGCCTCGTCGACGCTTGTAGCCGGGGTCGCTGACCCCGGCCCGGCCTCGGCGAGGCCGGCTACACCCCCCACCCCGTACAGCACGTAGTTGGTCGGATCGCCCGGCGCGTCGGTGACGGTGGCGACGTCGTGCAGATAGACCGGCCGCCCGGCGAAAACGCCGACGACCACGTTGCCGACGTCCCCGGCATCGCGGAAGAACGTGCCGGTCTGCAGGAGCGTCTCGCCGTTGGCGAAGACCTGGGCGCCCGCGTGGGCCTGGGCGTTGGCTTGCTGGAGCATCGGCACGAGGGCCGCGGCGCTGAGATTGCGCGAGGCCAGCCGCACGGGGTCGAGGGCCACGCGGATCTCGCGGCGCTCGCCGCCGATGAGCATGGTTTCCGCGACCTGCGGGGTGGTCTTGACGGCGTCGTCGACCTGCGCGGCCAGCCGCCGCAGGGTGGCGTGGTCGTAGCGCGCGCTGTGGAAGGTGAGCGCAAGCACCGGCACGTCGTCGATGGTGCGCGGCTTGATCAGCGGAAAGCTGACGCCGGCAGGGATGCGGTCGAAATTGGTCTGCAGCTTCTGGTTGAGCTTCACCAGGCTCCGCTCGAGGTCCTCCCCGACCTTGAAGCGCACGATGGTGAGGTCGCCGCCCGGACTGGCGGTCGAATAGAGGTACTCCACCCCGGGAATCTCCCAGATGAGCTTCTCCATCGGGCGCGTCACCCGGTTCTCGATCTCGCGCGCGTCGGCGCCGGGCATGGCGACCAGCACGTCGATCATGGGCACCTTGATCTGGGGCTCCTCCTCGCGCGGCAGCATCAGCACGGCAAACACGCCGAGCAGCAGCGAGGCCGCCACCATGATCGGCGTCAGCTTCGAATCGATGAAGCGCGCGGCCAGGCGGCCGGCAAAGCCGTGCCGGGCGGGATCCGGAAAGACGGACGGCGGGCGGGCGCTCATGGCCGGACCTCCAGCGGCTGGCCTTCGCGCAGCCCCGCCGGCGGGGCCACCACCACGCGCTCACCCGCGGACAGGCCGGCCAGGATTTCGACGTTTTCCCGGCCGGCGGGACCGCGCGCAGCGCCGGTCCGGACGAGCCGGAGGGCGGCGCGGCCGTCCGCTGCGACGAAAACCCGCTCCATCTGCCCGTAGGCCGTCACCGCCGCCGCCGGCACCAGCAGGGCGCGGGCGGGCGCGCCGGGCACCTCGATCCGGGCGAATTGGCCCGAGCGCACAGCCACGCCGGGCGGCACGGCGATCTTGACCGGCACCGTGTGGGAAAAGGGATCGGCAGACGACGACAGCTCGACCAGCCGGCCGTCGAACCGGGTTCCGGCCGCCGGCACCTCGACCGTCAGGGACGCGCCGATCGCGAGCCCGGCGGCGAGCGAGTCCGGAATGCCGGCCTCGACCTGGAAGCCGTCGCCGCCCTCGACCTCGAGCAGCGGCATCCCCGGGGACGCGAGGTCGCCGGCCTCGGCCTGCTTGCGCGCGACCACCCCGTCAAACGGCGCGCGGAGGCTCGTGTAGCCGAGCATGGTCTCGGCCTCGCCGACCATCGCCTGCGTCATCGCGAAACGGTCGGCGAGTCCGTTCACCATCTCCGGCGTGCTCGCGCCCTTGGCCAGGAGCGCGCGCTCGCGCTCGAGATCCCGCTGGGCCTGGCTGAGCTGGGCCTGGGCCTGCCGCAGCCGGGCGGAGATCTCGCCGGCGGAGATCTTGACGAGAAGATCGCCGGTCCGGACGCGCTGGCCGAGGGTGACCGGCATCTCCTCGATGGCGCCCATGACCTTCGCGGCGATCACCGCCCGCCGCACGGGGCGCACGGTGGCCGTGACTTCGGAGAACATCGGCACGTCCTCGGCCGAGACGGTGGCCACCTGCACGGCGACCGCCGGCAAACGGGCCGCGGCATCGGCCGGGGCGCGGCGACCGGAACATCCGGCCAGGAGAAGGAGGGAGAACAACGGGAGCGGGAATCGGGCTGGGTTCATGATCGGGAAGGGATTCAGGGCGGGAGCGGAGCCGGCCGGGGTCAGGCGGACCGCCCGCCGAGGGCCAGCATCAGCCCGATGAACCCGCCGTAGAGCGCGCCGCGCCACCAGGTGGACGTCAACGGGCAGGTGCCCGAGCTACACTGGCCGAACCAGCCCATCAGGCCGCCGAGAACGGCGCCGGCGAGGACGAGGGCGGCGAAGCGAAGGGTGCTGCTCACGGCCGGCCCTCCGCGGAGGGCGGGCGGCGGCCGCCGGCGAGCCCCAGCCGGCGCAGGATGATCTCGGCCGGACAGAAGCCGGTGAAGGCCGACTGCGCGAGGTTGAGGCCGACGAAGGCGGCCAGAAGCAGCCACCCGGGGCTGACCAGGCGCGCCAGGACGAGGCTGGCCAGCACGAGGGTGCCGGCGAGGAGGCGGATGGCGGATTCGAGGCTCATGGGGAAAATGCTTGACTCGTTTGAGAGTATATGCGTATATAAACATACACTTGAACCGATGTCAAGCCCGCTCTTAATGCAGTGCGTGCCCATGAAAGCCCGCCTCCTCCCCCCCCTGGCGCTCGATCAGGTCGCGCGCCGGTTCGCCGTCCTGGCCGAGCCCATGCGCCTGCGCCTGCTCCAGGCCCTGTTCGACGGCGAGAAGAACGTGCACACGCTCGTTGCGCTCACCGGCGGCACCCAGGCCAACGTCTCGCGGCACTTGCAGACGCTGGCGGCCGCGAACCTCCTGCACCGCCGCAAGGAGGGCCTCGAGGTCTTTTACGCGCTGGCCGACCCTTCCATCTTCAAGCTGTGCGAGCTCGTCTGCGGCAGCCTGGAAAAGGAGCATCGGGAGGCGGCGGGCGCATTCCGGTAGGGGCCGGCCGGCCCGCCGCGACGTTTGCTTGCGTTTTGCGCGGTTAGCCGCTTGCTCCGTTGGTTTTTTCCGGAAAGTTGCCAAGCCCCACTTCATGCCCGAGCGTCCACCGGCACCCACTGTCCCCGCCCTCGCCGACGATCTGATCATCGGCATGGCCGGATCCGGCGGGGACGGGATCGTCTCCGCGGGTGAATCGCTCATCAGCGCGGTCGCCGCCGCCGGTTATTTCGCGATCCTGACCAAGAGTTTCGGCTCCCAGATCCGGGGCGGCGAGTCCTCTTGCCGCCTGCGCGTGTCCGCCCGGCCGGTGCTCAATCCCGGCGGCACGCTCCACGTGGCCGTCGTCCTGAACTGGGAGGATTTCCTGAAATTCGGCGGCGAGCTGCGGGTCGGTCCGGACACCGTGGTGATTTTCGAGAGCAAGACGGGCGTCGACCCCGCCGCGCTGCCCCTCGGGGGCCTCACCCCCGCCGCGGCGCTCCCCGTCCCGATGGAGGATCTCGCCGCGCAGACCGCCGGCACGCTGCTGGCCAAGAACAACGTGGTGCTCGGCCTGCTCGCGGGCTGGTTCAGCCTGCCCGGGGACCACATCCTGGACGGCATCCGCAAGAAATTCGCCCGGAAGGGCGAGGCCGTCCTCCAGGGCAACGAACGGGCTTTCGCCGCCGGGCTGGAATACACCCGGCTTCATCCGCTGGCTTCGGCCCGGCACCTGCGGCCGCCGGCGACCGGCGGAGGCCGCAAGCTCCTGACCGACGGCAACGAGATGTGCGGCGCGGCCGCGGTGTTCGCGGGCTGCCGGTTCTTCGGCGGCTATCCCATCACCCCGGCCTCGGAGATCATGCAGTATCTCAGCCGCGAGATCTGGAAATACGGCGGCGCCTTCCTGCAGGCCGAGGACGAGATCGCCGGGGCCGCCGCCGCGATCGGCGCGTCGTTCGCCGGCGTCAAGGCCATGACCGCCACCTCCGGCCCCGGGCTGTCGCTCAAGGCCGAGATGCTCGGCCTGGCCAGCGCCGCGGAGCTGCCGCTGGTCTGCATCGACGTGCAGCGCGGAGGCCCGTCGACCGGCATGCCGACGAAGCGCGAGCAGGCCGATCTCTTCGCCGCGGCCTTCTCGGCGCACGGCGACACGGTGCGGCCCGTGCTGGCGCCGATCAGCGTGGAGGACGCCTTCGGGGTCACCGTCGAGGCCTTCAATATCGCCGAACAGTACCAGACGCCGGTGATCGTGCTGTCCGACCAGGAGATCGCCCATCGCAAGGAGGTGGTCGACCCCATCGACACCTCCCGCTTCCAGCTTGTGGAGCGGCTCGCGCCGTCGGGGCCGGAGCTCGAGCCCTACGTCCGTTTCCGGCTGACCGAGTCGGGCATCAGCCCCATCAGCCACCCCGGCATGAAGGGCGGCAACTACCTGGCCGCCGGCATCGAGCACGACGAGCGCGGCGCCCCAACGGCCAACGGCGAGATGCACGCCCGCATGAATGACAAGCGGCTGCGCAAGATGGCCCCGCTGGGCCGGCGCCACGACCTGTTCGTCACCGCGGGCGACGCGGATGCGACGCTCGGCCTGATCAGCTGGGGAAGCGTCGCCGGCGTCGCCGTCGAGGCGCTCGAACTGGCGCGGGCCGGCGGCCTGAAGGTCAGGCTCCTGATTCCCAAGCTGGTCTATCCCGTCGCCGAGGAGATCTACCGGGAGTTCTTCGCCGGGCTGCGCGCCTGCCTCGTGGTCGAGCTCTCCCACCAGGGCCAGCTGGCCCGCATCATCCGCATGTGGGCCGCGGTCCCTCCCGAATTCCGCTCCCTCGCCAAAAGCGGCTCCAATCCAATCACCCCCGACGAAGTGGCCGATGAACTGCGGAAACTGGCGGGCTCCGCGGCGTCGCCGGGAGGGGTCCCATGAGCGCCGAATGCCCCCTCAGTCCCGAGGTTTTCACGACCAAGGATTTCCGCAGCGGCCTGAAACCCATCTGGTGCCCCGGCTGCGGTGACTACGGCGTCGTCACCGCCCTCTACCGCGCGCTCGCGGCCATCGGCCGCCCGCCGCACGAGATCGCGTTCGTTTCCGGCATCGGCTGTTCGAGCCGAATCCCGGGTTACACCACGGCCTATGGCTTCAATTCCCTGCATGGGCGCGCGCTGCCGATCGCCGAGGGCATCAAGATGGCGAGGCCGGGCCTGCTCGTGCTCGTCGCGGGCGGGGACGGCGACGGCTTCTCGATCGGCGGCGGGCACGTGCCGCACGCCGTCCGCCGCAACGTCGACCTGACCTACATCGTGATGGACAACCAGGTCTACGGCCTGACGAAGGGCCAGCTGTCCCCGACCGCCCCGCGCGGCACCAAGAGCGCCTCCTCCACCTACGGCAGCTTGGAGGCCCCCGTGAATCCCCTGCTCAACGTGCTCGCCTACGGCGCCGGCTTCGTGGCCCAGGGCGTTCCCGCGGACATGGAAGGCCTCGCCCGGCTGGTCGAGGAGGCCATCCGCTTCCCGGGCTTCGCCTTCGTCAACGTCCAGTCGCCCTGCATCACCTACGGCGACCCTGAGACGCAGCTCAAGACCCAGCGCAAACGGATGCGCCGGCTGGAGGACGAGGGGCACGATTCCGCCGACCGCCTCCGCGCGATGGACCTGGCGCAGCATTACGGCGAGATCCTGTACACCGGCGTCTTCTACCGGAACCCCGCTCCGCCCCCCACTTACGAGGACCTGGTCCGCCAGCGGCAGCAGGACCTGTCCGGCGCCGCGATGGCGTTCGAAGACCTGCTCGAGCGGCGCGAGCCCGCGAACGGGGACCCGACTCCGCCGGGCGGGGATTGAGTCCGCGCCTCCTGGGCATGCCCACTGCATTGCGTTGAAGGAATGCGGGTGCGCACAAGTAGCCCCGGCCCGGATCCTCAGCCCGCGGCTTTGAGCCGGGCGCTCGTCCCAAGGCGATGGGCGACCGCTACGGCGGCTGCAAAACCCATCACCGCACGGAACCCATGCTGGGAAGACTCTGACTGGCACCCCGCCGGGATGCCAGCAGGCGGCTTTCCGCCTCAAGCCAGATTGCCTCGTCGCGGTCCTTGGGACAACCCTGTTGGGCCCAGAGTTCGCGGGCGCATTGCGCGATCTCATCGTGGGGCAGGGTCTGAAGAGTGTCGGTCTGGGCGGTGGAGTCGGTGTGCTGAGGGTGGCCGTGGTGGTGTTTCATGCGTAGAGCGAGGTTGAATGATGGTCCAGCGGACCGGTTTAACAGGGACGTGAGAATTACGAGAGGGCTCCGTGACGGAGGACTGGAGATCGGGCGCGGTCCGACACTGTTGACTGGATCCGTTGTCGCCAGAGGTCTTTCCAACCAATTATGCGCTCCGGTTCAGGTGGACGCTATGGGGTGTAGTGCCACTGACGGGAGCACGCGGCGCTGGCAGCGCCGCCCGAAGTCCGCGCCGCGATCAGCTATGGCCGGCCGGTCGCGGATGTCCCGAACGACGCCCGCGCCTGGCTTCGCGGCCCCGCGCAGCCATCGCCCTTCGCTCCGGATTCGATCAGCTCCGTCGCAATGCTCGCCCTAGCGACGGATTGTCCTGTCGCCTGGGCCGGACAGGCGACGGTTGTTCGCGAAGACTCGTCAAAGTTCCTTGCCCACTGAAAAGGCCTGCCCCACAAACCCGCCGATGCCGTAGTAGGACTGCGTGTCTGGCGTGAACACCAGCGGATCCATTTTCTTGATGTCCACCAGTCCTCCTTTGCCCAGCACGGTGTCCTCTGCCTTCACGTCCAGAATCTCCCCGACAAATTGCGTGTGCAATCCCAGCTCGAACGTGTGCGCGAGCCTGCACTCCAGAATCAGGAGGAACTCCTTCACATACGGCGCATCAACGAGGTCGCTTTTCACCGGCGTCAGCTTGGCTGCGACGAACTTGTCCACGCTCCGGCCTGATACCAACCCCAGGTAATCCGCCTGTTTGACGTGTTTCTCGGACGGGATGCTGATCGTGAACGCCCGGCGTGCCACGATGTTTCCATGCGTGGCGGTGGCTTTGCGGAGGGAGACGGCGACGCAGGGCGGCCGAGAACAGCAGATGCCGCCCCAGGCAGCAGTCATCGCGTTGGGTTTGCCCTCCTGGTCGTAGGTCCCAACGACAAACACCGGGGTCGGGTAAACGAGGGTCTTGGCCCCAAGAGATTTTTTCATGACGGAGGAGGTTTATGCCAAGTTTAGACGGCAACCAAGCTTTTGGCGGAAACTCACTCTGGACATTGAAGGCCGCAGGTTCGGCGGAAACCGTCCCTGGGCTACCGTTCCTGACAGTGCATGACAGCCTCGCCGTTCTTGCTCGCACAGTCTGGACGGAGAGAGCGCAGAGCGTCTCGTTGCAGGGAGGCCGGTTTGCCGAGCCGCCTCGTCCCGGTAGATGCTTGGGGACGACGGAGGCTCAAGACTCCTGTTGCCGACGTTTGCGCCAGCCGAAAAGCGCATGCCTGGCTGCGGGTAATGTCCTCCTTCGCCGGGCCTTCCGCCGTCGCCAAGCCTATGGCGGACAGGTCGGAGGATCGTTTTCGCTGGAAGCGAAAATGAGTGCCCGGGGTGGGACTCGAACCCACACGGCTATAAAACCAGGGGATTTTAAGTCCTTATTCTTGTCGGTTGTGATCTGTTGTGATACGATGCGGTCCGTTGCTAGAGAAACCTTG
>CAZKDK010000149.1:0-8618 GCA_964551145.1 uncultured Opitutaceae bacterium | reverse complement strand
GGCCATTAAATCGTTGACGATGACCGGGCGGCCCTCGCGAAAGGCGGTGCTGCGGGGGCCCCGGCCCTCCGGGGTGTCATCGGAGTTCGCGATGGCGTCGAGGTAGCCCATGGCTTCGCCGGCCCGGGCCACCGACAGGAAACGCCGCGTCTCCGGATCATACCAGCTGAACCACGCCAGTTTGAATCCGCCGGATTCCGTCGCGATCCGGCACACCTGGGCGAAAAGCTCGTCCCGGGTGTGGCTGTGGATGACCGCGCGATTTACCTGGCTGGCCACGGCGTTGAAGTGGTTGAGGCGGACAATCTCCTGTTCCTGCGCCTTGCGGGCGGTGATGTCGCGGATGATGAACTGGCGGTAGCGGACGCCTTCGATTTCCACGGTGCGCAGGCTCATCTCGACCGGGAAGGTCATGCCGTCCTTGCGCCGGTGCACCGATTGTTCGACGAGGCCCGAGCGCGCGTCGGCCTCCGCGAGCATGCGCCCGAAGGAGGAGTCCATCTCCGGGGCCGCGAGCGCGCGCACCGTCAGGCCCCGCAGCTCGTCGATCGTGTATCCGTAGGCCTGCTCCGCCCGCTCGTTGGCCTCGAGGATGTCGCCGGCGAAGTCCGCCAGGATGATGATGTCATTGGCGTGCTTGGTCAGGGCGGCCATGCGTTGGGCGAGCACGTTGCGGGCGTTCTCCTCGGCCAGCTGCCGCTGCAGAAAAAGGCCCTCGCGCCGCCGCCACAGCGCCCAGGCGCCGGCGATGACGGCCAGGACAAAGGCGCCGAGGGTGGCCCCGAGCAGCCAGGCGAACGCGCGGAACGGCGCGTTGACCTCGGCCCGGTCGATCTTGGCGACCAGGAACCACGGCGAGCCCTCGATCCTGCGCATGGCGGCCCAGACCGGCGCGCCCCGGTAATCGACGCCCCGGGCCACGGCAGTCTCCCCGCGGGCCGCGCGGGCGGCCGGCAGCGAGGGATCGCTGAGGGGCGCCCGCAGCTCCAGGGCGGCGTTCGCGCGAAAACGCACGTCGTGGAGGAAGACCACGGCGTCGTCCTCGCGCCGCACCAGCAGGGTTTCCGCCGTCTTGCTGGCGTCCGGCCAGGCCCGGATGAAGGGAAACAGAAACCGGTGCGGGTCCACGATCAGGCCGAGCACGCCCGCAGCCGGAGCCCCGGCCGCTCCGGGTTCCGCCGGGAAGATGGGCGCGACCACCGCGAGGGCGATCCGGCCCGTCACGGGGTCGCGATGAAGGTCGCACAGGACGGCTTGCCGCGTGCGCACCGCCTCCCGCGCGCTCGCCTCGAGTTCCGGGCTGACGGGACCGGCCGGCCCGGGACTGGCCGCCTTCGCCCGGTACTGCGGATCGAGCAGCACCACCCCCTCGTATTCGTCCTGCCGCCGCACGGCCGCCATCCACTGCCGCAGCCAGTCGGCCGCGCCGGCATCGGCCGGATCCGCCGCCGCCCGCGACAGCATCGCGGCAAGCTCCGGTGTCCGGGAGGCCTCGCGGCCGTCGCCCATGCGCTCCTGCAGCCAGTTGACGAGCTGGAGCGACTTGAGGTCGGCCACCGTCCCGAGTTCGTCGCGGACCTTGCGCTCGAAGCCCGACCGGTAGGCCTCGAAGCCGCCGTAGCCGATGCCGCCCGCGCCGGCCACTCCCAGCGCAACGAGCAGCACGAGCAGCCACCGCAGGCGGGCGGAAGGGGTTCGCTCGTTCACGGTTCGATTATTGCGGTGATGGCCGGCGCTTAAAGACAATTTGCGGCGGATCCGTCGGCCGATGCGGGGCGCCCCGGAACGCCCGGACGCCCCGCCGGGCGCCGCCGCCCGGCCCGGATTTCCAGGGCGAATTAGGTGTTGTCATCCCCCCGCTTTGCCGCAAGAACCACCGCTCGACCTGATTTTCCACCTCCTACCTGATTGATGGCTAACGCATTTCCCTCGGGCGGCCGCCCCGGCTATCCTCCGCGTCGCAATACGGATCCGTTCGCCAACATCCGTCGCAATCACCGGATCAAGGCCGAACAGATCCGGGTGATCAGCCCTGAAGGCAAGCAGTTGGGGGTGCTCTCCACCGGCAAGGCGCTGCAGCTGGCGCAGCAGTTCGACCTCGACCTCGTCGAGGTGGCGCCGAACGTCACGCCGCCGGTGTGCCGGATCATGGATTTCGGCAAGTACATGTACGAGGAGTCGAAGAAGCACACGCACGCGAAGACGACGGCGAGCAAGATCAAGGAAATCGAGTTCAGCGTGCGCATCGACCAGCACGACTTCGCCACCAAGCTCCGCCACGCGGAGGAATTCCTCGATCACGGCAACAAGGTGAAGCTGCGCCTGAAGTTCCGCGGCCGCGAGATGGCGCGCACGGAGATGGGCTTCGACGTGATCAAGAAGGCGCTCGCCGAACTCTCCAACATGGGCCACCCGGATGGCCCGCCGAAACTGACCGGGCGCAACATCTACGTGATGCTGACGGCCCTGCCCGTCAACAAGCGGAAGCTCCGGTTCCATGTGCGGGAGACGCCGGCCACGCCGCCCGCTCCGCCCGCCCCGCCCGCCGCGACCCCGCCGGCGTAGCCGGCCCGCCCAGCGTCATGGCGCGGTTCCCCGCTCGCAGCCTGCTGATCACCGCGGCCGCGCTCGCGCTGGCCGGCGGCTGCACCGCGCCCGTCGCGGCCCAGGGCCACGCGGAGGCGCCCCGGGGCGCGCCCGTCGCCCCCGCCGCGGCCGCCCCGGCCGCGACGCCCGCCACCGGGACTCCGTCCGCCCGGCCCGACCCGGCGCCCACCCGGCTGTGGCCGTTCAAACGGATCTTCAACGCCGACTATGTCGACGTGCGGGACATCGCCCGCCGCTACGGGCTCCGGGCGGTGTGGGCCACGAGCGGACGGGCCATGAACCTCGTGGACGCACGCGGCCGCGTGCGCCTCCGCTTCGTGGACCGCGACCGCGACTTCCTGTTCGACGGCGTGCGCATCTTCATGGGCGACACCACCGTCTTCAGCCGGGACAGCCTCTGCGTCGGACGGATCGACGTCATCAAGACGATCGCCCCGCTGCTGCGCCCCGCCGACTACGCCGGCCAGCTGCCCGCGCCGCCGCGCCTCATCGTGCTCGACCCCGGCCACGGCGGCAATGATCCCGGCAACCAGAACGCCTCCCTCCATCTGGACGAGAAGGCCATGACCCTCGACGTCGCCCGGCGGCTGGGCAGGCTGCTCGAGGCGCGCGGCTATCGCGTGCTGTTCACCCGCTCCGACGACCGCCGCGTTGAGCTCGAACAGCGCCCCGAAATTGCAGGCCGGGCCCGCGCGGACCTCTTCCTGAGCATTCACTTCAACGCGCTCCCGTCCGCCTCGGCGGCGCGCGTGAGCGGCACGGAAACCTATGTCCTGACACCCCAGTTTCAGCCGTCGACCCAGCCTGAGAAGGACAAGACGATGATTCCTGTGGCTTTCCCCGGCAACCGCGACGACACGGTCAACGCGCTCCTCGGCTACCATCTGCACCGGCGGCTCCTCGCGGAGCTAAAGAGCTCGGATCGCGGCTTCAAGCGCGCTCGCTGGGTCGTGCTGCGGTTCGCGGAGTGCCCCGCCGCGCTGATCGAGGCCGCCTTCCTCTCCAACAACGTCGAGGCCCGCCGCGTGGGTACGGCTGACTTTCGCGAGCAGATCGCCGCGGCGATCGCCGACGGCGTGGACGACTATGCCGCGGCGCTCACCGCCCTGCGAACGCCGGCCGGGCCGGCCCCGGCGGGCGCGCCGCCGGCCGGACGCTGACGAATTCCGCGCGGCCCCGCCGGGGACTCCCCGGCCGAAGCGCTTCGCGCCGCTTGCAAACCGCCGCCGCCTGTCCGAGCTTGTTGCGGTCCGGCGCCGCCACCATGAACCTCCGACGCGTTCTCAGACCGCTGCTCCCCGTCCTCCTCGTCGCGCTGCCGCGGGCGGACCTCCACGCCTGGGACTACCCGGGCCACCGGATCGTCAATCAGCTGGCGCTCGCCTCGCTGCCGGCCGATTTTCCGGCCTTCGCGCGCGAGCCCGCCGCGGCCGAGCGCATCGCCTTCCTCTCGGGCGAGCCCGACCGCTGGAAAAGCGCCCCCGATCTCCCGCTGCGCCACGAGAACGATCCCGACCATTACCTCGACCTCGAGCAGCTCGGCTGGGCCGGCCTGGAGGCGGGCGCGGTGAGCCCCCTGCGCTACGAGTTCGCCCTCCAGTTCGCCGCCGGCCGCGCCGCCCACCCGGACCTGTTCCCGCCGATCGATCCGGCGAAGGACGCCGACCATACGCGCGAGTGGCCCGGCTTCCTGCCGTGGACGATCACGGAGTATTTCGGGCGGCTGCGTTCGGCCTTTGGCTATCTGCGGGCCTACCAGGAGGGCGGCGGCACGGCCGCCGAGATCGCCAACGCGCAGGAGAACATCGTCTATCTCATGGGGGTGATGGGGCATTTCGTCGGCGACGGCGCGCAGCCGCTGCACGACACGGTCCAGCACAACGGCTGGGTCGGGCCCAATCCGCACGGCTACACGACCAATCCCAAGTTCCACGCCTGGATCGACGGCGGCTTCATCGCGGCGGCGGGGATCACCCTGCAGGAGGTCGCCCCGCAAGCGCGGCCGGCCCAGGAGCTGCGGACCGCGCCCAATCCGGGCGAGGTGGACGCCGTGTTCGACGACGTCATGGACTTCCTCCGGGCCCAGAACCGGCGCGTGGAGCCGCTCTACCAGCTGGAAAAGGCCGGCGGACTCGGGGCCGACGGCTCGCCCGGGAGTCTCGACGGGCGCTCCTTCATCGACGAGCAGCTGCTGCGCGGCGGACAGATGCTGGGCAGCGTCTGGCTCACCGCGTGGCGCACCGCCCCGCCCGACGCGTACCTGCGCGGGGTGCTGGCCCGGCGGGCCGCCGCCGCGAAACCGGCGGCCCGGTGACGCCGCGCGGCGCCCGGGTCACTCCGCCGGCGTGGTGCCGAGATAGCGGATGGCGCGCACCTTTTCCAGCGTGACCAGCCCGCCGCCGATCATGCCGTCGAGCACGGGCAGGAACCCGTTGATCTTCTCCTCGCTGTCGGTGATCTCGATGACCACGGGCAGGTCGTAGGAGAGGCGGAGGATCTTGGTCGTGTGCAGGCGGCTGGACTTGCCGAAGCCCATCGCGCCGCGGAGCACGGTGGCCCCGGCCAGGTGCAGCGCGCGCGCCTTGAGCACGATCGCCTCGTAGAGGGGCCGGCCCTCCCAGCGGTCGGACTCGCCGATGAAGACGCGGAGCAGGACGGACTCGTGCGGGATTTCCATGATCAGGCGCCTTTCCATTGGTTGAGGCAGGAGGCCGCAAGCTGCCCGAGCCACACCGCGAGCAGGCACGTGGCCACCGAGCCGGTGACGTTTCCGCCCGCCCGGAGCCAGTCGCCGTCGCGGACCAGGTTGAGCGTCTGCAGTCCAAAGGAGGAGAACGTCGTGTAGCCGCCGCACAGCCCCGTCATGAAGAACTGGCGCGCCGTCGGGCCGGCCAGCAGGCGGCCCTCGGCGGGGTCGGTGAGGGCGGCGAAGAACCCGATGAGAAAGCAGCCGCTGACATTGACCAGCAGGGTGCCCCACGGGAACGTCTCGCCGATCCGGCCGGCGGCCCAGCCCGACACGAGGAAGCGGGCCGCGGTGCCGAGCGCACCGCCGAACGTGACCCAAAGGTACAGGCGCATCATGATTCGGAAGGAGGTTGGGGCGGGAATCATCAGCGCCCGCCGCGGCGGCGGGGCGGTTTGCCCGGGAGGGCCGGCGGAATCCATCGCCGGCTCCACTGTCAGCGGCCGCCGGGGTTCGGCAAATCAAAAACGAGCGCCGTGCCGCGGCCATCGGGGGCCCGGCGCGCACCGGCGAAACCGTTCTCGAAAGCGCGCCCGGCCGCGGTACCATGGCCCCGATGTCCCTTGGCGCCCGATGGCTGGCCGCATGCGGCCGGGCCGCCGCCCTGCTGGCCGCGGCCGGAGGCCTCCTCCGGCCGGAGCCGGCCGGCGGCGCCGACCCGGCGGCACGCGTGGTCATCCTGGCCAACGCCGCCGACCGCGAGTCCGTCGAGCTCGCCCGCTACTATGCCGCCCGGCGCGGCGTGCCGCCCGCCAACATCATCGCCCTGCCGATGCCCGCGGACGAGACCATTGGCTGGCCCGAGTTCATCGCGACGATCTACCAGCCGCTGCAGGACGCACTGCTCGCGCAGGGCTGGCTGGACGGCTTCACGACCTCCCTGACCGACCGGCTCGGGCGCCGGCGGTACGGGATCTTCGGCCATCGCATCAGCTATCTCGTCGTCTGCCGCGGCGTGCCGCTGCGCGTGGCCCACGACGAGCGCCTCTTCGCCGACTCCCCGCGCCTCGCGGCGCAGCCGCTGCTCCGCACCAACCAGGGCGCGGTCGATTCGGAGCTGACCCTGCTCGCCCGCGACACCTACGACATCGACGGCTGGGTGCCCAATCCGCTGTTCGCGGGGGCGCCGCCCGGCCCGCGGGCGTTCCCGCCCGTCGTGAAGGTGACGCGGCTGGACGGGCCGTCGGCGGCCGACGCGCGCGCGCTGGTGGACCATGCGCTGGAGGCGGAGCGCACCGGGCTCCTCGGCCGGTACTATGTCGACCCGCGCGGGCCGCATCCCGACGGCGAGCGGTGGCTCCGGGCCGCGGGCGCCGCGCTGGCCGCGCTCGGTTTCGACGGCGACGTGCGCGAGGCGGACGGCACCGCGCCGGCCGGCGCCCGCTTCGATGCGCCGGCCTGGTATTTCGGCTGGCACGACGCCGACCTCGGCGGCCCGATGGCGCTGCCCGGCTTCCGGTTCCCGCCGGGGGCCGTCGCCCTGCACATCCACAGCTACTCGGCCCGTACCCTGCGCTCGCCGGCCGCCGGCTGGTGCGGCCCGCTGGTCGCGCGCGGCGTGACCGCGACGTCCGGAAACGTATTTGAGCCATCACTACAACTGACGCTCCAGCCGCAGGTGCTGGTGCGGGAGCTGGCGGCCGGGCGCACGCTGGGCGACGCCGCGTACGCGGCGGTGCCGGCGCTGAGCTGGCAGACCGTGATCATCGGCGATCCGCTTTATCGCCCGCTGGCCGTTCCGCTCGACCGGCAGCTGGCCCGCCTGGAGGCGCTGCCGCCGGCGCTGGCCGCGTACGCGGCGCTGCGCCAGGCGAACCTGCTCGAGCAGGCCGGCGATGGCGCCGGGGCCCGCCGCTGGCTGGCCGGGAACCGGGACCGGCGGCCGGGACTGGTGCTCGCGCTCGCGCTGGCGCCGCGACTCGAGGCGGCGGGCGACCGGGAGGGCGCCGTGCGTGCGCTCGAGTCCGCCCTGGCGCCGGCGCCCTGCAGCCTGGCCGATGCGCCGCTGGCGCAGCAGGCCGCGCGCTGGCTGGCCGCCCGGGGCGCACCGCGGCCTGCGCTGGCGTTCTATCGGGCGGTCCTGGGAAACGGCGGGCTCACGCGGCCCTGGCGGGACGCGGTGCTGCGCGAGGCCGTGGAGGCGGCGCTCGCCGCCGGCGACCGCGTGCAGGCCGGGGCCTGGGCGGAGGAACTGGGCGCGCCGGCGCGCCCCGCGGGCGGGGGGTCCTAGAGCGCGTCCACGATCCGGTCGGCGAGGCCGTACTCGATCGCCTCCCGGGCGTTCAGGTAGAAATCGCGGTCCGAATCCCGGGCGATCTTCTCGATCGGCTGGCCGGAGGCGTCGGCGAGGATCTGGTTCAGCTCGTCGCGGATGCGCTCCATTTCCTTCGCCTGGATGTTGATGTCGGTGGCGGGGCCGATGAAGCGGCCGGCGATCAGGGGCTGGTGGATGAGCACGCGGGCGTGCGGGTAGATCAGGCGGCGGCCCTTGGGGGCGGCGCACAGCAGCACCGATCCCATCGAGGCGGCCATGCCGGTGACGACGACGGTGACCGGCGAGGTCATCAGCTTGATCGTGTCATAGATCGCCATGCCGGCCGTGATCGAACCGCCGGGCGTGTTGATGTAGAAGGTGATCTCCTTGCCCGGGCCGGCGGACTCGAGGTAGAGCAGCTTCTCGCAGATGTCCTTGCCCGTCTCGTCCGTCACCGCTCCCCACAGGAACAGTTTCCGCGCCTCGAGGAATTTCCGCTGGATCAGCGCCCCGACGGCCGGCGGGAGGGCCGCGGGTTTGGCCTCCTCCTCGCGCTCGTCGTCATCGTCGTCGAGGCGGGGAGCGGGCGGCGGAGGGGGAAAACCGGGGACGGAATTCAGTGCGGACATGACCGGTCAGACTGTGCGCGGCGGGTCCGGCTTGTCCAATGAAAAGGGACAAACCCGGCCGCCGTCGCGGGATGCGGCGGCGGCCGGCAGGGAGACCGCTGACCGGGCAGGCCGGGTTCAGCCGCGGAAGTAGAGGTACGCGCCGAGGATGCAGACGAGGACGAAGATCGAGGCCGCCATCTCGCGCCAATCCCAGCTGGCGTAGGTCTTGGCCTTGTCCTCCGCGGTGATCGTTCCGAAGGTCAGGCTCTTGATGCGGCCGTAGTCGGGCTGGGTGGTCGCGAAGCTCACCAGGACCATGACCGCGGCGGAAACCAGGGTGATGACGATGCTGAAATACTGGAAGTTGATGTTGTTGATGACCCAGAGGAACGAGCCGGGC
>CAZKDK010000148.1:0-8626 GCA_964551145.1 uncultured Opitutaceae bacterium | reverse complement strand
GAATCGTGGCGTGCCGCTCAAGCCCCAGGAGGTCACTTTCTTCTTCAACCGCGAGATGATCGTCACCGGCGGCAACGCCCGGATGTGGGAATGGCAAAAATCGCTTTATGCCTTCCTCAGTCGCAACGCGCGACCGGTCAAGGACTACTACAAGGTCCTCCCCACGCAGGTGATCGAGATCGGCCTGCCTGTTCAGCTCTAGGACGGCTTCGTCCGGCAGTCCTGATTTCCTGCTGCCCCAATCGATTTGCCGTAAATATCTTGGGCAATCGGCCGGATGCGGGGTGGGCACTGGTGAACCTGGTAGTACGCAAACTACTGGCTCGACTCTCCGCGAACAGATTGTTGAACTACCAGCACGCCCGCGTATCCCCATGGAAGTCCTCTCCCATCGCTTCTTTCGTTACTTTCCCCTCGAACATGCCCGACGCCTCGCCAAGGCGGTGCAGCGGGCGACCTATCCCTCCCAGTCCGTCATCTTTGACGAAAACGACGCCTCGGACGTGGTTTATCTCGTGCTGACCGGCCGGGTCGAACTCGTCAAACACTCGAGCGGCGACCATTATCACTCCCTGGCGTTTGCCAACGGGGACGACTTCTTCGGAGAGCTCGGGGCCCTCGATGGCAGTGGGCGCAGCGCCCGGGCGATCGCCCGGACCGAGGTCAAGGCGGCGCTCCTGCCTCGCCGGGCCGTCCTCGAGGAATTGAGCCAGTGTCCGTGGGAGACGACCATGGGCCTCTTCCGCCACGTGTCCGCGGATCTGAGGGAGACGAACGCACGCTACGTCCAGGAACTGATCCGCAAGGAGAAGATCACCCTGATCGGCGAGATGGCCAACAGCATCCTGCACGACTTCCGCAGTCCGGTCACCGCGATCCAGCTCGCCCTCGGCGCGATCAGCAAGCACGGCAAGGATGTCACCACCTCCGCCGCCTGCGACACGATCGAGCGCCAGCTCCGGCGCATGAGCATCATGGTCGAGGAGGTGCTGCTCTACGCCCGCGGCGAGGCCCGGCTCGACCGGCGTCCCGTCCATCTCCGCGAGCTCTTCTCCAACCTGGTGGCTTTCAACACCGATTTGCTCCGCAACTCCGGCGTCCACGTGAAGATCCTCGCCGGCGACCAGAAGGTGGTGCTGGACCACGACCGGATGATCCGGGTGCTCCAGAATCTCCTGAGCAACGCGGTGGAGGCGATGCCTCCCGGACGCAAGGGCCTCATCGTGCTCGGCGGCCGGGCCAGCAAGGGATTCTGCGAGATCACCGTGCGCGACAACGGAACGGGCATCCCCAAGATCATCTCGGGCACGCTTTTCCAGCCCTTCACGACCTATGGCAAGAAGGGCGGCACCGGCCTCGGGCTGGCCATCGCCCAAGGCATCGTCGCGGCCCACGGCGGCAGCATCAGCTTCGAGACGAGCCGCACTCGCGGGACGACCTTCTGCATCCGGCTGCCGCTCCCGGTGTGATTCGAGCCAAAGGGGCGGCCGTCCGATCCCTGCCGGCGCAGCTCCGGCGGCGGGCCCCGCTGATCCATGACAACCGGCAACTCCTGGCGATTGCGTGAGATGACCCTTGCCGACTACGCCGAAGTCGTCGCGCTCTGGCGGGTCACCGAAGGCCTCGGGCTTTCCGCATCGGACGAACGCGATGCCATCGGCGGCTATCTCGCGCACAACCCCGGCATGAGTTTCGTGGCGCTGGCCGGCGATCGCATCGTCGGGGCCGTCCTCGCCGGGCACGACGGACGCCGCGGCTGCCTCCATCACCTCGCCGTTCTGCCGGCTTGGCGCCGCCATGGCATCGGTCGCGCGCTGGCGGACGCCTCGCTTGCGCAGCTTGCAGCCGCCGGAATCCTCAAATGCAATCTCTTCCTCTTCGCCGACAATCAGTCCGGCCGCGCCTTCTGGGAGAAACTGGGTTGGTCCGCGCGTCCCGATCTGGCTGTGCTGCAGAAGCCGCTCGCATGAACGCGCGCCGGGCCGGATCCTGCGGTGATTTTCTTTGCCCTGAAAGCACCCCGCGCCTAGGAGTTGGTGCATTGTCGGAAAAACCAGAGGAATGAAAACATGAGCATGCCGGCCACCCTCCGCCGCAGCGGGAAGTCTCCCGCGGCCCACGGTGCGGCGCCCGACAAACCGGCCCGGGCCGGGCGGCCGGACGCCTGAACTCCGGCCGGCCGGCAAACCTCCAAGCTTCATGAGAACCCTACCCCTGCCATTCCTAATCATGTGCCTCGCCCTCCTCGGAACCGGCGCCGATTCCCGGCCGCCGCCGACCCGGGCCTCGTCGATCGTGGGCTACTGGGGCGCCACGGATTCGACCGGAGTCGACGGCGCATTCGATTTCGCCGCCGACGGCTCCGCCGACATCATCAATTCGGGGGTCTCGCTTCGCGCCGAGGCCGCCAAGAACGGGGGCGGCACCATCACCTACCGGTTCGACCCGTCGGTCACCCCGGCCACCCTCGATATCGTGATCACGGCGAAGTCGGGTGAGACCCGCACGATCCTCGCCATTGTCGAGTTCCTTTCCGCCGACAGCTTCCGCATCCGCATTTCCAACGCTTCGCGCCCCGCCGATTTCGCCGGCACGGCCGACGACACGATCGTGCTCCACCGCCGACAGCGCCCTCCGGAATCCGCGAAACCGGGCGTGTAGCGGCCGGCGTCCCGCCCCCCGGCCGTCCGGAAGCCGGGCCGGGTCCCCGTCGCCGCCGCCGGAACCCGGTCGTCGGGGCGGCCGTGCGTCATTGATCTTCACGCTCGTGCGGAAATCAGTGTAGTGCACATACCGGCCGCCAAGGTTCATCCATAGCAGGTCCGGTTCCCCGGGGGGAACGCGCCGCACGACCACGGGGCGCACATTCGATGCCTTGGATGCGCTCGTGACCGCCTCCGACCGCCAGGTTTGGCCGCCGTCGGGCGTGCGCCAACGCTCGATCTCAAAGACGCCGGCCACCGGCCGCGACAGGTAGACGGTGCCGACGTGTCCGGGATCGAGCGCCATCCCGCCCGAGTAGTGCGGCTCCGGCTCGGTTCTTCCGCGGGGCGTCTGCGGGAACCATCCGCCTGCCGCCACCAGTTCCACATCGACCCAACGTGCGCCGTCCCACCGCGCGTAGTGATAACGGTGATCCCCTTCGGCGGGCAGGCGGGTGTAGGCCACGACCGGATGCCCGTCGTGCTCCGCCACGTCCCAGATCCAAGCCCGGCCCGCCGTCGATCCGTCGTAGACGCGATCGCACCGGGCGGGATCGAGCGGGAGGTCGCCGAACCCGCCGATCCGGGTGCCATCGGCCTTGAGAAAGGCGCCTTTCTCGTAGCGCAGGAAATACACGCTGTTGTTCGCCTCATTGCGCGGGTGGCCGTCCGTGAACACAAAGTCGATGCGGCCATCCCCATCGCTCCAGACCTTCAGGTAGGGGCGGTTCGTGTCGTCGGCGCCCGGACGCTGCAGGAGCGCCCGCGGGGCGCTCCAACTCCGGCCGAGGTCCTTCGAGACGGAAAACGTCGGTTTGAAGTCCGAGCCGCGCCAGAAGACGTAGATCGCGTCGTTTTCCGCGGCGAGCATCACCGGATTGGCGTAGGTCACGCCCCGGCGCCCGCCGCCCTGGAAACCGAGCATGCGGTCAGGAGTCCATTCGCCAATGTCGCCAGGCCTCGCGGTCGCGCGAAAATGCATGTCGCTACTGGCGTGCCGCGAGTAGAACGCGGCCAGGCGTCCATCCGGCAGGATCAGCAGCGCCGGATTGTCGTGGTCGTCAGCCTCGAACTTTTCCGCGAGCGTCGTGATCCGGGTGGCGCCGCTCGAGACGTCCCGCGCCCCGATCTGCACCGATCCGTCGGCGGCGATCCACCCCGCGAAGATGCGGCCCTGCGCGTAGACGGCCCGCGGATCGCTGAACCAGCACCACGCGCCGTCCGCGACAAAGTCCGCATAGTCGGCCGCGGACGCGCCCCACGCCGGGGCCAGCAGCGCCGACAAGGCCAGCAGGGACCATCGACGGGACAGCGCGGACCGGGGAATCACGGATGAGAAGGAGGTGGTTGGTCCGGGAATCGGATCCGGCTCACGGCTGATCGATGGCGGTCTCCGCCGCCGCGGCCGCGGCCGTGAACAGCTCGCGCCGCAGCGCGGCGTCGCGCTTCCGGTCGGTCTGCAACTCGAGCACGCGCAGGCCCGCCGCGGGCAGCGCGGAACACAGCGCGGTGAGATGGTCCCAGTCGCGCACCGGAACATGCTCGACGCCATGGGCGGCGCACAGCCGGCCGAAGTCGACCGTCTGCGGCGTGGCGAAGAACTTCTCAAAGGGAGGGTCGAACTGCGCCACGGGCAGCATTTCGAAGATGCCGCCGCCGCGGTTGTTGACCAGCACGATGGTCAGGCTTCCCCTGAACGTCGGTCCGATCAGAAACCCGTTGCTGTCGTGCAGGAGCGCGAGGTCGCCGGAGAGCAGCACGGCCGGCCGGTTCCCGTGGGCCACGCCCAGGGCCGTCGACAGCGTGCCATCGATGCCGTTGGCGCCGCGGTTGCAGAATGGCCGGCAGTGCCGGTCGTTCGGGCTCCAGAAAAACTCGACATCGCGCACCGGCATGCTGCTGGCGATGAACACGGGCGTGTCCGCCGGCAGGCACCGCGCCAGGCGCCGGCTGGCCTCGCCCTCGAAGTGAAAGTCGAGCGCCGCCAGGCGGCCGTCGATGGCCGCCCCCGCGGCCTGGTCGGCGCGCAACCAGTCGCGCACCCAGGCACCGGGCTCGCGCCGGTCGCCGGAGAGCGCGGCCGCGAGCGCATCGACGCCGCAGCGGACGTGGCGGGTGCGCCCGTGGAGCGCGTCGTGGTTGGTGGCGCCGGCGTTGACCAGCCAGGTGCGGACATCTCCGGCCTGGATCCATTGGCGGAGCTGCTTGCCCGTCGGCCAGCCGTCCAGGCAGATCGCCGCCTGGGGCTGCAGGCGAACCCCGAGCGAGGGCGATCGCAGCACGGCATTGTAGTTTGCGACCAGGAAAGGATTCCGCGCCGCGTGGTTGCGGAGCGGCGAGAGTCCGTCGGCCAGCACCGGCCAGCCGAGGGCGGCGGAAAGATCCGCCACGGCCGCGCAATAGGCCGCCGGGTCCGCCGGCTGCGCTGGTCCGGCGATGATCACGCCGCGATCAAGACCCCGCAGCGCCCGCCTCAGGCTGTCTCCCCATTCGCGGTCGGCCGGCCGTGGCGCGCCGGCCGGACCCGCCGCGCCCGGGATCTTCTCCACGCCGAGATGTGCAAAGAAGGCCGGTTCGTCGAATCCGGCCTGCAGCCGCCCGGTCACGCCATCCTCGATCGGCGGCAGCGGATCGCGGAACGGCGCGTTCAGGTGAACCGGACCCGCGACCGGGGCCAGCGTGCGTTCATAGGCGTGCGCGACCGTCTGGCGGACGTAGCGCAGCAGCTCCACCCGCGCCTCGGGCACCGCCAGTTCGTGGAAGAAGCCGACCCGCTCGCCGTAGAGCTTCTGCTGGTCGATGGCCTGTCCCGCCGCGCATGCGCGCAGCTCGGGCGGCCGGTCGGCGGTGAGAACCAGCAGCGGCACGCCGCTCTCGTGCGCCTCGATGACCGCGGGCAGGAAGTTGGCCGCCGCCGTGCCCGAGGTGCAGACCAGGGCCGTCGGCCGGCGGTGCTGGCGTGCGAGGCCGAGGGCGAAGAATCCCGCCGAGCGCTCGTCGAGCACGGGGATCGCCTCGATTTCCGGGTGGCGCGCGAACGCGAAGGTGAGCGGCGCCGAGCGCGAGCCCGGCGCGATGACCGCGTGGCGCAAGCCGAGCCGCGCCAGCGTCTCGACGATCACGGAGCACCAGAGGCTGTTCGGATTGCGGAAATCGAGGGGCACAACGGGCATCGGCCGCCCATTCAAGATGATTCCCCGCCGCTGGCCAGTTTTCTTGTCGGCCCGGTTTGCCGGTCCGGCCGGCCCCTGTTTTTCTCTCGAATCGGACCCGGCCGTCCTCCTGCCGGCCCTGGGCATCGGCCGCCCGGGACCCAGGCACCGCTAGGCGAGGACCGATTCGAGCAGCGCCTGGAACTTCAGCTCGGTCTCGGCAAATTCCTTGTCCGGTTCCGAACCGG
The DNA here is from genome assembly GCA_964551145.1 of uncultured Opitutaceae bacterium. Classification (GTDB taxonomy): domain Bacteria; phylum Verrucomicrobiota; class Verrucomicrobiia; order Opitutales; family Opitutaceae; genus Fen-1467. Next base: position 2,524 of record CAZKDK010000148.1, on the reverse strand, counting down.
CCACGATGCCGCCACCGGCGTAAAGGCGCGCGCGGGCGCCGTCCACCAGCGCCGAACGGATTCCGACGAAGAACTCGCCGCCGCCACGGTGGTCGACCCACCCGAGCGGCCCCCCGTAGAGCCCGCGCGGAAATGACTCCAGCTGGCGGATGATCGTGCCGGCGGCGCGCGGCACCGCTCCCACCGCCGGCGTGGGGTGCAGCCGGGCCAGCACGTCGAGCAGGCGCACCCCCGCCGGCAGGTCGGCCTGCACCGGCGTCTGCAGGTGCTGCACGTTGGCCAGCCGCCGCAGCGCCGGCTGCGCAGGATGCTCGGGCGCGATGCCCAGCGGAGCCAGTTGCCGCAGGATCGATTCCAGTACAATGCCGTGTTCCCGGCGGTCCTTGTCGCTCCGGAGCAGGCCCTCGCCCAACGCCGCGTCCTCGCTGGCCGTGCGGCCGCGCGGCGCCGAGCCGGCGAGCGCCTCGGTGAGCAGCCGCCCCCCCTCCACGCGCAGCAGCCGCTCCGGGCTCGCGCCGATGAAGCTCTGGCCGCGCCCGTTGGCCAGGGAGAAGGCGTAGCAGTCGGGAAAACGCTGCCGCAGGCCGTTCAGGACCCGGAGCGGATGCAGGCGGGTCGCGGCCGTCAGCTCCTTGCGGCGCGCGATGACGACCTTGGTCAGGTGGCCCGACGCGATGATCGCCGTCGCCTGCGCCACCGCGTTGCGGAAGCACTCCGGCCCGCCCGTCTCCGCCACCGCCACGGGGCCCACCGGCCCCGCGCGATCGGAAAAATCCGGCTCGGAATAATCGAAGGCCCGGAACTTGGCATGCGCGCGCCAGACCTTGGCGGCCAGGGCGTCGAGATCGGTGGCGGGCTCGACCAGCAGGTTGGCCACGGCGATGGTGCGCTCCTCCGTGCGCGACACCTGCCAGCGCGGCACGAACAGCCGCGCCGCGGGAAACGCCTCGCCCGGCTCCACCTCGTCGAGAAACGCGAAGCCGCCGAAAACGTGCGGGCCGCCGAACGGCTCCGTCACCGCGCCCACCGCGATCGTGCGGGCGAACACGTCGTCGACGAACCGCTGGGCGTCGGCGAACCGCCCCGCCCCGTGGCCCTCGAACGCCAGCACGGCCTCCGCCCCGGCGACGGCCCAGCCCTGCAGCGGCCGCTCCGCGTAGAAATGAAGTTCCGCGGGCTCGAAGATGGACTCCAGGACCGCCAGCGGGTCGAGCGGCCGCACCTTGAGCGAGATGCTGGCCAGCCGCGGGCGTCCGTCACCGGCCGCCACCGCGCGGCACTTCGCCAGGAACGCGCGCAGCGCCTCGGGCGTGGGCTCGGCGGCCGGATTGAGCGGCAGGATGGTCATGGACTCGTTCCTCGTTCTCTTTCCCGTTCTCGGAGTCAAGAGACAGTGACACCGGGAACGATCAGGCCGGCTTCGGCGCTTCCGGGCGCGGGAACAGCACGAGGGCCGGCTGCACCGTGCAGCCGGTCAGGCCCTGTCCCCAGCGCAGCTCGTCGCCCCAGGGCGCCGCCGCCGCGTACCCGAGCGCGCCGCGGACCTTCTCGGTCGTGCCGGGCATCACCGGCGCGAGCAGCGTCACTCCGAGGCGCAGGGCCTCGGCCATCGTGGCCAGCGCCGTGCGCAGCAGCGCCTGGTCGGCGGCCGCGGCGGATTTCGCCAGCTTCCACGGCGCGCGCTGCTCGGCGTAGCGGTTGATCGCCTTGATGAAGGTGAGGGTGCGCTCGAGCGCGGCGTGGAACTGGAAGCCCTCGCAGAGCTGGAGGGACTCGTCCCGCGTCCGCTCCCAGAGGGCCCGCAGGTCGGCCTCAAGGTCCGCGGGCTCCCCGGCTGCGGGCACGACCCCGCCGGCGTACCGGCCGGTCATGTTGAGCACGCGGTTGACGAGATTGCCGAGATCGTTCGCCAGATCGCTGTTGTAGCGGCTCAGGAAAAGCTCGCGGGAGAACTCGCTGTCCTGGCCGACGTTCATCTCGCGGACGAGGAAGTAGCGGAAGGCGTCCGGCCCGAACTGGTCGATGAAATCGAGCGGGTTGACCACCGCGCCCGTGCTCTTGGACATCTTCTGGCCGCCCTTGAGGAGCCACCAGCCGTGCACGAGCAGCGCGCGCGGCAGCTCGATGCCCGCGGCGTGCAGCATGATCGGCCAGTAGACGGCGTGCGCCGGGGAAAGGATGTCCTTGCCGATGACATGGAAATCGGCCGGCCAGAACTGCGGATCCGGAGCGCCGTCCCGCCACACCGCGCTCACGTAGTTCACCAGCGCGTCGAACCACACGTAGGTCACGAATTCGGGGTCGAACGGCAGCGGGATGCCCCAGGCCAGCCGCTCCCGCGGCCGCGAGATGCAGAGGTCGTTGAGCGGCTCCTTGAGGAACTCGAGCACCTGCTTCTGCCGGAAGCGCGGGAAGATGAAGCTCTCCTGGCGCTGCAGGTGATCGACCAGCCAGTCCTGGTAGGCGGCCAGCTTGAAGAAATAGTTGGGCTCCACGATCTCGGCGACCTCGCCGAAGATCTCGG
>CAZKDK010000147.1:0-8628 GCA_964551145.1 uncultured Opitutaceae bacterium | reverse complement strand
GCAGCCGAACGTCGGCAGCGAGCAGGGCAGCACGGTGAGCACGCGCGGCATCTACGCCAACGACCCGGCGCGCGGCTACGTCAGCGCCTACGACGACAACTGCCCGGAATGGGCGAACACCGCCGAGCAGTGGATGGGTTTCTTCGCGCCGCGCCCCTGGCTTTCCGGCGGATTCGTCTGGACCGGCTTCGACTACCGCGGCGAGCCGACCCCGTATGGCTGGCCGTGCGTCAACTCGCACTTCGGGGTCCTCGATGTGTGCGGGTTCCCCAAGGACAACTTCTGGTACTACCAGTCGTGGTGGACTCCGCAACCGGTGCTCCACCTCCTGCCGCACTGGAACTGGCCGGGCCGCGAGGGCCAGATGGTCGATGTGCGCGCACTGAGCAATTGCGACGAGGTCGAGCTCTTCCTCAATGGGCGGAGCCTGGGACGGCAGACGATGAAACCGGTATCGACCCTTCGCTGGCAGGTGCCCTACGAGCCGGGCACGCTTTCCGCCCGGGGATTCAAGGGCGGGCAGGTCGTGGCCGAGACGAAGGTCGAGACCACCGGCGCGCCCGCGGCCGTGCAGCTCACGCCGGACCGCGCGGCGATCGACGCGGACGGGGAGGACGTGGCGGTCATCACCGTGTCCGTCGTCGACGCCCAGGGGCGCGTCGTCCCGGTGGCGGACAACGCAGTCAGCTTCGACCTGGAGGGACCGGGCCGGATCATCGGGGTGGGGAACGGCGATCCCAGCTGCCACGAACCGGACGTGTTCGTGGTGGCGGCGCCGACGCACAGCGTGCCCGTCGGCGACTGGCGGTGGAAGAGCATCGCCGACCCCTATGTGAAGGGACTGCCGGAGACGGCCGCGGCCGTCGATGATGCGGCTTGGGACCCTGTCGGCGTCGTGCCCGCGGACAACCCGCTGGAGCCCCGCCGGAGCGCAGCATTTCGCGGGCGGTTCACGGCATCGGCCGACGTGCTGGCGGCGCCGGCCGTCGAACTCGTCTTCAGCCAGCTCTACGGCGGCGGCTACGTGTACGTGAACGGAGTGTGGCTCGGGCAGACCAGCGACTCGCCCGTGGGCCCCGCCTACGACATCAAGGCGCTCCTGCGTCCCGGCGAGAACACGGTGGCGGTGACGCTCAGGAACTACGGATCGGCCGCAGGCGTGAAACAAGGCGTCTGTGTGCGGATCGCAGAAACGCCGCCGCCGGTCGCCTGGAGCCGCAGCGTTTTCAACGGGCTCGCCCAGATCATCGTGCAGGCATCGCGCACCGCCGGACCGATCAAACTCACCGCCCGCGGCGCGGGCCTGCGGGCGGCGACGGTGGTCGTCCCGGCAAATCCGGCGCAGCCGCGGCCGGCCGTGCCGTAGCCGCGGGCGGCGGGCATCGGCCGGGGGCGGGGCCGGCGCCTGACTGGATCAGCGCCACCGCGGGTTTGCGTTGTGCGGCCCGATGCGCGTAGCATCCGATGTCCCCGCATGGATCTTGGAGGCAGCCCCCCGCCAGCGAATTCCGCCCCCGTCCCGTCTCGCTGGCTCTCGGCCTGGCCCGACGCGCTGGCCGGCGCGGCCGGACTCGCCATGGCCTGGTTTCTCCACTGGCAGGTGCGCGACCTCGTGTGGAGTCTCTGGCTTTCGAGCCTGCTGGTCGGCTACGCAATGATCGTCTGGCGGATCTTCGGACCGGTCCTGGCAGCGCCATCGGCCGCGGCCCCGCGCGCGGCCGGCGCACCGCCGACCACGCTGTACCTGATCGGCGGCCTGTTTCTCCTCGCCTTCTTCACCGTGCATTTCGGCATGTTTCATTTCGTGCATTCGGTGTTTCTGAACCTCTTTTTCCCGGTCATCGGGGGGCGCCCGCAAGGCTTCATGACGCCGGCGCTGTACCTGCACGTGTTCCGTGATTACTGGCCGTTCGTGCTCGTGGCCGCGGTGGCGGAGCGCGGCGCGTTCCAGCGGCCGGCACCGCTGTTCGTCGGACCCAACGCCGGCGCCACCCCTATGGGCAGGCAGGGTCGCGACGCCTTCATGGAGCCCTACAAGAACGTCATGCGCATGCACGGGCTGATCTTCTTCTTCGCCTTTACCCACTTCGCCCGGATCGAAAACTATTTTGTCTACGCGGTCGTCTACGTCGTGTACTTTTTTCCGTGGCGGCTGCTGCGTCGGCAAAAGGAGGAGACCCCCGCCACGCCGGACTGAGGCCGGTGCAGGGCGGGGGCGGAGGTGTCCGGGTCAACCGGCCGGGAGTCCGAGCTCGGGTGGCTGGCGGCCGAACCGCCGCTCCCACGCGAATAGATACTGTTGGGCCAGACCGGCGTGCGGCCCAAAGTGCGTCCGCCCGAAAAGGGCGATCTGCTGCGGCGCCCACCCCTCCAGGCCGTAGCGCGCCTCCAGCGCCTTGATGATCCAGACATCCACGGGAAACGCCTCGTACCGGCCCGCGCCGAATAGCAGAACGCAGTCGGCCACCTTCTCGCCGACGCCCGGAAGCTCGCGCAGGCGCCGCTTGGCGTCGGCATAGGGCAGCGCTTCGACCTGATCCAGCCAGTCCGGATGTTCGCTCAGGAAGTGCGCCGTTTGTTTCACGTAGCGGGCGCGGAATCCGAGCAGGCAGGCCCGCAGATCCTCCTCGCTCACGCCGGCCAGCTCGGCCCAGGTCGGCAGCCGGTGAAACCCCGGAACGATCTCGCGGCCGTGCCGGCGGGCCAGCAGTTCGACCATCTGACGGATCTGGACGATCTGTTTCGTCGAGCTGCAGATGAAGCAGAGCAGCGTCTCGCCCAGGGGCTGGCGCAGGAGGCGCAGGCCGCGGAATGCCTCGAGACAACGCGCAAGGTGGAGATCGCTCCGCCACGGCAGGCCGTCGGCCACGCGCGCGAAATCCACCGTCGCGGCGAGATAGCCCGGCAGTTTCCGACCGACGGCGTCCGCGATGTCCTGGGGCGCCGACCAGGCCAGGCCGCCCCGATCGACGGGCTTCAGGCGCGCGACGCAGTCGGACCACACGCCCTGCCAGAGGCCGTCCAGCGTGCGCACCCAGCGGAACGTCTGGCCGCCATCCAGCACCTCGGCCAGCACCGCCGGCAGGCGAAACGCCGGCGCCGTCGACCCGCCTGCCGGGAGCGGGGAGAGTTCCTCCCAGTCGCTCACAACCAGGGGCTGCCAGTCGGACCAGGCGAGAAAAGTGGGCATGGAGGCGGCGGCGCGAAACGACGGTAAAAGTTCAGCTAAATCCCATGAGGGCGGATGCCCTAATGAACAAGGATTGCAGTCCGGAGTCTATGGCGCGTGTTCATTCAAGTGCAACTCGAGCCCGTCACCTACACTCGCGGCGAGGAAATCGCCAACAGCGTGACGCACGGTCTGGGGCTGGGCTTGAGTGTTGCGGGACTGAGTGTGCTCGTGACGTTTGCGTCGATGTGGGGCGACAGCTGGCGGGTGACCGGCTGCGCGATCTTCGGCCTGTCGCTGGTGTTGTTGTACGGGGCCTCGACCCTCTACCACGCCATGCGGGCTCCCCGGGCGAAGCATTGGATGCGGGTGCTTGATCATGCGGCGATCTTCGTGCTGATCGCGGGAACCTACACACCGTTTCTGCTCGTGAACCTCCGCGGCCCGTGGGGCTGGAGCCTTTTCGGGCTGGTCTGGGCGATGGCGATGGTGGGCATGATCCTGAAGCTGTTTCTGACCGGGCGGTTCCCGCTGTTCTCGGCCCTCGTCTACCTCTTCATGGGCTGGCTCATCCTGGTCGCCTTCAAACCCCTCGTCGAGTCGGTGCCGCTCGGCAGTCTGGCGATGCTGCTTGCCGGCGGCCTGGCCTATTCCGTGGGCACCGTGTTCTATCTGTGGGAACGGCTGCCCTATCATCACGCGATCTGGCACGTCTTCGTGCTGACCGGCAGCGCCTGCCATTTCTTCGCGGTGCTCGGCGTGGTCGTGGCGCGGTCCGTGTAGCCGCGGACAGGTCGCGGCGCGGGGGTGCAGGCGTGGTCGGGCGTCCTGCGTGTCACCCGTGGCCGGTGGGATCGGCGCGGCGACTGCCGCCCGCAAACGCGCCGGCTGCATCGGCAACCCTGAACCCCGAACCCTAAACCCGGGGCCTCCTTATTTCGGCGGCATTTCCCAAAGGAAGCTTTGCTTCGCGATCACGGTCCGGCCGTCGGCCGCCAACAGGCTCAGGTACCAGGCGACGGGTCGGGCGCGGGCATCGGGCCAGTCTGCGCCGGTCAGCCCGAGGCGGCAGACCGACGAACCCGCCGGGAGGCTGGCTGGAAACGCGAACGTCTTCGGCTCGGGCGAGGCCGGCGTGATGACCTGCAGTTCGAACTTCGCCCCAGCCAGCGCCGCGCCCGCGTTCTTGAGACGCACGAGCCAGTAGTAGCCGGCCCGTTCACCGGGCTGGGAGCGCAGCACGGCGATTCCCCCCGTGCTTTCCCGACCGTCGAAGTATTCGGAGATCCGCTCAAACGACGCGGCGTCGCGCCAGCTGGTGAACACCCGCACGATCTCCACGGCCCCGGTCTGGGCGCGGATGGAGGGTGCCAGCAGCAGGGCCAGCATCAGGAGGCGCACCGGATGTCTCATGATCCGCACCATGACCGATCCGCCGCGCCGGCACAAGGGCGCAGCGCGCCCGCGGCATGGAACGGATCGGCCCGGGCCGGCGCCGGCCGGTCCGCTAGGGCGCCAGATACACGTTCTTGTACTGGTGGATGCCGAGCAGGGCGGGGAGCCAGTTCCTCACGGTTGGATGGAGGAGAAAGACCCGCGTGTTGAAGTAGAGGGGCGCGATGGGCGCCGCGTCGAGCAGGAGCGCCTCGGCCTGCTGGTAGAGCTCGTCGCGTCGCGCCGGATCCGTCTCCGCCCCCGCCGACCGCACCAGCCGGTCGTAGGCCGGATGGGCCCACCCGGTGGAGTTGTTGCCGCCGTCGGAGGTGAACAGCTCCAGGTAGGTGCTGGGATCGACGTAGTCGCCGATCCAGTGGGCAAAGGAGACGTCGTAGTTGAGCTGGCGCTCGTCGCTGAGCCAGACGCGCTGTTCCTTGTTGGCGAGGGTGACGTCGAGGCCGAGCTCGCGGTGCCACATCTGCTGCACGGCCTCCAGCAGGCGCTGGTTGATTTCCAGGGTCGGAAACTGGATCTCGATCCTCCGGATCCCGCGACCGCCCGGGTGGCCCGCCTCCGCCAGGAGGCGGCGGGCCGCTTCGAAATCGTCCGGGATGCCGGCGCGGGCCGTGTAGCCGGCGGTGTCCGGCGGGGTCAGGCAGTGCGCGGTCCGCTGGCCGCCGAGCAGGACGTCCCGGACCAGTGCGGTGCGGTCGAGGGCGCGCGCCAGAGCCTGGCGCACGCGCGGATCGTCCAGCGGCGGCCGCTTCACGTTGAAGCGCAGGAAGGCGGTGTCGAGAAACGGATCGATCCGCAGCACCGCGGGGTCGTCCCGCCGGTAGACGGCGATCTTCGACAGCGGGACGTCGGAAGTGACGTGCAGCTGCCCGGCGCGAAAGGCGGCCTCCTGCGTGGCGGCGTTCTCGATCGGGTAGAACACCATCCGGTTCAGCCGCACGCGGTCCGCGTCCCAGTACCGGGGATTGCGCGCCACGACGACCCGGTTGCCCGGCGACCACTCCTGCAGGACGAACGGCCCGTTGCCGACCAGGGCCGCCGGACGCGTCCAGGGCACCGAGCGGTCGTCGAACCGGCCGAGCCGCTCGATGCTCGCCCGGTGCACCGGGAACCAGACGGGCAGCGCCGCCGCCACGGCGAGATACGGGGTGGGCCGCGCCAGGGTGAGTTCGAGCGTGCGATCGTCGGCGGCGCGAACCCCCACCTGCGCGAAATCGGCCAGCCGCCCCGTGTTGAAGGCCTCCGCATTCCGCAGGGGGTAGAGGGCGTAGGCGTACTCCGATGCCAGCCGCGGCGACAGGGCGCGGTGGAGCGCGAAGACGAAGTCCTGCGCCGTCAGCGGATCTCCGTTGCTCCAGCGGGCGTCCGGGCGCAGGTGGAAGCGCCAGACGAGTCCGTCTGCGGAGGTTTCCCAGCGCTCCGCGACCCCGGGAACGGCCTGCGACGTGCGCTCGTCGATCGCCGTCAGTCCCTCGAACAGCGCCCCGACGATGTTGAAATCGTTGAACGAGACGACGACGTGCGGATCGAGATCGCGCGGCTCGGAGCCGTTGCCGAGGTAGAGCACCTGCTCGCGCAGCGCGGCCGCGACCGGCGTTTCCCGGCGGCCGCAGCCGGCCGTCCAGAGGACGGCGGACAGTGTCCAGAGGACAGAGAACAGAGGACAGAAGACAGCGACCGCGGACGGACGGAGTGAAGACACGCGCATCGTCGGCAGGAAAGCAGGCCTTGCGCGGAATGCCAAGGCGGGGGAATGATGGGACCGGAACGGGCGGCCGCCCCGCACCGGGGGGGTCCGGCCGGCCAACCGGCTGCCGCTTCGCAATCTTCCTAAGAAAAGCATCGACCGCGCGTCATATGAGCAGGCAACCGCCAGTGAATCCGGCCTCCCCACCGTCCGCCCGCTCCCATGAAAACGCCGCGTTTGTGCGCACCGCCGTCGAGCAGTACCAGGCTCCGCTGCTGCGCTATGCCACCCGCCTGGTCGGCGACCCCGACCGCGCGCGCGACGTCGTGCAGGACACGTTTGTCCGGCTCCTGGCGCACGCCGGCGAATCGGGGATCGGAGACCACCTGGCCGAATGGCTCTACACCGTCTGCCGCAACCGGGCGCTCGATGTCATCCGGAAGGAGGGCCGCATGAGACAGTTTGAAGAGGGGGCGGTCGAGCGGGTCGTGGCCGCCGAGCCGCGGCCCGGCGCCGCCCTGGAGGCCGCGGAGACCCAGGCCGCGGTCCTGCGCCTCGTCGACCGCCTGCCGCGCAACCAGCAGGAAGTCATCCGGCTGAAGTTCCAGGACGGATTCAGCTACAAGGAAATCAGCCGCATCACTGCGCTCTCGGTCGGCAACGTGGGTTTTCTGATCCACACCGCCGTCCAGACGCTGCGGCGGGAATGGACGGCGCAAGCCCGCGGCGCCGGCTAGGGAGGACCGATCGCAAACAGGAGCAAGCAACCATGAGCGACTTTGACCAGACCAGACTCGACCCCGCCGATCCGCGCCTGACCGCCTTCGCGCTCGGCGAACTCGAGGGGGCGGAAAACGCATGGGTGGCCGCGTCCGTGGCCGCCGACCCCGCGCTGCAGTCGGCAGTCGAGGAGATCCGCGACACCGCCGCCCGCCTCACCGCCGCGCTCGAGGCCGAGCCGCTGCCGCAACCGGCGCCGCCCGTGCGCATCGAACCCTACCAGACCGTCCGTCCGTCCCGCATTTTCCGGCTGCCCTACTGGGGCATGGCTGCGCTCGCCGCGGCCGCCTGCCTGGCGGTCATCGTCACCCTGCGCGAATTGCCGCGGACGCCCCCTCCGGCGCGGCTGGCGCTGGCGGAGGCCGCCGGATCGCCGCCGCCCGCCACCGCCGACCAGGCGTCGGCAGCCGCCGGGGCGCAGCCGTCGAACCGCGTGGTCATCCAGTTCCCCGCCAAGGCGGAGGGCGTGGCCGCGGAGCCGCCAGCCTCAGGCGACAACACGGAGCACTGGGGCGCAGTCGTGCCCAATCAGCCCGCGGCAGCCCCGACCGAGACGGTTGCCCAGGCGCCCGCAGCCGCGCCGGGCGTCGTCACGGTTGGAGGTCCGTCCCCGATGCCGCCGCTGGTCGCCACGGAGGCGAAGGCCGAGACTCGGCCCCCGGCGGACTCGGGAAGCGAAATGGTGAAACTGTCCCCGTTTGAGGTGACGGCCGAGCCGGGCACGTCGGGCTACGCGGCCGTCAGCACGCTGGCCGGGAGCCGGGTCCGTGCGCAGCTGGCGGACACCGGCTCGGATGCCTCCGGTGGTTTCGTCCGGGGCGGGCAGCCGTTCAACACCGAGTCGTATGATCACATCGCCGAGAACGATTTCCTCGCGGCGGCGTTAAACCCGCTGTCGACCTTCGCGGTCGACGTCGACACGGCCAGCTATGCGAACGTGCGGCGCTTCCTGGTCGGGGGCCGGCGCCCGCCGCGCGACGCAGTACGCATCGAGGAGCTCCTCAACTATTTCACGTACAATTACGCCGCGCCACACCGGCGCGATCCGGCGCCGTTCGCCGCGTCGCTGGAGGTGGCCTCGGCGCCATGGGCGCCGACCCACCGGCTGGTGCGCATCGGACTGAAAGGACGCGAACTCTCGACTGCCGATCGGCCCGCCGCGAACCTGGTCTTCCTGGTCGACGTCTCCGGCTCGATGAACGAGCCGCGCAAGCTGCCGCTCGTGAAGGAATCGCTGCGGATGCTCGTCGAAAAGCTGAAGCCGGAGGATCGCGTGGCGATCGCCGTCTACGCGGGTTCCTCCAGTCTCGCCCTGCCTTCGACGCCGGCCAGCCAGCGCCAGGAGATCCTCGAGGCGATCGACCGGCTCGCCGCGGGAGGCTCGACCAATGGCGCGATGGGCATCCAACTCGCCTACGACATCGCCCGCGCCAACTTCATCCCGGGTGGAATCAACCGCGTCATCCTCGCCACCGACGGCGACTTCAACGTCGGCGTGACCAACCGCGGCGACCTCGTGCGCCTGATCCAGGAGAAGGCG
>CAZKDK010000146.1:4865-8635 GCA_964551145.1 uncultured Opitutaceae bacterium | reverse complement strand
ATGCCGTAGCCACCGACCAGGCTCACGGCCTCGCGCATGACGTTGGCGCCGTGGCCGGTGTTCCAGAGCTTGACCGCGGGGCAGAGGACATTGGCCTGGGCATCGAGGATCAGGTACTGGACCAGCGGGTCCGCCTTCAACTGGGCGTAGCGTGCCTGGTCCCGCTGCGGTTCGGCCGCCGCCCTGAGCTCGATGAACTCCAGCGCGTCTTTCTGCAGCCGGCGGAAGGCCTTCATCTGCGCCACCCCCGGGGCGATCCCCTGTTCGGCGAAGCGCTGGTCCTTGAGCTTCTCGAGCGGATCGAGTTCGTCGAACAGCCGCGCCGCCGCAAAGCCGAGGGAGGCGCAGGCCTCGCCCGTGGCCCAGATGTCGACCAGCCGGTGCAGGGTGTCCTCCTTCTGCTGCAGGCCCGCATCATGCCGGGGCGTGCCGGGCGTGACGCTCGCGCCGCCCCGGAAGCGGTTGCGGTGATAACGGATGACCGGCTCAACCGCGGACAGGAGCTTCGCGGCGCTCATCAGCCCAACGCTCACACGGGTGCGCCGGAAGACCGCCTCGATGATCTCGCCGTGGCTGTAATTCGGAACGATCACGCCGTCCTTGACGACATAGCCGCCGACAATGCGGCTCGCCGGGACGGTCAGGCTGAACACCGGGTCGCGCGTCGATGACAGCTGGTGCACGAGCTTGTGGGTCGGCACGCCGCGATCGTAGACGCCGGGGTCGGTCTCCTCGAGGATGACGATGCAGCTGCCCTTGATGCGCGGATCGTCCGAGTCGACCGCGGCGGTGGTGAAGTTGGCAAAGCCCATGTTGGTGATGAAGCGGCCGCGCTTCTCCACCTGCAGCCGGGGTTCCTGCCCCTCGACCCATTCCGCGACCCGGACCTTGCCGCCGAGCAGGCCGGTCTCGACGCCCACGTAGGGCAGGGGCTCGGTCAGGCTGAAGGCGCCGCGCCAGACGGGCCGCTCCTCGCCGGGGGGCGGCGGCACGCACCGGCTCATGTAGGCGTCGCGCTGCTCCGGCGTTCCGCGCTCATGGATCGGCGACAGGGCGAGGTTGCCGGCCAGACTGCAGGTGGCGGCGCCCGCATCCACCCAGGAAAGCTCGAAGGCCACCAGCGCCAGCGCCAGGTTCTTCGGCCCCTCGATGAAGCCCCCCTGGCCCGGATCCATGAAGCAGGTCGTGATGCCGGCGGCATCGAAGGCCCGCAGCAGCTCCGCCTTCTGCGGCGTCCATTCATGGCTGTTGCGGCCGCCGGCCGCCACGAGCCGCGCCACGGGACCGCGCGCCACCGAGCGGGACGACTGCACCAGCATCTGCAGGTCGAAGCGCTCGCGGAAGCGCCACATGATCTGGCGCACGTCGTCGCCCGGAAGCGTCTGCAGGGTCTCGATCGGTTTGGAGGCGGTGGTGGGGGCCATGGGGTAATCCTTTTGCGTCGACGCGGGAGCTTTGTGCGTGAACTGAATGAAGAAGGGGCGGGGCGCAAAGATAAAGCGTCCGACGGCGAAACTCTGGCCGGCTTTCCGCCGGTGTCAGGCCAAACCCGCTTTGGCCGGATTTAATAGGCCGGCTTCCTCCCGGGAAACAACCACTTATCCGGAGGCGCCGCCGCCCGGGCTCGGGTCGGCTCACTCGTGGTTCTTGGTGTCGATGATCAGCGTTACCGGGCCGTCATTGACGAGGGTGACCCGCATCATTGCGCCGAATCTGCCGGTCTGCACCGGGCGGCCCAGCGCCGTCTGCAGTTGCAGGATGAACTCCTCGTAGAGGGGTTCGGCGACCTGGGGTGGCGCCGCATCGTTGAATGACGGCCGCGTCCCCTTGTGCACGCTGGCGTGCAGCGTGAACTGGCTCACCACCAGGAGGTCGCCGGCGATATCAACCACCGAGCGGCTCATCTCGTCGGGCCGGCCTCCGGCCCGCCCGGCCTGGTCGCCGGGAAAGACGCGCAGGCGCACGAGCTTCTGGGCCAGCCAGACGCAATCGGCCGAGGTGTCGTCCCGGGCGACGCTCACCAGCACCACCAGGCCGGGGCCGATCTCGCCGGCAATGCCATCCGCCGTTCTTACACTGGCCGAGGCTACGCGTTGGATCACCGCTCGCATGGATGGGCCAGGATCTGCCTCGGAATCGGGGCCGGGACCGGCCCCCGTCAGAAGGTCACATGCGGTTCCACGTCGGCGTCGTAATCCACGCCGGCCAGGCCGAAGCCGAACAGTTTCAGGAACTCGGCGCGGTAGCCCGCGATGTCCGTCAGCACCGGCAGACTCTCGGTCGTGATGCGCGGCCACAGCTCCACGATTTCCCGCTGTACGTCGGCCTCCATCTCGTGGTTGTCGAGGCGCAGCCGGCCGTGGTCGTCGAACGGAATCGCGGCGCCGTTGTACATGTGGTGGGCGAACAGCCGCTGGATCTGCTCGATGCAGCCCTCATGCGTCCCCTTCGCCTTCATGATCTTGTAGAGGACGGAAATGTAGAGCGGCACGACGGGTATGGCCGAGCTCGCCTGGGTGACCAGCGCCTTGTTGACGGAGATGAACGCGCGGCCGCCGCCATGGGCCTTGAGCAGGGCGTCGATGCGCCCCGCGGCGCGCTCGAGGTCGTCCTTGGCCAGGCCGATCGTGCCGTTGCGATAGATGGGCCAGGTGACCTCGGGCCCGATGTAGGAGTACGAGACGGCCATGGCGCCGGGAGCAACCAGTCCGGCCTGCAGCAGCGCCTGCATCCAGAGCTCCCAGTCCTCGCCACCCATCACGGCCACCGTGTCGGCGATCTCCTCCGGGGTCGCCGGTTCGATCGTTATGTCGCTCACGACGCCCACATCGGCGTCGACGGTCCGGTTGGTGTAGGTCCGCCCGACTGGTTTCAGCACCGATTTGTGCACGACGCCGGTCCGCGGGTGCACCCGGCGCGGCGAGGCGAGGCTGTACACCACGAGATCGATCTGGCCGAGGTCGCGCCTGATCAAGTCGAAGGCCTGCTGCTTCACGGCATCGGAAAACGCGTCCCCATTGATGCTCCGCGCGTACAATCCGGCCGCGTGCGCCGCCCGCTCGAAGGCGATCGTGTTGTACCATCCCGGCGTGGCCGGTCGTCCGTCCTCCGACGGCCGGTCGTAGAAGACCCCCACCGTGCCCGCTCCGGAGCCGAACGCCGCGGCGATGCGCGAAGCCAGCCCATAGCCCGTCGAGGCGCCGATGATCAGCGCATTGCGCGGGCCGTTCCTGGTCCGGCCCTGGCGCTTCACGAAATCAATCTGCTCCTGCACATACGCGGCGCAGCCGGTGGGATGTGCGGTCACGCAGACGAATCCGCGAACCTTGGGCTTGAGGATCATGGGGGGCCGAGTTTCGCGACCAGCTTATAAGTGACAAGGATCAAGTAGGAAGCAAATCGCCGGCTTATTTCAGAACCCGTTGCGCCTCCGGATGCCTCGCAGCGCGGACGCCTCTCAGCGGCTGGAAAGGACGACGGGATCCGACGGGCGCGGCCCGCCGGCCAGGCTCCCGGCGCAGATCGTGAACCGCATGGCGGTGGCGATCGGCCGCGCGGGTTTCAGGACTACGTGGGCATCGCCCGCCGGCGTTTCCACGGTAAACGACCCGGCGCCGACCGGATCGGGGTATTGCGGGTCGGTGATGCAGATCCGAAAAGCCTGGCCGGACGGCAGGGCGGGCAGTTGAAACACGGCCAGCTCCCCTTCCTGGCGGGCCGCGTCCCAGATCACCACCGCCCCGACGGACGTCTGCGGGCCGGCGCCGGCG
>CAZKDK010000146.1:0-4765 GCA_964551145.1 uncultured Opitutaceae bacterium | reverse complement strand
TGCAGGCTCCGGCTCTCGATATCGGCCAGCGCCGCCTGCTCGCGCAACGCGGCCATTTGCGAGCGCAGCGAGAAATAGGCCTGGCCCAGGAGGCCGAGGAGCACGGCGAATCCCATCGCCGCCAGCCACGGCAGCCAGGCCAGCGGGCCGGCGATTGGGCGCGGCGGCGCAGGGGTTTCGCGCACGGCGCCGGTTCTGGCGGTATCATCGCTCATGGTTCGTCGGACGGAGGCTGCAGGGGTGTGGCGCCATGCCAGCGCATTTGCCCGGTCAGGCAAACCCAAATCGCCGCGGCCTGGGGCGACGGCCGCGGCCCGGGCCATGGTCCGGCCCATTCCGTTTCGATGTCATCTATTAAATGACAACCACATCCGGGACGGACTCGGTCCGGTTGTCATTTAATAGATGACAACAGAATCTGGGGCGGGCCCGAATCGGTTGTCACTTGATGGACTGCAAGCGTGTCGAGGGGCGGGCGCCGCGGCCGTCTGCGTGCCGGTACGCCGACCCGGCATCAAGTCTGCAGGCCGCCGGCTTGCTGGCGCCATGTTCGTTGACCGGGGAAGGGCGCCTGCGAGCAGGCGCCCTACGTGGTTGGGCACCCGGCGCCCCAAAAAACCACGGCGTCAGAGCAGGACCATGCCGAGCAGCCCGAGGACGATCAGCGCCGCGAGGGCCGTCAAAACCTTCCGTTCCATCCGGGTAACGCGCAGGGGCATGGTCGCAATCAAAGGCCCAACGGCCGCAGCCGGGCAAACACTTCCGCGACGAGGGGCTCGCCGGCGATGGCGTCCCACGGGCGGTTGCTGGAAACGCGCACGAACAACTGCTCGCCCTCGCGGTGGAAGCCGTAGCGCCAGGCGATTTTCAGAAGTTCGCGCACCGAGCGCGGGTCCGACTGGGCAATGGCCGCGCCGTTGTACAGGTGCCAGAACCACACATGCTGCACGAACTCGCCCTTGGAAAACAGGCGGTATTCCGCCGGAGGCAGCGGCCGGCCGCCGAGGCTCGCCGCAAACCGCGACGCGGCCGGGCGCTGCGACTGCCAGCCGGCGCCGGGCCAGCAGGCGTCCGGGGTGTGCAGCGCGACGTTGCTGACCGACGTCTGGCCGGGCGGCCAGTAGGCCAGATAGAATGTGATCTGCGTCTTATCGTCGCCGGCGCCCCGGTAATAGGTCCGCTGGCACAGGGCGCTGGTCTCGAGGGTGTCGGCGAATCGGAACAGGTCGCCCGTCGTGACGACTGTCCAGCCCTCTGCGGCGGCGGGCAACGTGGCGGCGAGATCAGGCGCCGGCCGGCCGGCGTGGACCGCCGGGCGGGTGCGGGCGACAAAAAAGCCGGCGACGAGACAGGCGGCGACGAGGCAGGCGCCCAGAGTCGCCTGGTTCGCCAGCACGGCGGCCCGCGACGACGGGCGGCCGGGCGGCGGCTGGGCCGCCCCGTACCGGGGTCGGGCGCCGGCCGGTTCGAGCACGAAGGCAAAGCCGGCCAGCACCGCGGCGGTGACCACGAGCACGGCATAGCCGGTGGCGTCGTGCCAGCCGCCCCGGATCTCCACCCCGGCGTTGGCCAGGAGCGTCAGCGCGAGCGAACGCACCAGGTTCATCGCGACGGCGAGCGGCGCGGCCAGGACCAGCAGTACCACCCGGCCGGTGGTTCTCCGCAACAGCAGGGCCGACAGGAACAGGCTGGCGAAGAGACAGGCGAGGAGGCTGCGGATGCCGCTGCACGCCTCCTCGACGCCGACCGTCGCCCCCGCTAGTTCGATGACGTTGCCCTCCTGGCGCGCGGCGACCCCGAGCAGATGGAGCGCGGCAAGCACGTGCCCGGTCACCCAGCTCTGAAGTTCGAGCGTGAGCCGCGAATAGGTGCCCGGCGGCATCGGCGCGGCAAGCAGCCACAATCCGATCGCGGCGAGGGCCGCCCAGTTCAGGGGAACGAGGCGCAGCGGCTCTGCCGAGAAAGCGGCGAGCGCCGCCAGCAGGGCGGCGGCAAATGCGGCCGCCAGGATGAATCCGACCACGCTGTGCGACCAGCCCAGCGAGATGGCGAACAGTCCGGCGGCGCCGAGGCCGGCCAGTGCGGCGATCGCGGGAAGGGCGGTCGCCGCGACCGTCGCGATCCCCGCGCGCGGATAGCGGGCGGGGCCGCTCCGCCGGCTGACGCCGATCAGCATCAGGAATACAACGGGCATGAGGAGACCGTGGGACAGGTCGGGGTTTCGCAGCCACTGCGGCCAGAGATAGCAGGTGAACGCGAGGGCGAGCGCGGCGAGCAGGACGGCGTTGACCCACGCGAGCGCCCGCGCGATCCGGGGGGCGTCCGGTCCGGCGCCACCGCCGGCCGGGGGCGGGGCTGCGTCTTGCGAATCCACGGAGCGCGTCGCCTCGTTCATGGAGGGGATCCGACCCTGACCGAGACGCCGACCGCGGGCTGGTGGTAGCGGTCGTAGAGCGCGTAGATCATGTCGAGCGGGAGCGTGGGCAACATCGGCAGGATGCGCTCGACCCGCACCGGCGTCTCCCCGGCCCTGAGAAACGCCTGCACGGCGTCGAGGCTGGCCATGCGGGAACCGGAGGCCTCCTTGAGCATTCCGGCGGCGGCTTTGGCCCGGTCCCAGTCGCCGGCGACCCCGCACGCCATGTAAAACGCGGTGTAGGCGGCGCTCGTCTGCGGGTCGGGCGGCAGCCGGGCGCGCTCGACGCTGCGGGCCAGCGCCGCCAGCACCGCGGCGTCCGGATGGCGCACGAGGTGGGCGCTGACGAGCTCGAGCTCGCGGGCGTTGATGCCGCCCTCATCCAGCCGCGCGCACAAGAGGTCATTTCGGCCGAGCGCCCCGAAGATGTCGAGGCGCAGCGTGAAATCGTCCGCCGGCGGCAGGCGCTTGGCCGTCGCGTACCGGTCCAGCATGGCGAGCGCTTCCGCCGGCCGCCCGATGGCGAGGAGGCGGCTCACCTGGTAATGCGGGCCGTAGGTGCCGGCCTCCGGCGGCAGCTCGGTGGTGAGCCCGGGCAGCAGGCTGAGCCCGCGGCCCCGCCGGATGACGAGCTCGGAGTTGATCAGGGCCGTGTCGATCGGCTGCAGCGGCGACGGCTGGCGGGCGACCAGTTCGAGCAGCGGCTGGTCGTCGCCGGTGTGCCGCGTTGCGAAGAACAGGGCGTGGAGCCAGGCCGGCCGCTCGGCGGGATCGTCCGCGACCTGCCCGGTGGCGAGCTCGGCCGCGCGGGCGAGGTGTCCATGCACGAGCAGGCTTCGCAGCCAGGCCTGGGCCGTGACCGGCCGCTGCGCCGGATGGTCGTGCATCAGCCGGGCAAACACGTGGTCGGCGAAATCGGGCTGGGCGAGCGACGTGAGCTGGGCGAGGCGGAGCCCGGCGTTGTAGTTGCGCGGGTTGTCGCGGAAGGCCAGGTCGAGCGAAAGGATCGCCTCGTTCACCCGGTTGGCGGCGAGCGCGCGCTGGGCTTTGGCGGCGAAATAGACGCTACGCGCCTCGCGGAACTCGTGCCAGCGCGGCGGCCACGCCACGGCGACCGGAGAGATCGGATAGCCAACGACGCGCAGGAACACGAAGGCCGCGATCACCGCGGCCGCATAGGCGGCGAGGGCCCCGCCGGCGGCGTAGGCAAAGGCGCGCCCCCAGAACGGACGGACGTCGCGCGTATTCACCGTGCAGCGCGGCCCGTCCGGCATCATCGCCATCAGCGGACAGATCCGCCGGAACCCCTCGGGCCGGTGCCAGGCGTGGGCCGCATCGCAGCCGGTATCGCCGCCCCGGCCGGAGTCGCTGGGATTCTGGCACGGGCACGGCACGCGGTCGCGGCGGAGGCGGAAGTAGGTCTTGCGACCGTTCCAGTAGAGCAATCCCCACCAGAACCGGAGAAAATCGCCAAGCCAGGCCATTGCGGCGCAGGATAGGGCAGGGGCGCGGGCGCGCCAAGCCAAACCGATGGCGCACGACGCCTGAGGATTGTCCCTCAGGTCTCGCGGCGTGACGGCGCCAGTCGGCCACCGCCGGTGTGACGCCGGTTTTGATTCCGCGGTGTGCCGTTTTCGGCCCGACCAAACACACCCCGCCCTGTCGGGCACCCCTCTCGAGAGGGGATCTCGCAAGCGGCCGGCCGAATCCCCTCTAGAAAGAGGGGTGGCGAAACCTGTCCTCCGAAGGCCTGGCGAAGGAGGAAGCGCCGGGGTGTGTGAATCGGGCGACGCCGAGAACATGCCGTCGGGCTGACATCGCCGCTCGTACATAGCCCGAACCGGCCGCGCCGGAATGGACGGGGAGCCCGTTTTGTGTCAGCACGGTCGCCATGACGACCCTCAAGAAGACCGTGCTTCCGCCCGCCAAGAAGATCGCCCTGATCGCGCACGACCACAAGAAACGCGACCTGATCGAGTGGGCGCGTTTCAACCGGGGCACGCTTTCGAAGCATCATCTTTTTGCCACCGGCACCACGGGGCGCGTTCTCGCGGACGAACTCGACCTTCCCGTGCGGCGGCTGCAGAGCGGGCCGATCGGCGGCGACCAGCAGATCGGGGCGATGATCGTGGAGGGGGAGATCGATTTCCTGATCTTCTTCTGGGATCCGCTCGAGCCGCACCCGCACGACCCGGACGTGAAGGCGCTGCTGCGGCTCGCGGTGGTCTGGAACATCCCGGCGGCCTGCAACCGGGCCACGGCGGACTACATGATCTCGTCGCCGCTGATGGATGCCGATTACGAGCGCACTGTGCCGGACTACGGCGACTACCTGAAGCGCCCGATCGA
>CAZKDK010000145.1:0-8645 GCA_964551145.1 uncultured Opitutaceae bacterium | reverse complement strand
ATCCGCAAAGGAAACTCCCGGTTCGGCGGCGGCACTCCCGGCGATGTCAACTATTGGTTGACATTTTGGCCAGGCAGCCGGGCAAGGAAAAGCCGGCGGATTGGGATTGCCCCGAACCCAACGGGCGCAGCCCATTGACCGGGCTGCCTGGAGGGCGACTACCCGACGGGGGCTAGGGGCTGACCCGCTGCATGTAGGCCATGATCTCGCGCGCCTCGGGAGCGGGCGGGACCCAGTCGCTGAACAGGATCTCGGGGAGACCGTAGTCGGTGTTGTAGAACTGCTGGGTCGCCTCGGTGAGCGGTGTGACCGAGCCGGTCTTCACGGTCGCGCCGGCATAGAAGCCCTTCACATTGGTGTAGACGAGCACCTGGGCGTCATAGTTGCGGGTGGTGGTCTCGGCCTCGGCGGCCACGGGCCCCGCCACGGCCTTGGCATCGAGGCCAAGGTTGAAACGGGACTTGAAGAGCATCCGGGTCGTCGACTCGTCCATCAACAGGAACACCGTCTCGACGCTCTTGCCGCCGGCCTGCAGGCCGAAGCTGAGTTCGCCGCCGGAAAGAAAGATGGGCACGCTCCACTGGCCGTTGGGATGCTTCACCATGGCGATGCCCCAGCCGCCCCTCACGCCGAACAGGAAGCCGACGTGCACCTGGTTGAGGATGACGATGCCCTTGGCGCGGTGGAAGATGTCGGCCGGGATCGCGCGATGCGGGTACATCATGGTATCCTGGAGGATCGCCTCGCAGGTCTGCAGGCGGGTGACGTAGTCGGCGCGTTTGATCGGAGCGGCGCCGGCGGCGACGGTCAGCGAGAGCACGGCGGCGAGGAGCAGGAGTCTTTTCATGGCAGAATGGATGCGCGGCGAACCGGGAGGTTCCCGCAGTTTTTGGCAGGACTGGAAATTAGCTATGTCACGGACGGCCGGGAATGAAAAGCGCAGAGTGGGCTGGGGCCGGCCGGCCGAAAGAACCATCTCCCCATCCCAGACGCCGGGCCGGCATGCAAGATTTTGCGGAAGGCGGGCGCGGGCCCCGGCCGCGCTCACTCCAGTCCCCGCTCCTCGAGGTCGGCCTCGTCCCAGCCGAGGTAGTGGCCCAGTTCGTGCAGGTAAGTGAGGCGCACCTCGTCGCGGAAGACCGCCGAGTCGCCCTCCGCGTAGTCCCAGAGGTTCTCCAGAAAAAGAAGGATCTGCGGCGGCAGGGGATCCGGGGTCCCGGGGTCGGCATCGTGCGGCGCGCCGACGAAGAGGCCGAGGATGTCGGGCTCCCAGCCCTCGGCGAGGATCGCGGCGTTCGGCTGCGCCTCGTAGCAGACCGGCACCCGCAGCGCGGGCGCCCGCACGTCCGGCGGCAGCCGCTGTTGGGTGGCGGCGACGACCCTGGCGGCGTGGGCGGTGAGCTGGCGGAGGTTCATGAGCAGGACGGCCGGGGCGCGAGCCCCGGCCCGGCGGTGCGGCCGGTTCCGAAGCGGGGCGGGTTCCTATTGGGGCATATCGAGCGAAAGGTCGAATCGTTCGTAGCGATCCCCAAGCCACCAGACGACGCCGGCGAGTTCGCCGAAGAGCACGCCGCCCGCGACGCCCGCGGCGGCGAGCAGGCCGGCCTCATTGGAACCGTACCACCACCGCACGGCGAGGAACGGCAGGAGGGCGGCGAACCCCGCCGGCAGGAGCGCGGCCAGGAAGACGACCAGGTAGCCCCCGGAAAAGATCAGGCGCTGGCCCAGCGCCTCCATGCCGCCGGCGCGCTGGCCTCCCTCCGGCATCCACCCGGGGAAGCAGAGGGTGGCGGCGAGCGAGATGGCAACCAGCAGGCCGGCCACGGGGGGCACGAGCAGGCCCACGCCGAGCGCCCCGAGGCCGAAGACGACCACCCCGGAGCCGGCTTCGCCGGAGACCGCGCCGGCGGCGACGGCCGTCGCCGCGACGACCAGCCACTCCACCGCCGTCAGTAGGACGATCGGCGACAGCATCTCGCCCAGCACGACCTGCCAGCCCCGCAACGGCAGCGTCTTGACCACGTCGAGCCGCTCCATCAGCAGCCGCGCCTCGCGGCGCATGAACATGGGACCGGCCACCAGCGCCCAGACGCCGATTATCGGCGCGCCCGTGATCACGGCCTTCAGCCACGGCCGCCGCGACGGGTCCGCCGCAAGCCAGGCGGTGCCGCCGAGCACGAGCGCGGCCAGGAGCAGCCCGTTGCGCGGATGGAACCAGGGCCCGGCGGCGATGAGGTTCCGCCACAGGAACGCGACCGGCGCGGGACCGTGCGGCGCGAGGGCGAACGGCTCGCGGTGGCGGCGGGCCGGCCGGTTCACCCGGCCACCGTGCCGCGCCTCCGCGCGCTCGGCACGCCGGCGGGCGAGGTCGAGCGACGCCTCCTCGAAGGCGACCTCGGAGCGGATCACCCAGACATAGTGGGCCGCCAGCACCAGCAGCGCGGGGCCGAGCGCCCGCAGGAACGACCCTGCGTCGGCGGCGAGGAAGGGCCCGGCCACCCAGCGGAAGGGGGCCAGCAGCCAGGACACCGGCGGGAGCGCCGTCAATCCCTGCAGGTAGCCCAGCAGGGCCGCCGGATCGGCGCGCTCGGCGGCGGTCGGCGCGGGCAGGCGGTTCCGCGCCCACCACCAGGCCGCCGCGCCGGCCGCGAGAACGGCCCCACCCAGCAACGCCCGACGGCGCGCGGGACTCAGGCCGAGGTCGAGGAGCCGGTCGCGGGTGAACGCCGCGGCGATGCCGTGCAGTTCCAGCGTGGAAAACAGGATCCACCACCCGGCGGCGTGGGTCCACACGGTACCGCCGGCGGTGCCGAACCGGTTGAACAGCACCGAGAACAGGAGCGCCGACACCAGGACGCGCATCTGGGATTTCAGCAGCTTGAAATGCACGAGCGCGCGGCGGGAGACCGGCGCCGGGAACAGGAAGACGACCTCGGCCTCGGTAAACGCGAGCGCCGCGCGACCGGCGGCGAAGATCCAGGCGTAGAGGATGCGGCCCACCATCAGCACGATCAGGGTGACCAGTCCGACCGACAGGCCGAGATTCACCGACATCGCCGCGGGATTCGCCCCGGCGGTGTGGCGCCAGGCCGCGCGGAAGAAGAAGAGGTAGAAATAGGCCGCGCCGACGAGCGTCGCGGCCAGGTAGCGCGGCTGCCGCAGCCGCCGGAGGCGGTGCCAGACCGCATTGCGCAGCGAGGTGACCTGGAGATAGACGAGCGCGCCGGTCATGGAATGGGCGGAGGCGCCGGGGCCGCGCCGTCACCGGTGGCCGTGAAGAACACATCCTCGAGGCTGGCGTCGGGATGCGCGGCGAACCGGGCGTGGACCTCGGCGAGCGAACCGGCCGCGACCTTCTCGCCCTGCTTGAGGATGAGCACGTGGCTGCACACCTCCTCCAGGAGGCTGAGCAGGTGGGAGCTGATGATGACCGCCGCGCCCTCGCGGGCGAGCCGCCGCATCGTCGCCTGCATGTGCCGGATGCCGCCAGGGTCGAGGCCCGTCAGCGGCTCGTCGAAGAAGATGACGCGGGGGGCGTGCAGCAGCCCGCAGGCGATCGCGAGCTTCTGTTTCATGCCGCGCGACAGCTCCCCCGGCAGCAGGTCGCGCTTGTCCGCCATCTCGAGGTCGGCCAGCAGCGGCTGCGCTCGCGCGGCGTAGTCCGACACCCCGTAGAGCCGGGCGACAAACACGAGGTGCTGCCACACGGTGAGGTGTTCGAACAGGCGCGGCTCGTCGGGAAAGAACGCGAGCTGGCGCTTGGCGGCAACCGGATCGTCCGCGAGGGACACCTGGTTGATGCGCACGGAGCCGCGCGTGGGCGGGATGACGCCCGTGCAACAGCGCAGCGTGGTCGTCTTGCCGGCGCCGTTGGGACCCACGAGGCCCATGACCTCGCCGGCCTGCACGGTGAACGCCAGGTCCCGCACCGCGGTGAACTCGCCGTAGCACTTGGTCAGGCCGGTGACTTCGAGCATGGGTCCCGACAGTGGCCGGGTCCGCGGGCGATGTAAATTCCGCAACGATGGGAAGATTCGGGCGGTTTTGTAGCATGGCGCCCGCGCGCTGTAACTGCCGCCGCCGCGCGGCGTCATGCCCCCTGTCCGGCATCCAGCGCCCAATCGCAACCAAGAGCCCGAGGTGACAATCCGATGAATTCAATGCTGAAATACGTCCTGCTGGCGGCTGGTCTGGCCGCGGCCACTTGGACCGGCGTGCGCGCCGACGACAACCCGGCGCCCCCGGCCCAGAATCCGGCGATGGAACCGCACGGCGCCATGGGCCCGCGGCTGGAGCGGCTGACCACGGTGCTCGATCTCACGCCGGCGCAGCAGCAACAGGTCTCGGCCATCTTCGCGGCGTCCGCCCAGCAACGGCAGGCCATCATGAACGAACCGCTGTCGGAGGAGGACCGGCACACCAAGCTGCGCACGCTGAGGACCGACACGCAGGCCAAGTTCCGCGGCGTGCTCACGCTTGACCAGCAGAAGAAGCTCGACGCCCTGCCGCACCCGGGACGGGGCGAATGGGGCCACTGGGGCCCCAAAGCGGGTGGGCCCGCGGGCGGCCCTCCTGCTCCTGCCGCCGCCGAGCCGGCGCCCGGCACTCCCGCCACCTGAGCAGACCCTTTTCGGGACAAACGATCCCGAAGCCTTGCAACCCGCCGCGGCACCCCTGGGTCCGCGGCGGTTTAATTTTCGACAACCCGCCGCGGGCGGCCCACGGTGGCGGCCGCCAATGAAACCGGTGCGCGTCATCATCGCGGGCGGCGGGGCCGCGGGGTATTTCGCGGCGATCGCCTGCGCGGAGCAGAACCCGGCGGCCCGGGTCACGATCTGCGAGGCGACGGCGCGGCCGCTGGCCAAGGTGCGGATCGCCGGCGGCGGCCGGTGCAATCTCACCCATGCCAGTTCCGATCCGGACGCACTCGCGCGCCATTATCCGCGCGGCGGCCGCGAACTGCTCGGGCCGTTCCACCGCTGGGGCCCGCGCGAAACGGTGGCATGGTTCGAGGCCCGCGGCGTCGCGGTGAAGACCGAGGCCGATGGCCGGATGTTTCCGGTCACCGACGATTCGGCCACGGTGGTCGACTGCCTCGCGCGGGCCGCGCAGGCGGCGGGGATTGCCATGCGCACCCGGTGCGGGGTCCGGGCGGTCCGCGCGGGTTTCGAGGTGGAGCTGACCACCGGCGAGACGGTGGCCTGCGACCGGCTGCTGCTGGCGACGGGAGGTGGCGCGGCCGGCGGCGGCCTGGCCATCGCCCGCGGCCTCGGGCACACGATCGAGCCTCCGGTACCGTCGCTGTTCACGTTCCACGTCGATGATCCCCGGCTGGCCGGCCTGGCGGGTGTGTCCGTGGCCGATGCCGAGGTGGCCGCGCCGGGGGCAAGGCTGCGCGAGCGCGGTCCGCTCCTGGTCACGCATTGGGGCGTGAGCGGCCCGGCCATCCTGAGACTCTCCGCCTGGGGGGCCCGCCCGCTGCATGACTGCGGCTACCGCTTTTCGCTGGTGGTCAACTGGGTGCCGCCGCAGGGGCCGGATGAGATGGGGGCCGGGCTGGCGCGGCTGCGCACGGAATGGCCGCGGCGCCAGGCAGCGGCCCGCGCGCCGTTCGGGCTGCCGCTGCGGCTGTGGGAGCGCCTGACGGCGGCCGCGGGCCTGGCGCCGGCGACCCCATGGACGTCCGTGTCGAACGAGGTGCTGCGGGCGCTGGCCGCGCAGCTCACCCAGGGCAGTTTCGCGGTCGCGGGCAAGAGCCTGTTCAAGGAGGAGTTCGTCACCTGCGGCGGCGTGCGGCTCGCGGAGGTCGATTTCCAGACGATGGCCAGCCGGCGCTGCCCGGGCCTGCATTTCGCCGGCGAGATCCTGGACATCGACGGCGTTACGGGGGGCTTCAACCTCCAGTCCGCCTGGACCACGGGCTGGCTCGCCGGGCGGGCGATGGCCGGCGAGGCCGGTCCGGCGGCGTAGGATTGTCGTTGCGGGAATTCCGGGGACTCCGCAATCCAGTACACCCCGGCCGCGCCGGCTGATGATGGCGTCATGACACCTCCGATTCCCGACTACTGGCAGCTGCTGGCGCTGGTCGCCCCGGTGTTCCTGCTGTTCGCGCTGGGGGCGGCGATGCGGCGGGTGTGCGCGCTGTCCGCCGAGACCGAGTCGGGGCTCCTGCGCGTCTACGTCAATTTCCTGTATCCGGCGCTGATCCTCCGGAGCGTGCTCAGCAACACGGCGCTGCACGACCCGGCCAACGTGATCTGGCCGCCGCTGGCCGGCTTCGCGACCGTCGTGCTGGGATTTGCCGTCGGATACTACGCGGGCCGCGCCCTCGGCCTGCACGTGGGCTCGGGGCTGCGGACGTTCGCGTTCACGGTGGGCATCTACAACTACGGATTCATCCCGATTCCGCTGACGGAATCGCTCTTCGGTCGGGGGCCGCTCGGCGTGCTGCTCGTGCAGAACATGGGCTGCGAGCTGGCGGTGTGGAGCGTCGGGCTTCTCGTGCTGTCGGGCCTGTCGCCGCGCGAGGGCTGGCGGCAGGTGGTGAACGCGCCGATCTGCACGCTGCTGGCCGCGCTCGTCATCAATCGTTCGGGAGTCGCCCTGCCCGGCGTGGTCATGCGCGTGATCGACATGCTCGGCGGGTGCGCGATCCCGTTCGGTCTCCTGCTCTGCGGAGCCACGCTCGAACCCTATCTCGAGCAGCCGCGCCAGCTCTTTCGCGGGCGCACCATGCCGGTCGCCTGCCTGCTGCGGCTCGCCGTGCTGCCGGTGGCGTTTCTGCTCCTCGCGCGGTACGCCCCCGTCTCGATCGAACTCAAGCGCGTGCTGGTGGTGCAGGCCGCGATGCCGTCCGGGATGATGCCGCTGGTGCTCGCGCGCCACTACGGCGGGCAGCCCGTGACCGCGGCGCAGATCATCCTGGCGACGACGGCGCTGGGCGTCCTGGTGATCCCGCTCTGGCTGCGCTTCGGCCTGGCATGGGTGGGGTAGCACCCCGTCGGCCGTTGGGCCTCCGGGCTGCTAAACGAAAACGCCAGCGGCGTTTTCGGCCCCCGCAGGGCGGGGATTCCCGTCAAAATCGCCCGGGCAATTTTGACTCAGGACGCCGGAGCATGCCACGGCCGACGGCGTCCTAGTCGATCTTCGGGAGCTCGGAGGGAATCTCGATCTTCGGCTGGTGGCGGCGCCGTTCGCGGGCGGCGGTGGCCTTCTTGCGGAGCATGCGGTCGAGCTTGTCGATCAGCGCATCGAGGGATTTCTGCGGGTCGTCGCTGGCGACGCTCGCGACCAGATCGGGGCCGTGAATCTCGATATGCCCCTTGGCGACGAACGCCTTGTTCGGGTCGCGGGCCTTGTCGTGCTCGATGTCGATCCGCACTCGGACAATGCGCTCCTCGTGGCGCAGCAGGCGGGCCATCTTGTCTTCGACGGTCGCTCGCAGGTCGGCGTTGAGTTCGAAGTGCACGCCGCGCACGATGATTCGGGGCTCGGACGGGACGGAGGGTTTCCGGGAGGACATGGTGCTGAATCTCGACACCGCCGGGCCGAAAGGCCCGGCTTTTCTGCGGATGAGCGCATCGCTTTATTGGCCGTGTGGCAACGGGAAACGGCCTGGCGGGGGGCCGTCCGGGCGCCTGGGCCCGCCCGCCGGAACGGCTGCTTGCGTTCACCACCGGCCGGGGCATCATGACCTTCTGTTCTTTGACTGGCGCGTCCAGTCAACCAACCGTGCAAATTCACCGGGAGGGTTTCCGGGTCCTTGGGACTTGAAACTTGATCCTTGGAACTTGCCTGGAAATGGGGGTGTTCCGGATTCGACCCTGGGTTGGAACGCGTCGCTGCCTGTCGAGGATGAAGGTTGGCCTCGTTAATCCCCCTTCAAAAAAATAATAGGCAACTACGAAGAGATGCCTCTCGCTGCTTAATTAGGCAGTGACGTTCCGCCGGCGACGCCTGCTAGCCGAACGGAACGACGACAGCAGGCATAGCCGGGGTGGGTGTGGACGACGCTCCGGTCGTACCTTCATCCGTCTGCTGGCCGGCGCCAAGCGCGTGTCCTCGCGTGGCGACGGCGAGATCAAAAGGATGCTACACAGGTAGAAGCGGCGTGTGAAGGCTCAGGGCACGCGGGTTCAACTCCCGCCACCTCCACCACTTTAATCTCTGATAATAGGAGACTTAGGGTTTTGGCGAAGCTAGGTTGCCCAGTTGACGTGGCAACCTGAGCATGAGCCACAACAATACATTCGCCGTCAGCCGGTTTGAAAACCGAAACGGTGTCACGTCTTGGCGGGTCGACGGCCGGCTGCACGGCCTCCGCATTCGCCGGAACTTCAAGACCCGGGAAGCTGCCGCGGCCGAAAAGGACGCTCTTGAGTTGAAGGCGTTGCAGGCCGCAGCCGGCCTGCATGTCGCCACCACATTTCTCGCCGAGGATCAGTTACGCGAAGCGGAGTCCGTGTTCTGCCGACTTGCTGGCCGGCCGCGGTCTCTGACCTGCTACGTCGATTACGCGCTTGTTAATTACCGCGAGCCGGAGCGGGACGTCCTGCTGGCCACCGCGATGGACGAATACCTCGCAAGCAAGCGCAAGGAGCACGATCAGACTCTCTTGTCCGAACGCCAGCTCCGGTCGATCAAGT
>CAZKDK010000144.1:0-8849 GCA_964551145.1 uncultured Opitutaceae bacterium | reverse complement strand
ACCTGCGGCCCCGCGCCTGGTTCAACGAGAACCTGGAGAGCCGGAACTACTTCGTCCCGGGGATCATGGCGGTGCTGGTCATGCTCGTGACCCTCATGCTCACCGGCATGGCCATCGTGCGCGAGAAGGAGGTCGGCACGATCGAGCAGATCATGGTGACGCCGATCCGGCCGGTGGAATTCATCCTCGGCAAGTGCGCGCCGTTCGTCGTCATCGGCTTCGTCGACGTCCTCCTCGTCACGGCGGTCGGCGTGTTCTGGTTCGACGTCCCGATCCGCGGCAGCCTCTGGCTGCTGCTGGGCGCCACCAGCCTCTACCTGCTGAGCACGCTCGGCATCGGCCTGTTCATCTCGACCGTCTGCCGCACGCAGCAGCAGGCGATGATGACCACCTTCTTCTTCTTTTTCCCGGCGATGCTGCTTTCCGGTTTCATCTACCCGATCGCGAACATGCCGGTGGTCATCCAGTGGTTCACCCTCCTCAACCCGCTGCGCTACTTCCTCGTCATCATCCGCGGCGTCTTTCTCAAGGGCGTGGGCGTCGACATCCTCTGGCCCCAGATGGCCGCGCTCCTCGTCATCGGCCTGGCCGTGATGACGTTCGCCGTGAAACGCTTCCACAAGACCCTCTAGGTTTTCGCCGCGCGAAAACCCAACCCGTCCCCAGCCATGAAATCCATTCTTTTGTCCCGCCTGAAGCTCCTGGCCCGGCGACCCGGCGTCTGGGCTGCCCTGATCGTTCTTGGCGCGAACGCGCTCGGCGCCGATGGGACCGCCCCGGCGCCCCTCACGCTCGACGACTGCCTGCGCGCCGCGGCCGCCCACCATCCGCTGCTCGCCGCGTCCGCGGCGGGCGTCGCGGCCGCCGGCGAGGCGGTGGGCGAGGCGCGGGCGCCGTACTGGCCGCAGGTCGACCTTAGCGCGGGCTACCACCGCTGGCAGCGGCGCGCCTTCCTGCCCTCGGGTCTCTCGATTCCCGGACAGCCCCTGCCCGAGCTGATCGGCCCGCTCGACGACTGGACCGCCGGCCTGTCCTCGCGCGTCACGCTGTTCGATTTCGGCGAGCGCAAGGCCGGGCTCGCCGCCGCGCGCGCCCAGCTCGGCGGCGCCGAGGCGGATGCCGCGACGACCCGCGCCGACGTGCGCCTCTCGGTCGAGTCCGCATTCTACTCGGTCGCCGCGGCCCAGGACCTCCTCGGAGTCGCCACGCGCAACCTGGCTCGCACCGAGAGCCATCTGACCCTGGCCCAGGCCCGGCGGGACGCCGGCGCCGCGCCGCAGGCCGACGTGCTGCGCGTCCAGGCCGAGGTCGCCGCCGCCCGGCTCCAGCTGATCGATGCCGGCAGCCGCGTCCGCGTCGCCGTCGGCGCGCTCAACACCGCCATCGGCCGGCCGGCCGAGACGCCGCTGGCCATCGCCGCGCCGGACGGCGCGGCCCCGCCGCCCGCCGCGGCCGACCTGGCCGAAGCTATCGCGGCCGCCATCGCGAACCGGCCTGAGCTGCGCTCGGAGCAGCTCCGCGTCACCGCCGCCCGGGCGAGCGTCGACGGCGCCCGCGCCGCCCGCGCGCCCAAGCTGCGGGCCGACGGTTCGTACGGCTGGAACGACACCGCCCTGCTGCCGGAAAGCAAGGAGTGGCAGGTGGGCCTGTCGGTCGACCTGCCGGTGTTCGACGGCGGCAGCCGCGCCCATCGCGTCGCCCGCCGCCGGGCCGAACTGGCCCGAGAGCAGGCCGCCTATGAACAGCACGTCCTCCAGGTGCGCCAGGAGGTCTGGGCCGCCGCGGCCGAGCTCGAGCGCGCGTGGGACTCCATCGCGGCCAACGACGCCACGGTGCGCGCCGACGCGGAGAGCCTGCGGGTGGTGCGCGAGCGGTACCAAAACGGCGCGGCGCTGATCACCGACCTGCTGGATACGCAGACGGCGCTGGCCGGCGCCGAGTCGTCGCTGGCCGCGGCCCGCTGGACCTATCTCACCGCCCGGGCCGCCTACGCGCGGGCGCTCGGCGCAGAGCAATAGACCGGACGGGTGGTCCCTGCAGGTTGCGGCTGCGCCGCCGCCTCAGCCCAGCGCGGCCGGCTTCACGCCGGCCCGTGACCAGTTCCGCTTGCCCGCCCCCCCGGCGCCCGCAATGCTCCGCCCGCCCATGCTTTCGTCGTTCGCGATCGTCGCCGGCAGCCCCGCCCTCCCCTGGTGGGCCTGGGCCGGCTTCTTTGCCTTCATCGCGGTCATGCTGGCCGTGGACCTGGGCGTGTTCCAGCACACGGCGCACGAGGTGAAGATGCGCGAGGCGCTCGTCTGGTGCGCGGTCTGGTTAAGCCTGGCCCTCGGTTTCAACGGCCTGGTCTACCACTGGCGGGGCACCGAACTCGGCAACCAGTTCCTCGCCGCCTACCTGGTCGAGCTCTGCCTGAGCGTCGACAACGTCTTCATCTTCATCGTCATCTTCACCTATTTCAAGGTGGCGCCGCGCTGGCAGCACCGGGTGCTGTTCTGGGGCATCCTGGGCGCCGTCCTGATGCGCGCGGCATTCATCCTGGCCGGCGTCAGCGTCATCCAGCGCTTTCACTGGGTGCTCTACTTCTTCGGCGCCTTCCTCGTCTACACCGGAGTCAAGATGGCCCTGCCCCGCAGGGAAATGGTGGACGTCGATCCCGACCACAACTTCGCCGTGCGCCTCTTCCGGCGCTTCTTCCCGGTGGCGGCGGGCGACCCGGACGGCCGCTTTTTCATCCGGGACGGCGGCCGGCCGGCGGCAACGTCGCTGTTCATCGTGCTGATCGTCGTCGAGACGACCGACCTGGTCTTCGCCCTCGACTCGCTGCCCGCGGTGCTGGCGATCTCGAAGGACGGTTTCGTGGCGCTCACCTCCAACATCTTTGCGATCCTCGGCCTGCGCTCCCTCTATTTCGCGCTCAACGGCGTCATGCAGCTCTTCCGCTTCCTGAAGCTCGGCCTCGCGGTCATCCTGGTGTTCATCGGCGTGAAGATGCTGATCGAGCCCTGGGTGGACATCTCCACGGCCACCTCGCTCGGCGTCATCGGCGGGGTGCTGGCGGTGGCCGTGCTCGCGAGCACGGTGCGGCCGCGCAAGACCGCGGAGCCCTAGCTGCGGGCGGCGGACCCTACAGCCCGGCAAGGCTGCCGTGCCGCTTGAGCCAGCGCTCCGCTTCGCGCCAGCCCGGGCAGATCGCGGCCACGCGCGCCCAGAAACGCCGGGAGTGGTTCATCTCCCGCCGGTGCGCCAGCTCGTGGTGGATGAGATAGTCGCGCACCGCCCCGGGCGCCTGCATCAGCCTCCAGTTGAGCGAAATCGTGCCGCCCGCCGAGCACGAGCCCCAGCGCGAGCGCTGGCTGCGGATGGTGACCCGTTTGATCGCCGTGCCGGTCGCCGCCGCCAGCTCCCAGGCGCGCGCCGGCAGCTCGATGCGCGCCCGGCGCCGGAACTGCGCCTCGAGCGCCGGCCGCAGGTCGCCGGTCAGCCGCGGCACGCGAAACGTCTCGGTCCCGATCGCGACCGCCGGCCGGCCGGCGGCGAGCACCCGGATCGGCTGCTCCTCGCCGCGCCAGAGCACCGGCGTGCCGGGCGCCCAGGTTTCCGGGGCGCGCGGCCGCGCCCGCTGGCGGGCGCGGGCCCGCTCGAGCCAGCCGCGCTGCTGCTCGACGAACCGGCGCGCCTCCCCCTCCGTGCCGCGCCTCGGAATCGTCGCCACCGCGGTGCCGTCGCGCCGGAGGGTGAGACGGTAGCGCCGGGCGCGCTCGCTCCGGACGTAGGCCACGCCCGCCTCCGGCGCCGGCCCCGCCGGCGCAAAAAGCGGCAGCTGCCCGCCCCCGGCTGGCGGCGCGATCGTCACCGGCCGCCGGGAGCCGCCGCGGGCCCGGCTTCACGCCGGCGGCGGAGGGCCTGCCAGACGCTGGGCATGGGTCCCGAATAGCCGGGCAGCAGGAAGGCGATCGCCATCTCCTCCACTCCGCACACCACCTGCAGGATCACCGCGGCATGAAAGGGAACGGCCGACCATCCGGCCAGCAACACCAGCACGGTGGCCGGCAGCAGCACCGCCATCAGCTTCGCCAGCCAGGTGTGGTAACCGAGCACCCGGCGCCACCGGAGCAATCCGTAGCCCACGATCGTAAAACAGCCGAGCAGCGTCACCACGAACCACGGCCATTCAACCATCACCACCTCCGGCCACAGGAGACAGATCCCCGCCACCGCGGTCGCGGTCAGCGCGTAGTCGCCCCAACTGTCGAGGCGGCGGCCCAAGTCGGATTCCGCGTGCAGCCGCCGCGCCAGGAAACCGTCGAGCGCGTCCGTCAGGAGCGAGGCCCCGAACAGTCCGAGGAACCAGGGCCGGGAACCCGTCAGTCCCGCCACCGCCACCATGACCGGGGCCAGCGCCAGGCGCAGGATGCTGAGCAGATTGGGGAGGCTCTTGAGCATTGGGAATCAGAGGGGAACCACCCGCCAGTCGAGCCGACCGGGGCGGATCGTCAACCACGCAAAACTCGGCGGAGTATGGGAGCGCGGGCGCGAAATGCAGCCGGGGTTGAGCCAGCGCACGCCGCGCGCGTCCGTCTCGTCGCGCGGCACGTGGGTGTGGCCGTGCAGCACGACGTCCGTGTCGGCCGGCGCCTTCGCCGGGGGCGCGTGGATCAACACGAGGCGCGCGCCCTCGCGTTGCAGGCGGATCTCGCGCGGCCAGACCGTGTGCCAGTCGCAGTTGCCGAGCACGACGCGCACGGGCGGTCCGAGCCGCTCGAATTCCACCAGCACCGCCGGATGGCAGACGTCGCCGAGGTGCCAGATCTCGTCGGC
Organism: uncultured Opitutaceae bacterium; assembly: GCA_964551145.1. Classification (GTDB taxonomy): domain Bacteria; phylum Verrucomicrobiota; class Verrucomicrobiia; order Opitutales; family Opitutaceae; genus Fen-1467. Next base: position 4,031 of record CAZKDK010000144.1, on the reverse strand, counting down.
CGCGCGCAACCGTTCGGGCAGCCCAAGCGGATAATGGTCGTGCGTGTCGGCGAGCACGGCGATTCGCATGGGACCACAAGGTCAGAATCGACCGCGTTTGGCAATTGTCCGCCATAGTTGGCGAACAAATTCCAAGTTCCAGGTGCCAAGTCCCAAGTTCCAAGTCCCAAGTTCCAAGGCCCAAGTTTCAAGTTCCAAGGAGCACGATTGGAACCTACCGTTGACCTGACGCCGTTCGTTGGACGCATCCGTCAGCATTCGTTTGCACTCCGTCTCCTGCCTCCTGCCTCCTGCTCCCCGTCCTCCATCCTCTGTCCTCCATCCTCTGTCCCCTGTCCTCTGATACTGACGATGGATCTGATCGCGAACTACCTCCACCGCCTCTACCTGGAGGCTCCGGCATGCTACCTGGCCTGGCCGGCGGTGGCGATGGTGGCGGGAACCATCCTCGCGGCGGTCTCCCCCCGCGCCGCCACCCGCCTCGGAGTGACGCCGCGCCAGATCGCGGGGTTCCCCGGCATCGTCACCGCCCCCTTCGTGCACGCCAACGCGGCGCATCTGGCCGCCAACCTGCCCCCGTTCCTCGTGCTCGGCGCGCTCGTGCTACGCCGGGATGAGGCGCGGTTCGTCGAGGTGGGCGCCACGATCGCCCTCGCGCAGGGCGCGCTGGTCTGGCTCTTCGGCCGCAACGCCTCGCATGTCGGCATGAGCGGCGTGATCTTCGGCTTTCTCGGGTATCTGCTGGCCGCCGCCTGGTTCACGCGCACGACGTCCGACCTGCTGGTGGGCGGCGGGGTGATGCTCGCCTACGGCGGGCTGCTGGCCGGGGTGAAGCCGGCGCGCGGCGGCACCTCGTGGGAGGGGCACCTCCTCGGCCTCCTCGCCGGCATCGCCCGCGCCTGGCTCGACCTCGGGTGACCCGCGGCGGGATGCGACCACGGAACGTGACCGCATGCGCGCGGCCCCCGCCCCCCTTGCCGACCGTCGCCGCGGTTCAATCGCATGCGGCGAACCCGGTTTGTCATTTAATAGATGACAACCGGTTTGGACGGGGCGGCGCCGTCCGGGCTGCGCTCATATCCGGCGCAAGCCACCGTTCCATGGGGGCGCCCCGCTAAAGACGCCGCGAACCGCTTCGGGTCGCGAAACAGGTTTGTCATTTAATAGATGACAACCCGGAGCGGCCGCGCGAACCGGACGAACCGGGAGATCCCGATCGGCCCACGACCCGGGAGACGCCCGGCTTCCAACCGCCCCGCGATCGGCCGCACGCGGCGAATCCGGTTTGTCATTTAATAGATGACAACCGGTTTGGGCGGGGCGGCGCTGACCGGGCCTGACGACGGCGCGGAGATTCGAACCGGAGCCAGCAGAGCAACTGCAGCGCCCGCTCCGCATCCGGGTAGGCGCGCTTCGCCACGAGCAACAGATGCAGCCGTTGCCGGGAGATACCCAGCAATCGCGCCAGCCGCACCTTGGCTCCGCGGCGTCTGAGGCGCATCGCGGCCGCTCGTGCCACCGCATTCCACAGCGGGGTATCCGGCCCGGCCCGAAGGCACCGCCAGTGTCTGGCCACGATCGGCGGCCGCCGGCGCTTCTTCGCCAGGCTGGCGCTGCGACGGGCCAATGCCGTCAAATGCTCGGCGAGGTCTCCAAAGTCTCGCGGACAACCGGAAAAGAACAGCGGGCGATCGTTCATTCTCCCTGCCTGGCAGAGAAGGTCGGCCGTGTCATTCATTAAATGAAATCATCCATAACCGAGAAACTTCATCGCCAGGCCCGGAGCCCGCGTCCTGAACGGGCCCGATGTCGCGACCGCCTATTGTCATCTATTAAATGACAACCGTGGTCCGTCCCGGGCAAATTCCGGGATGATTCGACCACGGTCCCTGGAAGTTCGGATCAGGGCGCATGGGTCGAAATCGAATGTCATCTATTAAATGACAACTGGGACGGAGCGATGCGGTCAGGAATCCCGGCCCCGCGGCCGCGGGCCTTTGGCTGCGCCGATCGCTGCCGGCGCGCGGCGGCACCTCGTGGGAGGGCCACCTCTTGGGCCTCCTCGCCGGCATGGCCTGCGCCTGGCTGGACCTCGGCTGAGCCGCTCCTGTCCGCCATTCTGACAACTCGCCCCGGCCCTCACTCCCGCGCTTCCCGCGCCTGACAAACCGGTGGTGTCATCTTGCGGGTGCCTTCATGGTTCCGACGACGGACAGTCAGCGGCGGCGGAGAGTTAAACCTCAGTCGAAGGGCGCGTCGGAGAACTCGAAGCGATCTGCAGAGACGCGAACAAAAAACGGATCCGACCTTAGCTCGCCAGCCTTTACCCGTTTTCCCTTTTCGTACACATACAAATCGAGGCAGACGAGAACTTGCGTTGTCACGGAATTGCGGGTCCGGCCGTCAATCATCCCGAGCGCCGCGCCGACATCCCACTTGTTGATTCGGTACTGCAGATCGACGATTTGGTCTCCGCCGGCGGGGCAAAGCGTCACCGTTTCCCAGTCACCAGGATCCGTTACAAACGGGCGCCTGATCGGGACCCATGCGCCGCCGCGAGTCGCCCGCATCAGAGAAGCTGCCCTGATCTGCAGGGCGATCTGGTTTCCTTTGGCGCAGATTCGCGTGCAGTCGAAACTCACGCATTGCCCGGGCCAGACGCGGAGCCCCAGCGTGATTACCCGCTCCTCGGCCGCCGGTCCGTTTTCGGCACCCGGCACAAAGCCAGAGATCCAGAACTGATACTTCAGAACGCCATCGATCGATCGTGGCGCATCAGCGGCCACGGCACGAACCAACAAAGGCACAGCAACGATCAGAAACCCACCCAGGAAACGCGCCAGCTTGGAAAAGCTGAGACTGTTGCAGTTCAAGGTGACCTCCATTCAACGCAGCTGATTGGGCGGGCGTGAACTTCCGCGCCATCCGGCCGAACGTCACTTGCCAAAGAGATCGACCGCCTTGGAGACGCCGACGCCGCCGGCCTGGAGCGCCGCGATCGCGCGGTCCATGTCGCCGAAGCGGAAGATCATGATCGCATCGCCGCCCGTGCGCATGGCGAAGGCATACATGTACTCCACGGAGAGGTTCGCCGCCTCGAGCACCTTCAGCACCGAGGCCAGCCCGCCCGGACGGTCGGGCACCTGCAAGGCCACGACCTCGGTCGCGGTGACCGCGTAGCCCGCCTTCTCGGCCACCGCCCGGGCCTTGTCGGGGTCGGGCGTGATCAGCCGGAGGAGGCCGAACTCGCCGGTCTCGGCCAGGGTGAGCGTGCTGAGGTTGACGCCGGCGTCGGCCAGCGTGCGGCAAAGGGCGGACAGGCGCCCGGTACGGTTCTCGAGAAAGACGGAGAGCTGGCGGATTTTCATGACGGTAGTAGCGGGTAGTGAGTAGCGGGTAGCGAGCATCCCCAACCGTCTCAGACCGACTCGTTGCGTTTGTCCAGGACGCGCTTCGCCTTGCCCTCGCTGCGCGGGATGGTGCCGGGCTGCACGAGCGTCACCTCCGCATGGAGGCCGGTGATCGACTCGATGCCGTGGGCGAACCGCCGCTGCAGCCCCTCCATCTCGCTCAGCCGGTCGCTCAGCATCGTGCCGGTGATCTCGACACGCACCTCCATGCGGTCGAGGCCGGACTGGCGGGTGAGCACGATCTGGTAGTGCGGCAGGCTGGCCTCGGTCTTGAGCAGCGCGATCTCGATCTGCGAGGGATAGACGTTGACGCCGCGGATGATGATCATGTCGTCGCTGCGGCGGCTGATGCGGCGGATGCGCCGGACGGTCCGCCCGCACGCGCAGGGCTTCGCCTCGATTGCCGTGATGTCGCGGGTGCGGTAGCGGATCACCGGCATGGCCTGCTTGCTCAGCGTGGTGATCACCAACTCGCCCTCGGCGCCGTCCGCGACCGGCTCGAGCGTGCCGGGGTCGATGATCTCCACCAGGAAATGGTCCTCGAAGATGTGCGGGCCGGTCTGGCACGCGCACTCGCTGCCCACGCCGGGGCCGATGATCTCGGACAGCCCGTAGATGTCG
>CAZKDK010000143.1:0-8872 GCA_964551145.1 uncultured Opitutaceae bacterium | reverse complement strand
GCCACCGCCCGCGAGGACCAGACCCGCCTCGCCGAATCGTTCGGCATGGGCCTGCTCATCGAACAGGCGTCGCTCCCGGAAACCGAATGCGTGCCGCCGCTCATCTTCAGCCTGGCCGACGTGCCGATGCTGCCCCGGATTGTCCCGGAGTGGATCCGGGCTCAAAAGGTCGATGTCGTCATTTCCAACTGGAATGAACTGCTCGACACGTTTGCCACGGTCGGCGTGCATCTGCCCGAGGACGTCGCGTTTGCGTCGCTCGACGTGCCGCCCAGTCTGCCGCAGGTGGCCGGCGTCGTGCAGAACCACCGGCTCGTCGGGCAGCGTGCCATGGAGCAACTCGCCATCATGATCGAAGCGTTTCAACGCGGCGTGCCCCAGGCCCAGGCGATCACCCACATTCCCGGATACTGGCAGGACGGCGTCACCGCTCCGCGATTGGCGCGTCGCCAACCCGCGGCGGAGTGGCTGGACGCACCGCGGATCTACTCCACCGTTTGAGTGGCGAAAGCCGGGTCCACTCCACCGTTTGAGTGGCGAATGATTTGTGTCCGCAACCCGCGCGGGGCTGTGTCGGCGGCGTTGGCGAAGGTTACCCCGTTCTGTTCCCCCGTTTCGCTCCCTGGGCTGAGTTTCCCCGCGCCTTCGCCTTACCCGTGCCCGTGAAGATTACGCCCGTCCTGCGCCGGACCCTCCGCCGCCAGGTCGTGCTCCATCCCGACCTAAAACCTATGAACTACCCTACTGCCCAACAAGCTCGCACCCGTGCCGCGCGATTCCCGGCGGCCTGCGTCATTGCGCTGCAACTCATCGCCGGCGCTGCCTTTGCGCAGGAAACTGCGTCCACTCCGCCAGCCTCCGAACAGCGGGAGGTGATCTCAATGTCGCCATTCCAGGTGACCACGACCCGGGACTACGGCTACCGCGCCTCGAACTCGATCGCCGGCACCCGCCTGGACATGCCGATCAGAGACATTGCGCTGAACATTCAGGTCTTCACCAAGGATCTGACCGATGACCTGGTCATCTCCGACCAGACCAATCTCGAGCGGTACAATGCCGCGGTGGTCAACGGCGGTGCCGACGTTCAATCGGACAACGTCATCCAACAGGCCTACAACGCCTTTCTGTTCCGCGGATTCGTTCAAAACTGGGGTCTGCGCGATGGCATTCGCGAGTATGACCCGGTCGATTCCCAGGGTCTGGCCCGGGTCGAAGTCGTCAAAGGCCCGGCGGCGGCGCTCTACGGCCTTTCCTACGCCGGTGGTGTCATGAACAGCATCACCAAGCAGGTGGACATGGGCAAAAACTTCGGGAGTGTCCGGCTGATGACCAGCGACGAGGGCGGCTTCCGCTACACCGTCGATGCCAATTACGCGGGCAGGGCGGGCGACGGCCGGTTCGGTGTCCGCTTCAACGGGGCCTACGCCACGACCCAGGACAAACGCGACCACTCGGATGGCCGGACCGAGTTCTCGCAGGTGAACCTCCAGTGGCAGCCTCTGCGGGACACCACGATCGCCTTGCTCGTCGAGTCAAGCTGGCGCCAGAAACCCAATGACCTCGGCTACTACACGCGCGCGGGCGGCTCCGTCGCCGCCACGGCCGCCCAGGAGCTGGGAGTTGGCGTGGTGATTCCGCTCCAAGCCGACCACCCGAACATTCCATGGACCTGGAATTGGGCGGATGCCGGCTCCAACGACCGCTCGCTGGAAACCCACATGGTCCGTGGCACCGTCACCCAGAAGATCAGCGATGACTTCTACGTGACCGGCTACTTCCAGGCCAACCGGCACCAGAACATCGACAGCAATGGTTGGGATGACAACAACAACAGCCAGAATGCCGCGGGTTGGGATGTGGCGGGTTGGTCGCAGTTCGGATGCGTGCCCACCGGATGGCTCAATCCCGGCACGCCCAACGAGGTCATTCGCAAGGTCTTTCACTGGCGCGATTGGAGCAACAGCATCCATGCCTATGGAGGGAACGCCGTCTACAAGTTCGACGCGGCATCGATCAAGAATACGATCACGGCCGGCGGTGCCTACTGGGCCGAGAACTTCTGGTCGAACAAATGGCTCGAGCCGGACGATGGCGCCGCGACCGTTGTCTTCGACCTTCCGGTCAGGGCAGGTATCTCCACCCAGGTGCCCGTCGGGGGAGCGCCGACCAGTCTTACCCACAACCTCGGTGAGGGGAACCGCGAGCGCAACAAGAACAACTATTACTATGTCAACTGGCAGCTCGCTGCGTTCGACAATCGCCTGAGACTGAGTGCCGCCGTCAACCACACGCACATCAGGAATATCGCGTGGGCCAACATCTCCGCGACGGCCTACAACGCCCCGGGTGTGGATGTGTCGAAGGACTCTCCGATGTTTGGCGCCATGTTCGATATCACCCCCCAGGTCTCGATCTTCGCCGTCCATTCGACCTCGCTCTTCCCGACCACGGACAAGAACGACTTCAACGTGCCGCTGCCCCCTGAGATCGGCAAGAGCAACGAAGTGGGATTCAAGTTCGACCTGCTGAACAGCGCGATCAACGGAACGATCAGCTACTACAAGATCAACAAGACCGGCGGTGGTGTGCGCGATCCCAGTGCGATCAATCAGAACAAGGTGCTCTGGGATACCTATACGACGGCTCAGCGCGCCTTGTACTTCCCCGGGCTCACGCGCGATCAATTGCTGGATCGCAACGGCGGCCTCGGTGATCTCGTCCCCGCTGAACTGGAGTCGAAGGGCCTCGAAGCCGATCTGGCCATCCAGCCGACCAAGAACCTTCAGGTTGTGCTCAGCTACGCCAACAACAGCGAAGAGTCGACCAATGGCGTCACCCAGGGCGACACCGTCTCCGGTCACATCAGGCAGCAATACTCCGTGCTGGTTAAGTATATCTTCACGGAAGGCGGCGCCAAAGGCTTGTCCCTGGGCCTCGGTCTCCAGGGGGCGGGCCAGGCCCTGCAGGATTATCAGATCGGGTCGAACGGGGTTCGGATCGCGCGCTACAATCCGAGCACGTTCTACGCCGAGTTCTTCGCCGGCTACCGTTTCAAGGCGTTTGGCTGCAACCAGGTCATTCAATTCAACGCCAAGAACCTGACGAGGGTGGATGACGTCATCGGTTGGAAGCCGTCCGGTGCCGCTGGGGTGGTCGCCACCCAGCGCTACCTGGTCCCGACCTACGCCAAGTTTGCCCTCACCTACGGTCTCGACTTCTGAAATCGCCTTTTTGGCGCTGTTTGGGTTACGAGAAAGGGGCGTGAAAACGCCCCTTTCTTTTCGTCGGCACGCGCCGGCTCGCGTGAACCTCCGCTGGCGGGCACTCGGTGGCCCCGCGCTGGCCGTCGTCGTTGCCGCCGTCGGCTGTTATGGGTGGCGCCGGCCCTGGAATTTCGCGCTGCTGGCGCTGGCGGCGGCGCTGTTGGCTCTCGCGCTCTTCTGGCCGCGTGCCTGGGCGCCCATCGAGGCAGCCCTCGGCCGCGCCGGCCGCGGCGTCGGGGCCGCCGTGACGTGGGTCCTGCTCGGGGCCGTGTTTGTCATCTGCTTCGTTCCGGGGCGTCTGCTTCTCGCCGTGTTGCACCGTGATCCGCTGCGCCGCGCCTGGGAGCCGGCGCGGTCCACCTATTGGGAAACGCTGCCGCGCGCGGGCTCGGCCGACCGTTTCCGGCGCCAGTTCTAGCCGATGCGAATCCTGGGAATCAGCGCCTACTACCACGATTCGGCCGCGGCCCTGGTCGAAGACGGCCGCATCGTCGCCGCCGCCCAGGAGGAGCGCTTCACGCGGATCAAGCATGACCCTTCGTTGCCCCGGCACGCCGTGAACTACTGTCTGGCCGAGGGTGGCGGGCCGCCCGACGCGGTCGTCTTTTACGAGAAACCGCTGGTCAAGTTCGAACGCATCCTCAGCACGGCGTTCGCCGTGGCCCCGGCCGGTTTTCGCGCGTTCTCCGCCGCCATGCCCGCCTGGTTGCGCCGGAAACTCTGGATTCCCGCGGAGATCGAGGACGCCGTGCGCGCCGCGGGCTACGATGCCACGGGGCGGATCTTCTTCACGGCCCACCATGAGGCCCACGCCGCCAGCGCATTCTTTCCGTCGCCGTTCGAACGCGCCGCCGTGCTCACGCTCGACGCGGTCGGCGAATGGTCCACCGCCACCTTCGGGCGCGGCGCCGGCTCGCGGCTTGAGCTGCTCCGGGAGCTGCGATTTCCGCACTCCCTCGGCCTCCTCTACTCGGCATTCACGTATTTCTGCGGCTTTCGCGTCAACTCCGGCGAATACAAGCTCATGGGCCTCGCCCCCTACGGCCAGCCGCGTTATCGCGACCTGATCCTCCGGCACCTGGTCGATCTGCGTCCCGACGGTTCCTTCCGCCTGAATCTGGACTACCTGGCCTATCTGCGGGGCGTGCGGATGACCGGCAGGCGGTTCGCGCGGCTCTTCGGCGGTCCGCCGCGCGCGCCGGGAGGAGCGATCACCCCGCGCGAGTGCGACCTCGCCCGCTCGATCCAGGACGTCACCGAGGAGATTGTGCTGCGCATGGCCGGCTGCCTTCAGCGGGAGACCGGGGAGTCGAACCTCTGTCTGGCCGGCGGCGTGGCCTTGAACTGCGTGGCCAACGGCCGCCTGCTCCGCGAGGGCCCGTTCGCGCGCATCTGGGTGCAGCCCGCCGCGGGCGACGCGGGCGGCGCGCTCGGCGCCGCGCTGGCCTTCTTCCACGGCTTTCACGGAGCGCCCCGCGCGCCCGATGCGGCGCACGACTCGATGCAGGGCGCTTTTCTCGGGCCGTCTTACGACGATGACGCGATCGCCGCGGTGCTGACCGAACGGGGCGTGCCGGCCCCGCGTCCGGCCGGACCCGGCGTCATCGCGCGGTGCGTCGCCGAGCGGATTGCCGCCGGCGAGGTCGTGGGTGTCTTCCAGGGGCGCGCCGAGTTCGGTCCGCGCGCGCTCGGGGCCCGCTCGATCCTGGCCGATGCGCGTCTGCCGGAAATGCAGAGCCGCCTCAATCTGAAGGTGAAGTTCCGCGAATCCTTCCGGCCCTTCGCGCCGGCGGTCCTGGCGGAGCGCGCCGCCGACTATTTCGATCTGTCCGTCGCGTCTCCGTACATGCTCCTCACGGCTTCGGTCCGGCCGGAGCGCAGGCGTCCCGCTTCCGGCGCCGGCCGCTCGCTGTCCGAGCGCCTGCAGGAGGTCCGCTCCGACATTCCCGCCGTGACCCACGTCGACTATTCCGCCCGGGTGCAGACCGTGGATCGCGCGGACAATCCGTTCCTGCATGCCGTGCTGACGGAGTTCGACCGGCTGACGGGTTGCCCGGTCGTGGTCAACACGTCGTTCAATATCCGCGGCGAACCGCCCGTGGGCCACCCGCGCGAAGCGCTCGATGGATTCCTGGCGACCGGGATGGATGCGCTCGCACTCGGGTCGTTCCTGATCGAGAAACGCGCGCTGCCGCCCTCACTGCGCCGCACGACCGCGCCCGCCCGCACCTTCGCCCTCGACTGACACCGATTTCCATGAGACCGCTCCGCAACCTGGTCGGGTTCCTCCGCGAACTCTGGGCCTTCGCCCGCGAACACAAGAAATGGTGGCTCATCCCCGTGGTCATCCTGCTCCTGCTGGTCGCGGTGTTCACCGTGGTCGTGTCCACCATCTCACCGTTCATCTACTCGCTTTTCTGACGATGGCCGCTCCCGCGCTCCCCCTGTGGCGCCAGCTCGCCTATGCCGCGATCCTGATTGCGGCCGCATTCCTCGTGTTCGTCGGCGCGCTGGAGACCAGCCTGCGCCTCGCGGGCTTCGGCGAATCGCCGCATCTGGCCCGACGCGTGGCGCTCGCCAGCGGTGAGACGGTGTGGCGGGACAACCGCGGGTGCACGGTTCCGTTCTTCTCGCCGGCGCTGGCGCGCCGCCCGGAACCGTTCCGCTTGCCGGCGAGGAAGGCACCGGGCACCTATCGCGTCTTTGTGCTCGGCAGCTCCGCGGCCATGGGCGATCCGGAGCCGTCGTTCTCCCTCGCGCGCGTGATCGAGGTCATGCTCCGGGCGGCCTGGCCGCAGCAGCGATTCGAAATCGTCAATGCCGGCATCACCGCGATCAACTCCCATCTGGTGCGCCCGTTTGCCGATGACTGCGCCCGCCTCGAACCTGACCTGTTCATCGTCTACGAGGGCCACAACGAAGTCATCGGTCCGTTCGGTCCCGCGGGCGTGTTCGCCCCGTTCTTGCGGTCGGAACGCGCCATCCGGCTCGCCATCTGGCTGCAAGGCACGCGCACGGGCCAGCTCTGCAGCCGGATCGGCCGCGCCCTGGCTGGCCGGGGCGGCGCCCCCGCCGGCTGGGGCGGCATGCAGATGTTCCTGGACCGGCAAATCGAGGCGGACGACCCCCGCCTCGACGCGGTCCGCGACCATTTCCGCGCCAATCTGCTCGCCATCGCGAACGCCGGGCATCGCGCCGGTGCCACGACGTTCCTTTGCACCGTTCTGACCAACGAGCGCGATTTTGCGCCCTTTTTCTCGCGGCACCGGAGGGGGCTGTCGGAGGCCGACCTTTCCCGCTGGCAGGCGGATTTCACCGCGGGCGGGAACGCCGAACGCCAGGGCGATCCGGCCGCCGCCGAACGAGCCTATCGCGCCGCCCTCGCGATCGATGACCGGTATGCCGAGCTCCCGTTCCGACTCGGCCGCCTCGCGCTCGCCGCGGGTCGCGGCCCGGAGGCCCGGGAATCCCTCCAGCGTGCGCTCGACCTGGATACGCTTCGTTTCCGCGCCGACGCGCGGCTCAACGGGGTGATTCGCGGCCTCGGCGGGGTTGGCCGGCCCGATCTGGCGGTAGTCGACCTCGCCGGAGATCTCGCCGCGAACAGCCGCGATCAGGTTCCGGGCGACGAGCTTCTCTATGAACATGTTCACTTGAACCTGCGCGGCACCTACGAGGCGGCACGCGACCTCTTTCCCCGCATCGCCGCGGACCTCGGGCGCCGCGGCCTGATCAGCGGTCCGCTGCCGGCGCCGGCGGGCTATGACGAGATCCGCCGGCGACTCGCCTTCAGCACCTACGAGCAGGCGATGATCGCCGGCGGCCTGCTCGCGCGTTTCCGCGCCGCGCCGTTCACCGGCCGGTCCGACAACGCCGCGCGCGTCGCCGCCTGGGCGCGGATCTCATCGACGGCCAACGCGCTGCTCGCCCGGCCCGACGCCCTGCCGGCGCTCCGCGAGATCTACCGGCAGGCGATGGAGCTCGCGCCGGACGATTGGATTCTCGCCCGCAACGCCGGCGCGATGTTCGTCGCACGTCAGTCGCCCGCCGAGGCAGCGCCGCTGCTCCGGCGCGCCTCCGCGTGGATCGACGATGACATCGACACGCTCGTGGCGCTCGGCTGGGCGCAACGCGCCCTGGGCCAGACGGCCGAAGCGGACGCGACCTTTGCGCGTGCCCGGCGCCTCGAACCCCGCTATCCCAGCCTGCCGGACCGGGAGTCCTCCCCCGTTGAGGGCCGCTCCGCACCGGCCAGATGACCTATGAACGGCGGGGGCCCGTTGCCGACCGCGTCGGCCCTGACGGCGGAGCGGACTTTCTCCTGGCGTCCGCAAGCCGTCGCGGGGGCGGGGAGAAAAGAGCCCGGTTGATTTTTCGCGTGCACCGCGAATCGGGCGGGGCACGATCCGGGAGACACTTCACATGAGATCCTTCTCTAGCGGTTTGGTTTTGATGGGTGCGTTGGTCGTCGTCGGACGCGCCGCGCCGCAGGTGAGCACGGATGCCCATGGCGTCACGATCTCCAGCGGAGCGACGATCACCCGCGTCGAGCCGTGGAGTGACCGGATCGTGCGGGTGACGCACCGGCCCGCCGGCGCGACACCCGGACCGAGCCTGTCCGTGATCGCCCGACCCGATGGGACACCGTGGACGACGATGGAAACGGACGACGCGATTTCCGTCACGACCGGAGCCGTGCGGGTGATCGTCGATAAAGCCACGGGCGAGGTTCGCGTGATGGATGCCGCCGGCCGGGCGGTCATCGTCGAGGCGCCAAATGGCGCCGAGATCACGCCGGCGACCGTCGGCGGAGTCTCGACCTGGCGGACGCGGCAGTCGTTCGAGCTCGCGGCCGACGAGGGCATCTACGGTCTGGGCCAGCACCCGGATGGTCTTCTCGACCACCGCGGGACGGTGGTGCACCTGCAGCAGGAGAACCGGATCGTCGCGGTGCCCGTGCTGGTGTCGAGCCGCGGCTACGGCGTGCTGTGGGACAACCCGGCGGTGACGGATGTGGACATCGGAAAGACGAATCCGGGGCGCGTGACCTGGACGTCGGAGGCGGGCGATGGCGCGGACTACTACGTGCTCGTCGGGCCCGAGCTCGACGCCGTGGTTGCCGGCTACCGGAAGCTGACCGGGGCGCCGCCGCTGTTTCCGCTCTGGGCGTGGGGATTCTGGCAATGCCGGGAGCGGTACCAGACGCAGGCGCAGCTCCTGGGCGTCGTGGCCGAGTACCGCCGCCGCGGCATTCCGTTCGATGGGATCATCCAGGACTGGCAGTACTGGCCGGCCGGCGGGTGGGGCTCGCACGACTTCGATCCGGCGCGTTACCCGGATCCGACCGCGATGGTGCGGGCCGTGCACGATGCCAACGCGCACATCATCATTTCGATCTGGCCGCGATTCGATCTCGGGCTGGAGCACACGGCCGAACTCGAGAAGGCGCATGCGCTTTACGCCCCGGTGTACCCGAACGTCTACCCCAAGGGGGAGGGCCGCTGGTACGATCCGTTCAGCGCCGAGGGCCGGCGGCTCTACTGGCGATTCCTCGCGGAGAAACTGTTCGCCCGCGGGTTCGACGGCTGGTGGATGGACGCGAGTGA
>CAZKDK010000142.1:0-8881 GCA_964551145.1 uncultured Opitutaceae bacterium | reverse complement strand
GGCCGCACGATCTCGGCCACGCCGGCGATGACCTCGCCGATCTTCACGGCGGAGAACGGCACCGTGCTGTTCTCCGCGAACGCCGCGATGTTCTCGACGATGCTGGCGATCCGGCCCACGTCGCGCTGGATGATCGCGCCGAATTCCTGCTGGAACTCCGCCTCGTGGCCGTGCTCCTTCAGCAGCGCCGAGAACGTCTGGATCGACACCAGGGGGTTGCGCAATTCGTGGGCCAGCCCGGCCGCCAGCGTGCCGAGCGAGATCAGCTTCTCGGTCTGGCTGGCGCGGCGTTCCAGCTGGCGGACACGCAGGGTGACGCCGAGCTGGCGGCAGACGGCCTCCAGCAGCGAGAGGTCAATCTCCGTGTACCGCTCGCGCCGCTCCCGCGGGCTCAGGATGAGCACGCCGAGCAGGAAGCCCTCCGTCAGGATGGGGAACGCGGCCTCGAAGGGCATCGTCCGGCGCATCTCCTCGATGTCCTCCCGGAACTCCGGAAACAGCTCGGACTCGGACCCGTCGAAGATCACGGGCGCCTGCCGCTGCGCGAGCACGCGCACCAGCCGGCTGTGGGCCGGCAGCGCCGTCTGCGTGTAGCCGCCGCGGCCCCAGCGGGTCTGGGCCCGCAGGGCGTAGGCGTCGCCGAATTCACCGCGGATGAAGATGCCCAGGTGCGAGAACCCCATGGCCTCGGCGATCTCGCGCGCCGTCGTGTCCAGAATCTCCTGCTCCGCCTCGAGGGTGCAGATCTGCTCCGCCAGGTTCTTGAGCCGGCTGTGCTGGCCGCCCCGCTTCCGCAGGTAGGTCCGCGTCAGGATCTGGTCGGCCCCGTCCTTCAGGCGCGGCACGATCCAGAAGAAGAACAGGCAGACCATCATGCCGAGCAGGAAGATGGTGATCAGGGGCGCCCGCTCGGGCGTCGCCCCCTGCCAGGAGGAGACGCCGGCGTAGACGAGCAGAAAGCCGGCCGAGATGACGACGCTCATGCCCATGTAGACCGCCGCATGCACGAAGTCGTAGATCGCCAGCGGCAGCTGGTAGCGCGACACGGCGTGACCGACCAGGACCAGGGAACCGAAGACGAAGAGGTCGCCCACGGGCGGCACGGGCAGGCCATACCAGGATGGCACGTTCAGCGCCGCGCCCGCGAATCCGACCAGCGCCGCGATCCAGATCTGGCGCAGCTGGTCCGCCCGCGCCCCGGTCGACGCGTGCTCCTGGCGGCGCAGGAGCCGGACGGACTCCCACATGTAGACCGCCAGCACGATCAGCCACACGATGATCCCGGGGCCCGCCTGCGGCCAGAACCGCAGGCCCACGGCCGGACGCACGCTGACCGCCAGGAACCCGCCGAAGCCGGCCACCGTCAGGGCGATCGCGCCGCCGTACCCGATCCAGAACCACCACCGCCTCCGGCCGCCGCACAGCTGCACGACGAAATGCAGGAAGGTGACCGGGACGAACACACCGGCCGCCGCGAGCAGGCGGGCAAACAGCAGCGCCCGGCCGGCATCCTCGGACATCTGCACGAGGAAACCCGCGGCGGCCCAGAGGCTGACGCTGAGCGCGAACACCGCGAGACGGCGATTGATCCGGTTGCTCCGGCCGCGCAATGCCACGGCAAACGCCAGCACCAGGCCCGTGGCGAAATTCAGGAACCCGACGATAAGCAGGTAGGTTCTCACGAATGCACCGCCCCGTCCCCCGCCGCGCAACCGCCGACGTCCCGGCCATTCATGGCGCGCCTGGGCCCGTCGCGCCGGGCGGGCGGCCAGCCACCGGGCAGACCGCCGCGGCGCGAATCCGGGCGGACTGCCCGGTAGCAATGGGGTAATCGAAGCACAACTGGGGAGTCATTGCCCCTAGCCGAATCCGGCAGCCAAGTCCATTCTTTGCTGACGGAAACCGAACCCGCGCCGCACGGCTGCCGGGTGGCCGCGCCGTCGGCGCCGGGCCCGGTCCGCCCCCGGGGATTTCCTCCGTCCTACCGGGGTGAGTACGTGCTACTTTACCGTTGCCTTAATGGTCGCACGCGCCACTTCTCGTGGCAATCTCGTCTGGATTTCGCCCCTCCCCGCTTCCCATGATCGTGGCCCCTGATTCCGCGGTCGCGACGGCTGCCCCCGTCCCGGCTGGTTTGTCCTCCCCGCATATCACCGCGCCCGCCGCCGGCCAGACCGCCCTGCCCACCATGCTGGTGGTCGACGACGAGGAGGGCCCGCGCCTCTCGCTGCGCATGGTGTTCAAGGGCGACTTCCTCGTCTACGCGGTCGAGAACGGCGAGAAGGCGATCGAGTATGCGCGGCACCACCCCGTCCATATCGCGATCCTCGACCTCCGCATGGCGGGCCGCTCCGGCATCGAGGTCCTCCGCAGCCTCAAGGAGATCGATCCCAACATCGAGATCATCATGCTCACGGCCTACGAGACGATCGAGACCGCGCGGCAATCGCTGCGCCTCGGCGCCTGCGACTACCTGAGCAAGCCGTTTGAGCTCCCCGTGATCCGCGAAGCCGCCGCCCGGGCGCTCCGCCTGCGCCGCATCAGCGACGCCGTCCTCGCGACCCAGGAGCACCTTCACCAGCTGACCGACCAGCTGCACGACACCGCGCTGAAGGAGGAGATGGCCCGCACGACCAATCAGATCTACGCCGGGGTCCTCCACGACATCAACAATCCGCTCACCATCATCGTGGGCTTCCTCGAGACGCTCGAGCTCCGCCTGGCCAAGGTGTCGTTGCTCCACGGGGCCGAGCTCGACTCGGTCCGCGAGGATCTCGCCACCGTCTCCAAGCAGGTGAACACCTGCTACGCCATCGCGTCGGGCTACCTGCGCTCCCTCGGCAAACGCCATCTGTCCAGCCGCGAGGTCCGCATCAGCCAGGTGCTCACCGACCTGCAGACGCTGCTCAAGCACCATCCGGCCATCAAGGGCGGCCATCTCGCCGTCAAGCTGCTCGACAAGGACGTCACCGTGCAGATCAACGGCACGGAGCTGATCCAGATCCTGCTCAATCTCACCATCAACGCCTTTCAGAGCACCCCGAAGGACCAGACCGTCTGGGTGACGGCCGAGGTGCTCAACGAGCCGCTTCCGGTCGACGGATTGAACGACAACGCGGAGCAGGCCGTGGTCGGGCGCGACCTTCTCGCGAACCAGCCGCCCCTGGTGGCGCTGTCGGTCATGGACCAGGGTCCCGGCATCGCGCCCGATGTGCTCCCCCGGATCTTCGAGCCGTATTTCACGACGAAGGCCGAGAAGGGCACCGGCATGGGCCTCGCCATCGTCTCCCGCCTGGTACGGGACCACCGCGGACTCATCCGCGCCAAGACGCGCGTCGGCGAAGGCACGTCGATGACCGTGTACTTCCCCGCGCGGGAGCCGTCGTCGTCGAACGAGCCGTTCAAGGTCTAGGTTTTCGCCTGCGGCGAAAACCTGGCGCGCCCGGTTCGCGGCCGCCCAATCGCACTCGTTCTCGTGATCGTTCGCTCGCTCAGCGAGCCCGTTCGAGAGGACGAGAATGAGCACGAGTACGAGAACGAGTCTGGTGAGCGCTCATTGTTTTCCGCTTGTGGCGCGGCATCCGCCGGAACATGAGCTTGGGATTCCGCCGTGCCCACCTTCCTGATCGCCCTCGCCGCCGCCGCGGCCGCCGCCGTGCTCGTCTGGCTCTGGGCGCACGCGCGCTCCGCCGTCCTGGCCGAGCGGCTGCGGCTGACCGCCGGCCAGCTCGCGCGCGATACGGCCGACCTCGCCGCGTCCCGCGGCCGCGTGACCGAGCTCGAGTCCGAGAAGGCGCGGCTCGCCACGCTCCTCACCGCCGAGCGCGACGCCCTGCAGCAGGCGCAGGCCCGGCTGACCGACACCTTCAAGGCCCTCGCCGCCGATGCCCTCCGCAGCAACAACGACGAGTTCATCAAGCGGGCGGGCGAGAATCTGGTCAAACCCGTCGCCGACTCGCTCAAGGACGTGCGCGACAAGATCGCCGACCTCGAGAAGACCCGGGCCTCGGCGTACGGCTCCCTCTCCGAGCAGCTCAAGACGCTCGCCCTCGCCCAGGCTTCGCTGCAGACCGAGACGACCAAGCTGTCGACCGCGCTCAGCACCACCCGGACCGCGGGCACCTGGGGCGAATTGCAGCTCCGCCGCGTCGTCGAGCTCGCCGGCATGGTCGAGCATTGCGATTTCTCCGAGCAGGAGTCGTCGGGCGGCCAGCGGCCCGACCTGATCGTGCACCTGCCGCGCGGCCAGCAGATCGTGGTGGACGCCAAGGCGCCCACTGACGCCTACCGGGAGGCGGCCTCCACTGCCGATCCTAAGATCCGCGCCGCCAAGCTCGCCGAACATGCCGCCAAGGTGCGCTCCCATGTCGACGCCCTTTCCGCCAAGAGCTACTGGGAACAGTTCCAGCCGTCGCCCGAGTTCGTCGTCCTGTTCCTCCCCGGCGACCAGTTTCTCGCCGCCGCGCTCGAGGCCGACGCCGAGCTGCTCGACCGCGCGATCCGCAGCCGCGTCCTGCCGGTCACGCCGTCCACCCTGGTCGCCCTGCTCAAGGCGGCGGCCTACGGCTGGCGCGAGGAAGCCGTGTCGAAGAACGCCGAGCAGATCAGCGAACTCGGACGTCAGCTCTATGACCGCATCGCGATCTACGTGGAGCATTTCGAGAAGGTCGGCCACGGGCTCGAAGGCGCCGCCCGTTCCTACAACGACGCAGTCGGCTCACTGGAACGCACGCTGATCCCCGGGGCGCGCAAACTCGCCGAGCTGGGCGCCAAGGGGGCGAAGGAACTGCCGGACGTCGGAGCGATCGAAGTCCTTCCGCGCGACATCACCAAGCGCGCCTAGGACGCGCTCCCCGCGCCGCGGCGCGCCGGTTTAAGGGGTAAGGTCTAGCGTGTAAGGGCGAGCCGGATCTGTACTGGTCCCCTTACACCTTAACCCTTACACAAACCCTGCCCGTCACCGGTCGGTGACGTCGACCTCCGGCCACACCGCGAGCTTGCGGTGGAGTGTGCGGCGGCTGATGCCCATGAACTCGGCCGCCTTGGTGCGGTTGCCGCGGGCCTTGATCAACGCCTCGCGCAGCAGGCGCTTCTCGTTTTGCTCCACCGAAAGCGGGTTGGCCATCGGCTCGGCGGCGGCGGGGGCCGGGGCGCCGGCCGCCGCCTGGCCGCGGAACTTCGGCTCCAGGTCGTATTCCGTCAGCCGTCCCCCGCGGCGCAGGACCACGGCGTTCTCCACGAAGTTGCGGAGCTCGCGCACGTTGCCGGGCCACGCATAGGCCTGCAGGTGACGCATCGCGCCGGCCTCGATCGTGGGCGGCGGCACGTCGTTCTCCGCGCTCAGCTCCTTGAAGTAGTGATCGAGCAGCAGCGGGATGTCCTCGGGGTGCTCGCGCAGCGGCGGCATGGTGATGCGCACCACGTTCAGCCGGAAGAACAGATCCTCCCGGAAGGTGCCTTCCTTCACCATCTGCTCGAGGACCTTGTTGGTCGCCGCGACCAGCCGCACGTCGAGCTGGATCGGCTTCATGCTGCCGATGCGCTCGATGCTCTTGGTCTCGAGGAACCGCAGCAGCTTCACCTGCGTCGCCACCGAGATCTCCCCGATCTCGTCGAGAAACAGCGTGCCGTTGTCGGCCGCCTCGAACCGGCCGATGCGCCGCTCGGTCGCCCCGGTGAACGCGCCGCGCTCGTGGCCGAACAGTTCGCTCTCCAGCAGCGTCGGCGGCAGCGCGGCGCAGTGCACCGCCACGAACGGCGCCCGCGCCCGCGGGCTCGCCTGATGGATGGCCTGCGCAATCAGCTCCTTGCCCGAGCCGGTCTCGCCCTCGATCAGCACCGTCGCCCGCGATGGCGCCACGAGTTTGACGCGCTCAATCACGTCGCGCAGCTTCGGCGAGCTGCCCACGATGCCGTCGAAGCTGAACTTCTCGTCCAGCCGTTCGTGCAGCTGCTTCACCTCGACCTCCAGCGTCTTCTCCTTGAGGGCGCGCTGGATCAGGATCTCGAGCTTCTCCAGGTTGACCGGCTTGGTGAGAAAATCGAACGCGCCGCGCTTCATCGCCTCCACCGCCGTCTCGATGTTGCCGTAGGCCGTCACCATGATCACGACCGGCTTGTTGGGCAGCGACAACGCCTTGTCGATCACCTTCATGCCCGACTTCCCCGGCATGCGCAGGTCGGTGACGATCACGTCGTGCTCCTGCGCCTCCATCAGGTTGAACGCCTCGTCGGCGCTGCCGGCGACGGACACGTCGTACCGGTCTTCCAGCGCCTGCTGCAGACCCTCGCGCGTGTGCTTCTCGTCGTCGATGATGAGGACGCTCGATACCATGCTGCGATGACACCAGAGCGGTCGGGGCGGTCAACGGGAAATGAGACGGAACGGCACAGTCGCCGCCCGGGCCCTGCGATTCGCCGCGAAGCCGGACTGCCCGCGACAGGCCCGGCCTCATCGAAAGGCAGGCGCTTCTTCCGCCCGGCAACGATCCGCGAAGGCCGTTTCGGCGCCGGCCCGCTCACCGCCGGCGGGCGGGAAAAGGGCGCCGGTTCGGCTGGCCACGAGCGCCGAAACCCGAATCGTATCCCGCATGAACTTCGGCTTCCTCGTCTTTCCCGGCCTTGAGGAACTGGATCTCGTCGGCCCGTGGGAGATGGTGTCGATGTGGAGCCAGCATCTCCAGGGACCCGAGAGGTGTCTCCTGGTCGCACAGCGCCTCGCTCCGGTCGTCTGCGCCAAGGGCCTGTCGCTCAACCCGCACGTTGATTTCGCCGGGTGCCCGCCGCTCGACTACCTGATGGTACCCGGAGGCCAGGGGACGCGCACCGAAGTCGGCAACGAGATCCTCGTCCGCTTCGTGACCGAACAGGCGGCGCACGCCCAGGCCGTTCTGTCGGTATGCACCGGTTCGTTCATCCTCCACCGCGCCGGCCTGCTGTCGGGCAAACGCGCCACGACGCATTGGTCGGCACTTTCGCGGCTCCGCGCGCTTGGCGATGTCGAGGTGGTCGAGGAGCGGGTCGTATGGGACGGCCGGATCTGGACGTCGGCCGGCGTGTCCGCAGGCATCGATCTTGCCCTTGCCCTCATTGAGGCGGTGGCCGGCGAAACGGTCGCGGGCAAGGTCCAATTCGGCGCCGAGTACTATCCCTCCGTCCGAAGGTACGGCGCACTCGACCAGGGCCCCGAGGCGCCCGCGTACCTTCGAAAACCGCCTCCGCCGGCATGACTGGTGCCGTGAGCCCCCCGGAACGCCGGCGCAATCCGAAGTGAGGTGCGCCCTGACCGCCAGTTGGACCTCACTCACAAGCCAAAGCGGTCGGTCCTCGCAACGCTGCGGTTCGTCGCCCGCAATTCGCGTCACAACGGGTTTTCCCGTCGACAGGAATCCCAGGCTCTCGCTCGCTCAACGGAGTTCCGGCCGGCTTCCGAATTCCGGAAATCTTGAAGCCGCAACCGATGGAGGACGCCGGCGTCATACCTTGATGGCCGGCCTCGCGTGGCTCCCCGCCCAATCAAGGGCCCGGACCGCCCCCGACCCGGGCGCAGGGGCGCCCGCCATCACCCTGAACCGCCCGAGCCCACCCAATCTCCATGAAGCCCCGATTGCCGGTTGTCGGAATATTTCTTGCCTGTGGACTCGCGCTCCTGGCCGCGGGTTGCGTTTCGGCACCGACCCGTGCGGCGCAGGTGGTGGATTTCCGCACCTACGGGATCATCGCCGTTGATGACCGTGGAACCCTGTCGCCGCCCGAATTTGACCGGATCCAGATCGGCGTCGTCCAGTATCTGGTCAGCGAGGGCTACGTCCGTGGCGATCAGACGTTCGTCTCCGACCTCCGCAGGGCCGACGTCGTGTTTCGGGTCACCATCGCGTGGCAGGGCGCCGGCAACCGCTGCACGATCGTCGACGTCGCGCCGGCAGATGGCGGCAGCGGGGTGGCCGGCGCCGCCGCGGAGGCGCCGGAGTATTCGGGAGTTCCCTACGATCCGTGGTACGACGACTACCTCGACTACCCCGATTTCGGCTACGCCTACGAGCCGTATCTTCCCTTTGTGGGCCTCGTGCCGTTCTTCCCGTTTCTGGATCACCCCTTCCGTCGTGGATCGGATCATTTCGGGACTCGCGATCGCGATCATCGCCCGGCGTGGCGGCGCGATGATCGTCAACCCCCGCATTCGGGACGTCCCGGAGACCGGCCGCCGCCAGCGGGATCCCATCTTCGCCCGCGTGGCCCGGATTCGGACAAACAGGGCCCGCCGCCCGGCGACTGGCATCGACGCGATTCCGGCCCGGGCCCCCGGCCGCCGGCCGCGAAGCCGCCCGTGGGGCCGTCGGACCGCCCCGGGCCCGGCTCCCGCCCGCCGCCGCGCCGCCCGGACGGCGACGATCACCGTCCACCGCGGCCCGACCACCGCCCGCCGCCGGCCGCGGTGACCTCGCGTCCGCCATCGCCTGACCGGCATTCGCCGCCGGCCGCAGTCTCGGCCCGCCCGTCGCAGCCGGACTCGCGTGTCCGGGCGTTCACGGACCGACGAGCCGATCCTCCTCGTGTCCAGCACGCGGACTCCGCCGGGAGGTCGCCGCCGCCGCGAGCCGATTCGAGCGGAGGTTCCCATCGGTCCGATTCCGGCAGCCGCGCCTCCTCGCCGCCGCCGTCCCACAGCGAATCGCGGTCGTCCGGTTCCGATACCGATTCCGACCGGAACGCGCGGAACCGTTGAGCGGGGTGTCCGGGCCTACTGCTCGCCGCTCTCCAGCATCCGCACGCGGCGGTGCCGCTGCGGGAAGGTCAGGGTCACGATGGTGCCGACCCCTTCCTTGCTCTCGATGCCCACCTGCCCGCCGTGCTGGCGCATGATCCGCTGCACGATCATCAG
>CAZKDK010000141.1:0-8927 GCA_964551145.1 uncultured Opitutaceae bacterium | reverse complement strand
GTGCTCTCGAACGCCGTCCGCGGCGGATGGGCGATGTAGGCGGCCGCCCGGTGGCGAGACGACGCGACGATCCAGCCGTGGCGGGCCATCCACTGGCGGAGCAGGGTCTTCACAACGGGAGTGTTACGAGCGGGCCGACAGCCGCGTCCAGCTGGCGGGGACGAGGTCCGTGGTATCGTTGGGGCTGTTGGCGAACCAGGGATCCGGCGCGATCACCAGTTTGTCCGGCGAGCGACTGAGCCAGGCTGCCCACCACGAAAACGTGCTGTTTGCGATCACGAGGTGATCGCACAATGCCATGAGGCGAATCTTGTCGTAGGAGTGCCACGCCTGCACGCAGCGGACAAAGACATGCGGGCCGGGCGGATGGAATTCGCGGGCGACCGCCTCGATGTCATCGGAGAAGAGGTAAAGCGTGGCTTGCGGGCTGCGCTCCCGCACCCGCTGGAGGGCCCGTTCGTAGTAATCGAGGCCCAGCATGCCGATGTCCCCGCTGAAGGCACGGGTGTAGTCCCCCCGGCGGAAATGCACCGCGACCGACGGGCCGCTCCGGATGCGCTCGGCCATCGCGACGACTTCCGGCGGCGGCGGGTAGCGGAAGCTGAAATGCAGGCGCAGCAGGTCGGCCACGGGCGCGAAGAACTGCTCCGACTGGAACATGCCGCTGAGATAGGTGTTGTCCGGCTGTTCGAAGAACTCGGGCTGGAAGCGGAACGTCGGGGGCGCATAGACGCGGCCAATGCGCGTCCGGCGGCGCACATATTCGCGCAGCCGGAGCGCACGTGCCACCGCCACGCTCCACCGTTCGGTGTGCGTGAGTTGGACGCCGCGCAGCCGGTCGACTTCCTCGGCCGTGGCGAACCGCTCCGTGATGTTCAGGCAGGAGAGCGCGTAGCGGTTGTGAGCCTCGTAGTCCGCGCGTTCCTGGAACCAGCTCGGGTCGAGCTTCAGCAGGGTACGGCGGCGCTCGGCCAGTGCGAGGCCGGCCGCGTATTGGAACATCTGGTTGCCGAGTCCGCCGGTGAGCCAACTGATGATCATAGGGATGGTGCGGAGCCGTCGCGGGGACCCCGTTTCAGGCCGGCCGCGAGGCGACGCAGACGGCTGATGAGCGCGCCCGTCCGCCGGGCTGCGAGATAGCGCCAGGTCCGCGGCTGGCGCCGGTTGACGTAGAATTGGTCTCCCTCGATCTCGCGACGGGTCTCGAAGCCCAGGGCGAATCCCCGGTCGCGCAGCAGAGTCTCGATCTCCGTCCGCAGCGGCTGCCCGCGGTAGAGGGCTTTCTCGGTGACCTCCAGGCAGAGCGCGGTCGTGTGCGGCAGCATCCGGGTCGCACCGGCGAGCACCAGCGCCTCCGCTCCCTGGACGTCCATGTGGATGAAATCGATGCGCGCAAGGCCGCGTGCCGCGCAAAAGCGGTCGAGGGTCTCGGTGGGCACGGTGACCGTTTCCTTGAATTCAATCCAGCCGTACATCGGATCGGCGGATTCCGGCGGCAACAGCGAGCTCGATTTGTTCCCGTAGTTCCAATCGCGGCCGGCGAATTCGTCGGGCGGCCGGCCGGAGGAAACATGCAACGACGCCTCGCCAACGCGATCGGATAGCGCCAGCGGCACGAGCTCGGCCTGGCGGATCCCGTAGCGATCGAAATTGGCGCGGATGAGGGCCAGGTTGCCCGGGAGCGGTTCGAAGGCGAAGATCCGCGCGCGCGGGAAGCGCCGGGCGTAGCGGACGGTATCCTCACCCTCGCAGGAACCGATATCGCAGATCACGAGCGCGGCTTCTGGGTCGAACAGGCGCAGCAGCTGGCGTTCGGCTGCGCTGGACTCGGCCAAATAGCCGGTGATGTCAGGAGGGCGCGGCGACAGGTCCATGGCACGCGGCGGCGGGCTCACAGCCGTCGGAATTCCGTCCGCATTGAATTGAGCACGGCGCCGACGCCGGCGGTGGCGGGGTAGTAGCCCACGATATTTTCGCTTCCGATCTCGAACCGGACAGCTTCGAACTGCTGCAGTCCGCGGCCGGCGTCGGTCAGGCCGACCAGCAGGGTATAGGTACCCGCCTCCAGGACGACCCGGTCCTGGGTGAAGACGGCTTCGTAGTCGCCGGGTTCGAGCCGTTGCGGCGGAATCCATGCGGTCTGGATCGCGGTGCCATCGGCGGCCTTGAGGCCCACGGCAGCCACGAATTCATCCTGGCGCCGGGCGACCCGCAAGCCGACCCGCACGCGCCACGGCCGCCCCACGGGGATCACGAACAACGGATTGCCCTCGAGCGATTCCACCTGCACCCCGGTCACGTAGGCGCGCTCCCGGAGATCCGGTGGGGGCTGCGGCACAGCCACGGGACCCGCGCCGGCAAGCCCCTGCTCGTAGGCCCCGAGCACGTCCCGGCAGGAGCCTCCGGCCTGGATGCGCCCCGCGGCAAGCAGGATCGCCGACCCACAGAGGCGCCGGACCGACGGGAGATGGTGGCTGACGAACAGCACCGTGCGGCCGCCGCCCGCGACCTGTTCCATCTTGCCGAGACATTTCTGCTGGAACGCGGCGTCGCCGACGGCGAGCACCTCGTCCACGATGAGGATCTCGGGCTCGAGATGGGCCGCCACCGCGAAGGCCAGGCGCACGTACATGCCGCTCGAATAGTGCTTCACGGGCGTGTCGAGGAACTTCTCCACCTCGGCGAACGCGACGATCTCGTCGAACTTGCGGCGGATCTCCGCGCGCCCCATGCCGAGGATGGCTCCGTTCAGATAGACGTTCTCGCGGCCGCTCAGCTCGGGGTGGAACCCGGTGCCGACTTCGAGCAGCGACGCCACCCGGCCGCAGAGGGTCACGCGTCCGGTCGTGGGCTCGGTGATGCGCGAGAGGACCTTGAGCAGGGTGGATTTCCCGGCGCCGTTGCGCCCGATGATCCCGAGCACCTCGCCGCGCCGGACCTCGAAGGAGACGTCGCGCAACGCCCAGAAATCGGCAGGGTCGCCGCCGGGCGGCCGCCGCCGGAACGGGGCGTGCAGCGCGTGCGCCAGCCGGTCGCGCAGGGTGTCGTGCCGGGCGAGCCCGAGCCGGTACTTCTTGCCGAGCCCCTCTACCTGGATGATCGCGTCCGACATGGATCAGATGACGTCGGCAAACTGCCGCTCGGTCGCGCGGAAATACCAGAGACCGGTGACCAGCAGCAGCGCCGCCATGACCAGCGAAGTCACCAGCCCGGGCCCGTAGATTTCCGTGCCGCCGCCGAGCAGACACCAGCGGAAGCCGTTGACGACCCCGGTGAGCGGATTGAGCGCGAGCAGGTCGCGCCAGTTGGGGAGGAGGTCGGTGCGGTAGCCGACCGGCGTGACGAACAGTCCGATCTGGAGCAGGAACGGCGCGATGAAGCGGAAATCCCGGTACTTCACCGTCAGGGCGGTGATCCAAAGGCCCGCGCCCAGCGCGATCACGAGCGTCGCCAGGATGAATGCGGGCAGGAGCAGCAGGCGCCAGGTCGGCGCGATTCCGCCGAGGAGGATCAACGGCAACGCCAGCACCAGAAGCACCGCGAAGTCCACGAGCGCCACGGCCAGCGCCGAAAGCGGGATGGCGAGCCGCGGGAAATACACCTTGGAGATCAGATGCGCGTTGCCGACCAGGCTGTTGCCCGCGCCGGAAAACGCCGCCGAGAACAGCTGCCAGGGCAGCAGCCCGGTCAGCACGAGCAGGGGGTAGGGCACGCCGCCGTCGGGCATCTTGGCCAGCTTCGAGAACACGAACGTGAGGAGCACCGTCTGCACGGCCGGCTGGATGAGGGCCCAGGCTACGCCGAGCACCGCCTGCTTGTAGCGCACCTTGACGTCGCGCCAGGCGAGGAAGCCCAGCAGTTCCCGGTAGCGCCACAGGTCGCTCCAGTAATGCCGGTCGGTCCGGCCGGCCTCGATGACCAGCGGGGCAGGGGACGGGGAGATCATGATGCGGGGTTCAGCGCGGCCTGCAGTCGTTCCTTGAAAACGGGGAAGCCGAATTGCGCCGCGCGCCTGCGAATCTGTGCGGGATCCCACGGCTGCTGCAACGCCCAAACGAGCTTGGCCGCCAGCTCGCCCGGGTCGTTTCCGTCGACGAGCGCGCCCGACGATTCATCGATCACCTCCGGGACTCCCCCGGCGCGCGCCCCGAGGCAGGGTTTGCCGTGCGCCATGGCCTCGAGATACACGATCCCGAATCCCTCTTTGCGGCTGGGCAGGGCGAACAGCGCGCAGGTGCGGTAGGCCTGACGCAGCGCGGGCAGGTCGACCGGCCCGGCGAACTCGACCGCCTCCGCAACCGCCGCGCGGCGCGCCAGGTCCTGGAGACGAGGCACGTCGCTGCCGGTCCCGACCAGCCGGAGGCGCGCGCCCGGCACTGCCTGCCGCACCGCGGGCAGGGCTGCGATGAGCTGATCCACGCCTTTGTAGGATTCGCCCGCGTCCAGGCGGGCGACGGTGAGAATCACGGGCGGACCCGCCGGCGGCGGGGCGGCGTCCGCGGTGTCGACGAAGTCCGGATGCAGGGTGTTCGGCACCACGACGAACCGCGCGGCGGGCAATCCGCTCCGGCGGATCATCTCGCCGCGGGTGTATTCGCTCACGCAGAGGATTCTCCGGGCGCCGCCCAGGGCCCGGCGCTCGATGTGCGAGTACGGGCGCCACACCTCGATGCCGTGGGCGACGAGAAAATACTCGAGCCGCGGGTGCACGCGCTGCGCCAGCCACGCCGCGGGCAGCAGCCCGATGTGCCCGCAGACCGCGCGGTCGGCGCCGGCGGCGGACCGCAGGGTGCGCCAGATGAACCGCAGCTTCCTCCCCGCGCACGCATGGAACTGCGTCAACCGGACCCCGGCGTAGCGGCTGCGCAGCGCCGGCGGAAACTCCCGGTCGTTCAGCACGACGAGGCGCAGCTCGTCGCCGTTCGCGGACAGCTCCGCCAGGGCCTTCAGGTAGAGGCGGAGGATGCGCTGGATCCCGCCCTCCCGGGAAAACAGCTCGGGGCACATCAGGAGGGTCTTCATGGCGTGCGGCGGTTCATGAAGGCGATGACGATGGCCAGGCCCCAGACCCGCGACCATTCGCGCTCGTCGTGGCCGGCGAGGAAGCCCTGCCAGAAGGCCTGGACCGTCGGCGGATCCAGCAGACCCGTGCGCCCGACCGAGTCCGGGGCAAACGTGGCCTCGAGAAACGGCCGCAGCTCCCGGCGCATCCACACGGCAAAGGGCAGCGTGAACCCCCGTTTCCTGCGCCGGCGGATGTCGGCCGGCAGCACGTTCCGCAGGGCGGCGGCCAGGGCGGTTTTCCGCCCGTGGCCTTCGGATTTGAAGCGCGCCGGCTGCGCCCAGAGCCACTTGACGAAAGGGGCGTCGATGAACGGCACCCGCAGCTCGAGCGAATGCGCCATGCTCATGACGTCGCTGTCGCGCAGCAAAACGTCGGTCATGTAGGTGCGGAGCTCCCAGGCGCTGATCGTCTGGAACGCGTCGGCCCCGGCGAGTTCGCCGGTCAGCGCCGCGAGGCAGGGATGATGCGCGAATGCGCCGCCGAGCGCGGCCCGTGCGTCCGGCGCGAGCATGGCCGGCCCGAGGTAGGACGAGAACACGCGGCGCTGCAGCGAACAGAGCTCCTGCAGGTTCCGCGCGTGCGCCAGCATGTCGGCCAGCTTGCGGCGACGGACGCCGCCCCCGGCCAGGCGCCGCACGACCGCCGACCGCAGCGCCTGCGGCAGGGTGCGCCAGGCGCCCAGGCAACGGGCGATGCGGGGCAGGTCCCGGAAGGACGGGTAGCCGCCGAACAGTTCGTCGCCGCCGAGCCCGGAGAGCGCCACGGTCACCCCGCCGGCCCGGGCGGCTTGGCTCACGTAGAAGGTGTTGACGCCGTCGCCGGTCGGCTGGTCAAAGGCCTCCAGCAGGCGGTCCAAGTCGCCGGCCACCTGGCCGCCAGTCAGGACCGTCTCCTGGTGTTCCGTGCCGAGGACCTCCGCGGCCCGGCGGGCCGGGCCCGCCTCGGAAAACGCGGCCTCCTCGAAGACGAGCGAGAACGTCTTGAGGCGGGAGGCGCCGGCGCGCGTCATCAGGCCGACGATTCCCGCCGAATCGAGGCCACCCGAGAGGAACGCACCGACGGGCACATCGGCGATGCGGTGCGCCTGCACGGTGTCGTCCAGACGCGCCGCCAGCTCCTCGCGGAACTCCCCGGCGGATCGGCACGCCGCGGCCCGCCCGCCGGCCGGCGGGAACGTCCACCAGCGCGTTCGTTCCAGCCGACCCGCGGCGACGCGGGCGCATTCGCCGGGTTGGAGGCTGGAGATGCCTTCGTAGATCGTGCGCGGCGCCGGCACGGCGAAATAGGCGAGGTACTCGGCCAGGGCCTGCACATCGAATCCGGCCGGGCGCACCCCTCCCGCCAGGAGCGCACGGATCTCCGAGGCAAAGGCGAACTCCCCGCGGGCGGAGTCCTGGTGGAAGTACAGCGGCTTGATCCCGAACGGATCGCGGGCGAGGAAGAGCCGCTGCTCGGCCTCGTCCCACACGGCGAACGCGAACATCCCGCGCAGCCGCGGGAGACAGGATTCGCCCCACCGCGCGAAAGCGGCGAGCAGCACCTCGGTGTCGCACTGGGTACGGAACGGGTAGTCCCCGAGCTCGGCCCGAAGCGCGCGGTGATTGTAGATGCAGCCGTTGAAGACCAGATGATACCGCCCGCACGCGCTGGTCATCGGCTGGTGCCCGCCGGCCGGATCGATGATCGCGAGGCGGCGCATGCCGAGCGTCGCCGGGCCGCGGCTGACCACGCCGTGGTCGTCGGGGCCGCGATGGCGCATCGCCGCGCACATCCGTTCCACCGCGTCACGCCGCCGTTCGTCGGGGACGTTCGGGCTGATCAAACCGGCAATGCCACACATACGTGCAGTCTGGGAACGCTTCGCCGGGTCGCTTCCAGGGGAAGCAGCCGGCAGGGGTGGGCTTCAAACAGGCGCCGACACCGAGGGTTTGCCGGGCACCAGCCCGGCGTTTTCCAAGCCTTAGGCTGAACGCAACTTTCACAGGTGACGAGCCGGTTCTGTGTCGGAAACGGCTTCGCCTCAGGCAGTAACGGGCATTCGCGGTAAAACCGACATGAAAAACATTGGCGGACGCCGCCAGCGTCATCGCGCCTGCCGGATTCGAGCCGGGAGCGCCGCAACGTCCGCCCGCGAAAAACGGCCTGCGCGGAACCTGCGCGGCTACGCGCAGATCGCGCGGGAGATCTCGGCCGCCTTGTCCGCGGACACCAGTTTTTCCACCAGCAGCAGCCCGAAATCGAGGGCCGTGCCAGCCCCGCGCGAGGTCAGGATCCGGCCGTCGACGACAACGCGCTGGTCGGCCAGGATGTGGGGCAGTTCGCCCGCCACCGAGAAATGAGCGGTGTAGCGGCGGCCATCGAGCAGGCCGGAGGCGTTGAGCACGGTCGGCGCCGCGCAGATGGCCGCGAGCCATTTGCCCGCGGCGGCGTGACGCTCGACCACGGTCGGCACCCGGGGGTCGGCGCGCAGGTTCTTGACCCCGGGCCCACCGGGAAGGAACAGCAGGTCAAAGAGGCGCGCCCCCGCCGCGGCCAGCGACGTGTCGGCATGGACAATGATGCCGCTGCGGCCCGTGACGTGCGGCTGGTCGGACAGCGATGCCAGGGTCACCTCGACGCCGGCCCGCCGCAGCAGGTCGACGACGGTCAGCGCCTCGATCTCCTCGAAGCCTTCGGCGAGCACAGTGAGGACGGTGGGCATGACCAAGGCGGGTAAAGTGTAAGGTTTAAGGTGTAAGGTTCAGGTGCCACGCGGAGGCGGCGCGCGAAAGTGACTTGATTCGGCGCGGCCGACGCGCCAATTCCGCGAACGTGCAGGCACAGACCAAATCATGACCCGGCTGGCCGAGTTGGCGAACAAAAGATTGGTGATCCTGGGCTGCGGCTACGTCGGCGGCGCGGTGGCCGGGGCCGCGCGGGCCGCGGGGCTGCACGTCGAGGCCCTCACGCGCAATCGCGAACGGGCCGCCGAACTGGAAAGCCAGGGCGTGACGGCGGTGATCGACGACATCGCGGGCGACGCCTGGCACGCCCGGCTGGCGCCCGGGCCGGATTTCGTGCTGGACTGCGTCGGCGCAGGCCGGGGGGGCCTCGACGGCTACCGGCATGCCTACGTGGACGGCATGCGTTCGCTGCTCGCCTGGACGCGGTCGCGGCCGGCCGGCCGGATCATCTTCACGAGCAGCACCTCGGTGTATCCGCAGGGCGGTGGCGCGGTGGTCGACGAGGACGCCCCGACGCAGGGCGCGGAGGCGAGCGGCCGGATCCTGCTCGAGACCGAGGCGCTGTTGCGGGAGGCCGGGGCCGCGCGGCGACAGGCGATCATCCTGCGCTTGGCCGGCCTGTACGGTCCCGGACGCCATCACCTGCTCGACCAGGTGCGCGCCGGGACGCCGGAAATCGCAGGGGAGGGGACGCACCACCTCAATCTCGCGCACCGCGACGATGTCGCCGGCGCGGTGATGGCCCTGCTTGCCGCGCCGGATCTGGCGGCGGAGGAGATCTTCAACGTCGCCGACGATGCCGCGGCGACCAAGGCCGAGGTGGTCGCGTGGCTGGCGGAGCGGCTGGGCCGGCCGGCGCCGCGCTTCACCGGCGGTGCGGCGAGCCGGCGCGGAGGCTTCGCGGCGCCGCCGGATCGGATCATCAGCAACGCCCGGCTCAGGAGCCGGGTGGGATGGCGCCCGCGCTATCCGTCATTCCGCGAAGGCTACGCGGCCATCCTGAAAGACCGCGAACCGCCGGCGCCCGGCGCCGGTTTGCGATGAACTACTGGAATCCTGATCGCGGCGCGCCCGGCGGCGCGAAGTGCGGCAGCCTTCGCGGTCGCGCCCTACCGCGGACATCTCACACCCGCCAATGG
>CAZKDK010000140.1:0-8934 GCA_964551145.1 uncultured Opitutaceae bacterium | reverse complement strand
GAACGGCACGAGGATGGCGGGCGTCGCGCGGCGGGCCAGCTCGGCGAGCGTGCCGGCGCCGGCGCGCGCGACCACGAGGTCGGCCGCGGACAGGAGCGTGGCCATGTCGTCGCAGAACGGCAGGAAGACGGACCGGGCCGTCCGCCCGGACGGCGCGGGCAGCGCCGCCCCCTCGTCGCCGCCCTTGCCGAGGCCGGTGACGCAGCAGACCTGGATGCCCTCGCCGGCCAGTCCGGCCCGGTGCGCGCGGGCCCAGTCGTTCAGGGCCGAGGCGCCCTGGCTGCCGCCGAGGATGGCGAGCAGTTTCTGCGCCGGATCGAAACCGAGCTGGCGCTGGGCGTCCTCCCGCGGCCGGCGGACGATCTCCCGGCGCACCGGCAGGCCGACGTGCCGCACGCGGGCCGCCCGCACGCCGCGCAGGTGCACGCCCGGCGGAAGGTAGAGGCGGCGGGCCAGCCCGCCGAGCAGGCGGATGGCGCGGCCGGGCACGCGGTTCGCCTCATGCAGCGCCACGGGGCGGCGGTGGAGCGCGGCCACCACGATGATGCCGGCGGTGGTGAAGCCGCCGAAGCCGACGATGACGTCGGGCCGCCAGGAACGGATGAGGCGGGCGCTGGTGAAGAACGCCTGCGTCTGCCGCCAGAGGAAGCGCGCGAGGCGCGCCGGCCCGAGCGCGAAGGGCGCGCCGGGGATGCGCTCGAACCGGATCTGCGGGTATTTCCCGATCAGGCGCGCGTCGACCTGCTTGTGGCTGATGAGGAGCATGGTCTCCGCGCCGCGGGCGTTGAGGCCCTCGGCCAGCGCGATGCCCGGGGCGAGGTGCCCGCCCGTCCCCCCGCACGCGATCAGGAAACGGCTCATAGGGAGACCCGGGCCGCCGCTCAGGCCATGACCTCCTTGAGGGCGCGCTCGCGCCGCATCAGCGTCGGCCGCGTCCACGCCCGGCGGGTGTTGAGGAAGATCCCGACGAGGATCCCCATGAGCAGCAGGTTCGAGCCGCCGGCGCTGATGAAGGGCAGCGACATGCCCTTGGTGGGCAGGCAGCCGGTGACGACGCCGAGGTTGATCAGGGCCTGCAGGCAGATGAGCAGCAGGCTGCCGGCCACGAGCAGGAACTGGAAGAGGTTCGGCGCCTTGCGCAGGTGGCAGAGACCCGCGGTGAAGAGCACGGCGAAGAGCGCCACCACGCCGAGGGTGAAGACCAGGCCCATCTCCTCGCCGATCACCGCGAAGATGAAGTCGGTGTGCACCTCGGGCAGGAAGCTGTTCTGCTGGCGTCCCTGGCCGAGGCCGACGCCGTTGACCCCGCCGGCGGCGAAGGCCAGGATCGCCTGCCAGAGCTGGTAGGTGCCGCCGCTGCGGTTGCCCTCGACGTCGAGGAAGGCGAGGAAGCGGGCCAGCCGGTTCGGATTGTGCAGCACGGCCAGCGTGAGCACGCCCGCCGCGCCCAGGAAGGAGGGCACGAGATGCCGCAGCCGGGCCCCGGCGAGGAAGAGGAGCGCGACGCCGATGGCGAACGTGAGCGCGGCGGTGCCGAAGTCCGGCTCGAGCAGGATCAGGACGGCGAACCCGCTGATCCAGACCAGCGGCACGACGAACCCGCGCCCGAACTCGCGGATCCGCGTCTGGTTGAGGGCCAGGTAGTGGGCCAGCCCGAACACCATCGCCAGCTTGGCCAGTTCCGAGATCTGCAGGCGCACCGGCCCGTAGCCGAGCCAGCGGCGGCTCCCCTTGACCGCGATGCCGATGCCGGGCACGAGCACCAGGACGAGGCCGGCGATGCAGATCGCGGCGAACACCCACACGTGGCGCCGCGTATCCTCCAGGTCCAGGCGGCTCACCACCAGGCAGGCCAGAGCCGCGACGCCAAACCAGACGAGCTGCTTGGTCAGGTAGAAATAGGGGTCGCTCTTGAGCGACACGCTCGCGCTGAACAGGACGGTCAGGCCGAGGACCGACAGGCCGAGGACGCAGACGACGATGACGGTCGCGGGATTGGCGGCCGTGCGCCAGCGCGGTTTGTCGGACGATTCGGTGGGCATGCGGATGCGCGGTCGCGCGCGGGCTCAGGCGGGCGCGCGTTTTCCCCGGGGGCCGGCCGGCTGGCCGGCCGCGTCGGAAAGCTTACGGATTGGTTGTCGCCCCATCGCCGTCGACCTTGATCACGGGCACGTTGCCTTGCGGCTTGAGGCCGGAGTCGAGGTCCTGGTCGGGGGGCGGGGCGGGCGGCGGGGTCGCGTTCTCGGCCGGATTGCCGGAGGGCGGATTGGCGGCGGGCTGGCCGGCGGGCGCGGCCGGCGCGGCGCCGCCCACCGCGGTGAACCCGGGAATGATCAGCTCCTGTCCCGGCCGGATCTTCTTCGGGTCGGCGATGTTGTTGGCCACGGCGAGGTCGGCGACCCTCACCTGGTATTTCCGGGCGATCGCGCCGAGCGTCTCGCCGGCCTTCACCACGTGGATGACGGAACCGTCCGGCTTCCGCGCCGGCGCGGCGGTCGCCGCGGCGGGGGCTCCGGGGGCGGCCATCGTCTGCGGGCCCGGCGCCGCACCGGACGGCAGCTGGATCTCCTGGCCGACCCGGACGTAGTCGCTCCGGAGATGGTTGATCCGCATCAGGTCGGTCGTCGTGCTGCCCACGCGGCGCGCGATGATGGAAAGGGTGTCGCCGGGTTTGACGGTGTAGGCGGCCGCGCCGGTGCCGGCGGACGGGCCGACGGACGGGGCGTGACCCGGGATGATGAGCTTCTGGCCGACGGTGAGCCGCGAGCTGTTCGTCAGCCGGTTGGCCCGCTGCAGCTCGGCCACGGTCGTGCCGGTCTTCCGGGCGATCTTCCACAGGCTGTCGCCGGCCGCGACCGTGTAGGTGGTGGCGGGCGTGACGTCGGCGGGCGAGGCGCTCTCCAGCGCCGTGGCCGCGGGCGTGCCGGGCCGGGTCGGGCTGTAGCGCACCACCGGGGGCGGCGCCGTGTCCACCGAGACCGCGGGCGCCGCCGCCGGGGCGCCCGCCGCGGATTCCTCGGCCGGGGCCGGCTCGGCGGCGGTCGGGGCGGTGCGCTGCGTCGTCGACCGGCAGCCGGGATTAACAAACATCAGGAAGAAGGCGACGACGTGGACGGCCACGACGATACCGAGGATTTTAAGGATATTCATGGGCGGGGGCGGTGGACGAAATTATGGGTCGTTGGCTGGTGGATTGGCTACTGAAAAGTGTTTCGCCTCGCCGAGGCTGCTGACCAGCCGCTCGAACTGGTTGCCGCGGTCGGCGTAGCTCCGGAACATGTCGAAGCTGGCGAAGGCGGGGCTGAGCAGGATGTGGTCGCCCGGGCGCGCCGCGGCGTAGGCGCCCCGCACGGCCTCGTCGAGGGTGGCGCACACCGTGTGCGGGATGCCGTGGGCCTCGCAGCAGGCGGCGAGGACGGCGCGGGTGTCGCCGATGAGCCAGGCGTGCCGGGTCCGGGGCGCGATGCGCGCGACGAACGCGGCGAGATCGCCGCCCTTGGCCTTGCCGCCGGCGATGAGGTGCACCGGCTCGGAGAAGGCGGCCAGCGCGGCCTCGACGGCGTGGAAGTTGGTCGCCTTCGAGTCGTTCCAGAACGAGACGCCGTGGAAGTCGCCGATGCGGGTCATCCGGTGCCGGCCGAGGGCGAAGGTGCGGGCCGCGTCGTAGAGTTCGGACTCGGGGCGGCCGGCGTGCCGCCACCACGCCTGGGCGAGCAGGAAGTTCTCGCGCTGGGGATAACGCTCGAAGACGGTGCCCTCGAGGCGCGGATCCGGCGCGGCCCCCTCGCTGGCCACCCCGGACTCCGGCGGCAGTTCCCGCCCGAAGGCGCGCGCCTGCCGCTGCACGCTCGTGCCCGCGAACAGGCCGCCGGCCCGGGTGCGCGCGACGAGGTTCCACTTGGCCGCGAAATAGGCGGCGAGGTCCGGGTGCCGCTCGAGGTGGTCCTCGGCGAAATTGGTCCACAGGGTCGCGTCCGGGGTGAAGTGCTGCAGCGTCTCGGCCTGGAACGAGCTGACCTCGCAGACGGCGGTGGCGTCGACGGCGGCGTCGAGCTTGAAGGTGAGGAGGCGGCTGAAGGGGAAGCCGACGTTGCCCACCGCGTACGCGTCCACCCCGCCGGCCGTGAGGGCGTGGGTGAGGAACTCGGTGAGGGTGGTCTTGCCGTTGGTGCCGGTGACGGCGACCAGCCGGCCCCGCCAGAACAGGGCGGCGAGGTCGAGCTCCCCGAGGCAGAGGCTGCCGGCGGCCCGGGCCGTCTCCAGCCAGGGATGGTCGGGAACGAAGCCGGGGCTGAACACGACGAGCCGGTAGTGCGCCGCATCGCTCCGCGTGTACGCCTGCGCCACGCCGAGGCCGGCCTGCTGGTCGAAGACCGTGGTGCGGACGCCGAGCAGCCCGAAGAGTTCGCGCACGGCTCCGCCGCTCACCCCTCCGCCGAAGATGGCGACCGGGTGCTGCAGCAGCGGCGCGAGAAATTCGGGAGGCGTCAGGGCCATGAATCGACCGGCATCAGCATACCGGCCGGCCGGCGGAACGCGACGCGATTTCAGGGGCGGAGCGGAGGCGATGGCGGCGATCATGATGAGGAATCAGCGGAGCTTGAGGGTTCCGAGGCCCGCGAGTGCGCACATGAGCGAGAGGATCCAGAAACGCAGGACCACCTTGGTCTCCGGCCAGCCGCGCTTCTGGAAATGGTGGTGGATCGGCGCCATCAGGAACAGCCGCCGGCCCTCGCCCGTGCAGCGCCGGGTCGCCTTGAACCAGCCGACCTGGGCGATGACCGACAGCGCCTCCCAGACGAACACGCCGCCGACGATGACGAGCGTGAGCGGCTGCTGGACCATGAACGCGAGCACGCCGATGAGGCCGCCGATCGCGAGCGAGCCGGTGTCGCCCATGAACACCTCGGCGGGGTACGAGTTGTACCAGAGAAAGGCCAGGCCCGCCCCGACGAGGGCCCCGCAGATCACCGCGAGCTCGCCGGTGCCCGGCACGAAGCTGATGAGCAGGTAGTCGGCGATGCGGGTGTTGCCGGCGGCGTAGGCCATCAGGCCGTAGGTCAGGGCCACGGTGATGGTGCAGCCGATGGCGAGGCCGTCGAGGCCGTCGGTGAGGTTGATCGCGTTGCTGAAGCCGACGATCCAGAGATACACCATCACGAAGAGGGCGCCGCCGCCGAGCGTGCCCCCGAGCACGAGCAGCGGCTCCTTGTGGAAGGGCACCCACAGCTCGCGGATCTTCAGGGCCGTGCCCGGGTACCAGAGCAGGGCGACGAGCGCCACCAGCGTGACCGCGGTCTGCCAGAGGATCTTCTCCCCCGACGAGATGCCGGCGCGGCTCTGGCGCACGACCTTGAGGTAGTCGTCGCGCAGGCCGACCGCGGCGAGCGCGGTGAAGACGAACATGCTCACGACCACCCAGATGTTGGGCCGGGCCCAGAGAAAGGTGCTGCCGAAGACCGCGAAGTAGATGAGCAGGCCGCCCATGGTCGGCGTGTTTTTCTTGTCGAACCGGCGGGCGAGGTCGCCCGTGCGGTCGTCGTCGTACTGGTGCCCGATCTTGAGCGCGCGCAGCCGGGCGATGAGCCACGGGGCGATGAGGAAGCCGATGGCGGCGGCGGTGCCCGTGCCGAGGAGCGCGCGCAGGGTGATGAACCGCAGCAGGCGCAGCGGGCCGAAGAACTCGTCGTAGCCGGCCAGGTAGCTCAGCATGGCACGGCCTCCACGTCGGCGCCGGCGGCCAGCGCCCGTTCGAGCCGGTACCGCCGGCTCCCCTTCAGGAAGACCGCGCCCTGGAAGCCGGCGAGGAACGCCGCGACCGGCGCGAGGTCGGTGACGATCTCGATGCGGCCCGCCGGATTGCCCGCCTCGAGCATGCCGGCGCGCAGCGCGACCGCGCGGTCGCCGATGAGGAACGCCCGGTCGGCGGGCCGGAGCGCGACGAGGCGGCCGAGCCGGCGGTGGTACTCCGTGGCGCGGGGCCCCAGCTCCTCCATGCATCCGAGCACGTAGACGCGCGGCTGGTCGGGCGGCGCGACCGAGGCGAAGTTCTCGAGGGCGTCGGCCATCGACACGGGGTTGGCGTTGTAGCAGTCGAGATAGAGGAGGCGGCCGCCCTCCTGCCGCACCTCGCCCCGCCAGTGCGCGGGCCGCCAGGCGGCCAGCCGCTCCTGGATGGCCGCCGGCTCCACGCCCAGCCAGAGCGCGGCGCAGATGGCGAGCACCGCGTTCTGCGCCATGCCCGCGGAGACCCGGTGCATCGTGAAGTTCAGCGGCGGCGGCGTCCCGTAGGCGATGGCCAGCGCCGTGGCCCCGGCCCGCTGGGTGACGGCGAAGTAGACATGATCCTTGGGCGGATCGGCCGGGCGGACCACGGCGGCCGGCTCGACCACCATCTTGCGCACCTCGAGCGCGCGGAAGGCCTCGTAGCGCAGGCAGGGCTTCGGGAACACCGCGATGCCGGCCGGGCGCACGGCGGCGGGCAGCAGCGCCTTCTCCCGGGCGACCGCCTCGATCCCGCCCAGGTCCCGCAGGTGGGCCGGCGCCACCAGCGTGATGATGCCGAGGTCGGGCTCGATCATGCCCGCCAGCGGCCCCATCTCGCCGGGCGCGCTCACCCCCGCCTCGACGACGCCGTACCGGTGCCGGGCCGGATCCAGCCGCGTGAGCGTGAGGGGCACGCCGATCTGGTTGTTCAGGTTGCCCTCGGTCGCGAGCACGGCGGGCGCGCCGCCCAGCAGCAGGGCGAGCAGGTCCTTGGTCGAGGTCTTGCCGACGCTGCCGGAGATGCCGATGACCGGGCCCGGAAACCGGCGGCGGTGCTCGCGCGCGATCCGGTGGAGCGCCCCCAGGGGGTCGTCCACCACCAGCTGCGCCAGGCGCACCGCCGGGTCGGCCCGGCTGACGATCGCGCCGGCGGCGCCGGCCGCCTCGGCCGCCGCGAGGAACGCATGGCCGTCGCGCTGCGCGGTTTTCAGGGCCACGAAGACGTCGCCCGGCTGCAGCTCCCGCGTGTCGTGCGTGAAGCCCGTGAGGGGACGGGAGGGCGGCGCGGTCCAGTGTCCGCGGGACCAGAGGGCGAGGTCGTGGGGGGCGAAGGCGGGCATGGTCAGGTTCCCGGGAGGATCATCCGGCCTTGATCTGCTTGACGCCGATCAGCTCCCGCACGACCTGGCGGTCGTCGAACGGGATGACGGTGTCGGCGAACTCCTGATACGACTCGTGCCCCTTGCCCGCGATGAGCAGGCAGTCGCCGGGCCGGGCGGCGTCGAGGGCGAGGCTGATGGCCCGGCGCCGCTCGTCGATGAACGTGATCCGGTCGGGGGCGGTCACCCCCGCGCGCATGTCGGCGAAGATCTGCGCGAGGGGCTCGCCGCGCGGGTTGTCGGCGGTGGCCCAGGCAAAGTCGGCCCGCTCCTGGACGGCGCGCGTCATGAGCGGGCGCTTGGTGCGGTCGCGGTTGCCGCCGCAGCCGAAGACGACGAGGAGGCGCCCGGGCGTGACGGCGCGGAGCATGCCGAGCGCGTTGTGCAGCGCGTCGTCGGTGTGGGCGTAGTCGACGAGCACGTTGAAGGCCTGGCCCTCCTCGATGCGCTCCATGCGGCCGGCGACGTTGGCGAAGGCGGCCAGCTTGGGCAGGAGCGCCGCGAGGTCGCGGCCGAGGGCGTGGCAGGTGGCGAGCGCGGCCAGCAGGTTGCTGACGTTGTAGCGGCCGATGAGCGGGCTCTCGACCGCGGCCGTGCCGCCCGGCCACACCAGGCGGAAGGCGGTGCGGCGGAACTCGAGGCGCACCGCCTCGGCGCGCACGTCCGCCGCGGGGTTCTCGCCGAAGGTGACCGCCCGCACGCCCGGCGGCAGCTGTTCCGCGAGCCGGCGCCCGTAGGGATCGTCGAGGTTGACGACGGCCGCGCGGGGCAGCGGGCCGGTGTCGCCCCGGAAGAGGCGCGTCTTCACCGCGAAATAGGCGTCGAGCGTCTTGTGGTAGTCGAGGTGGTCGCGGGTGAGATTGGTGAAGACGACGACCCCGAACTGCAGGCCGCGCACGCGCTGCTGGTCGATGCCGTGGGAGCTCACCTCCATCACGGCCCGGCGGCAGCCGGCGTCGCGCATCTGCGCGAGCATGCCGAAGATGTCGAGCGACTCGGGCGTGGTCTTGTAGGACGGGACGCTGCGCGCCCCCAGGTCGTAGCTGACCGTGCCGATCAGGCCGATGCGCTCGGCGCCGTTGAGCAGGTGCTTGACCAGGTGGGTGACGGTCGTCTTGCCGTTCGTGCCCGTCACGCCGACGACCTCCAGGTCCCGGTCGGGGAACCGGTAGTAGCGCTGCGCCACCCGGGCGAGGGTCGCGCGGGCGTCGGCCACCTGGATGACGGTGACCCGCCCGTGGGACCGCGTGACCGGCTTCTGGGTGACGACGGCGACGGCGCCGCGGTTGATCGCCTCGTCGATGAACGCCGCGCCGTCCGTGCGCAGGCCGGGCAGCGCGAAGAACAGGTTGCCCGGCACCACGCGGCGGCTGTCCATCGTCAGCCCCGAGATGGGCCGGTCGAGGTCCCCCTTGACGGCCATGATCTCATCATGGGGAAAGTAATCCTGGAGTTTGGGAGCCATTTTGAAGATTCGGCGGCGGGCCATCCGCCCGCCGCACGTTAGCCCACCCGGCGCGGAGCGAAAGGCGTGGATGAGAAAATGGTTCTGCGGCAGGTAGGCGATCACCGGGGCCCTCCTTGCCCCGACCGGGCCGGGAGCTGCGCGGCGAACCCGCCGCGGAAGCCCCCGCCCTCGACCACCGGCGGGATGTCGTAATACTGGATCAGCTGCTCGGCGACCTGCTTGAACGCGGGCGCCGCCACCTTGGCCCCGTAGGCGACGCCGCCGGGGCAGCGGGAGTCGGCGTCGTCGATGATCACGGAGATCACGAGGCGCGGGCGGCTC
>CAZKDK010000139.1:0-9013 GCA_964551145.1 uncultured Opitutaceae bacterium | reverse complement strand
GCGGCGATCGCCTCGTTTCCTTTCATCAATTCGCGGGCCATGGCGTTTTCAGCGGCGCACGGTGATCACGGAGTCGGGACAGATCTTCGCGCAACTGCCGCACCCGCTGCAACTGGTGAGGTTGTAGACGATGGCTGGGAAGTACCCGCGGACGTTCACGCGGCTCGTATCGAGCTTGAGCACCTTCGTGGGGCAGATCGTCACGCACAGCTCGCATCCCTTGCAGAGGGCCTCCGCGAAGACCACCTCCGGCATCACCGACTTTTGTCGTTCCGGGCTGGCCGGCGGTGACGTGGATGGGGTTTGCACGGCGGGGTGGCGATCGGGCTGGACCGAACTCTCGGCGCAGACGTTCCGAACGGGTCCGGGAATCAACTCGCCGCGAGCCGCCCCCGGCATCAGTCCGGGACGCGACCGCAGGCTGACGGGTCCGGGCGGATTTGTCGATATCCGCCGGCGTGAGGGCGAGACCCTATCGACGCCGCGCCCGGAGCCGGCGGCCCTGGACGGCGCCATCGCGGCCGGTGACCGCCGCGCCACCCAGCCCCAGCCCGGGTGCGCCGGGCCGTCAGCGGATCTCGCCGGCGGAATTCGCGAGGACGACGTTGGAGATCACCGCCGTGTCGGACGTGGCGGGCAGATGCGAGCAGAAGCCGATGCCCACGTAGAACGGCGCGTCCAGATGCAGCGTGACGGAGTCGCCCACCGGGTGCATCGGCTCGCCGTTCAGGCTGACGAAGAGCGCAAAGGCGTCGCCGAGCTTCCGGATGCCGATGCGCGTGGGCGCGTCGCCCGCGCGGCCGCCGCCCTCCAGGCGGAACGCCTCCCTGATGTCGGCATTCTTTTCCGGTCGCACCGCCAGATGGATCAGTCCGGCGCCGTGCAGGGCAACCATCGCCTCCCGGGAGTCGTCCTCGAGATCCTGGCGGACGATGAGGACCACCTTCCGGTCGCCGTAGCCGTCGGGATTCGGAAACGCGATGTCGGCCGCCAGGGACACGTCGCCGGACATCCTCCGCCAGAGGTACCGGAATTCGTCGCGGGTGTACCAGATGTTGTAGCCGGCAGAACGGATCGCGTACCGCTTGGCGGCGGCATCGTAGCTCGCGCTGCCCGGCACCACCGCACTTCCGACGTCGGCCTGCCCCTCGAACTGGCCGATCGGCGTGGCGATGATCCGGCTCGGCCGGTGATAGTCGGCCGGCGGCGGCACCTGGGCGTGCGTGGCGGAACCCGGCTGGGCCCAGTCCGGGACCGCGGGGGTCTGGCCGCGCAGCATCGAGGGTGCGTGCAGCAGGACCGGGGCGAACAGCAGGAAACGGCAGGCCGGATTCATGGCAGCACGATAAGCCGCGGCCAGCTCTGCGAAAGTCAAAACGGATCCGTTCGGTCCATCTTCCCCGGCGCCCCGGGCGCCCTCGCTCAGGGCGGGACTCCGGCTTCCGGCGGCCGGACGGGGATGCCCCGGGCGCGGAGGTAGGCTTTCAGCTCCCCGATCCCAATGATCCCGAAATGGAAGACCGAGGCCGCGAGCAGGATCGTGGCGCCGGCCTCGACCGCCTCGCTGAAGTGCTCCAGTTTGCCGGCGCCGCCGGAAGCCACCACCTCGGCCGAG
The DNA here is from genome assembly GCA_964551145.1 of uncultured Opitutaceae bacterium. Taxonomy (GTDB): domain Bacteria; phylum Verrucomicrobiota; class Verrucomicrobiia; order Opitutales; family Opitutaceae; genus Fen-1467. The sequence continues at coordinate 7,398 of CAZKDK010000139.1, read as the reverse complement.
ACGGCCTGCCTGATGGCCCGGATGATCGGCAGGTCGTAGCCGGTCTGGTCGCCATCGCCCGCCTTGCTGGTCGGAAGGATCACGCGAACGCCGAAACCGTCGACGCGCCTCGCCCATTCGACCGCATCCGTCCCGGTGGCGATGTTTCCGCCGTTGATATAGACCTCGTAACCCGAGGGCATCGCGCTGTTCCGGTCCACGTCGATGGCCACGGTCACCCGGTCGGCCCCGAATTCCCGGATCATCTCCGGGACGAGCCCGGGTTGCCGGAAGGCGGCGCTGCTGAACGCGACGCGGTTGGCGCCCGCCGCCAGCACGGTCTGGGCCGATTTCACGCTGGCAATCCCGCCGCCCACCGTGAACGGCACGGTCGTGACGTCGGCGACGCGCTTCACGACGTCGAGCATCGTAGCCCGGCCCTCGACCGTCGCGGTGATGTCGAGCAGGGCCAGCTCATCCGCGCCCCTGAGGCAATATGCCCGGGCGCATTCGACGGGATCGCCGGCGTCGCGGATGTCGACGAAATGCACGCCTTTGACGACGCGCCCGTTGCGCATGTCAAGGCGCGGCATGACACGAATGGGGTCATTCATGGAATCTGGGGTCAGATCGGCCGTGCAGCCCGGCTCACGATTTCGCTCGATCAGGCCACGGCGCGCGCCGGATGCAAGCAGAACACGTTCGTCCCGTCCGCCGGCGCGATCCCGCGCCGCCGCCAGGCGCCGCGGCTATTCGGTGCGCAGGGCCACGATCGGATCGACCCGCGCGGCGCGCCGGGCCGGCAGCCAGCAGGCCAGGAGCGCCACCGCCACGAGCAGCAGCACCGAGGCGGCCAGGGCGCGCGGGTCGCCGGGGCCGACGCCGTAGAGCTGGGATGCGATCAGCTGCGAAAGGCCCAATGCGGCGACGACGCCGAGCGCGCTCCCGGCGGTCAGGACGCCGAATCCCTCGCGGAAAACGAGCCGCTGCATCTCCCCGCCGGTGGCCCCCAGGGCCAGGCGGATGCCCAGCTCCCGCGTGCGCTGGGTCACGCCGTAGGCGATCACCGAGTAGATGCCGGCAGCGGTGAGCAGGACGGCCGCGGCGGCGAAAAAGCCGATGACGATCAGGGTGAACCGGCGCGCCGAGCGCGCCAGATCCACCACCGCCCCCATCGTCTGCACGCTGGCGACCGCCACACCGGGATCCAATGCGCGGATACGCTGCCGCAGGATGCCCGCGACGGTCTGCGGCGGCGCCACGGTGCGCAACACCCAGAACGTCCGGTACCGGATCCAGGGCACGGCGACGGGATCCATCTGGCGGTACCCAACGTAGATTTCAAATGCCGGCTGACTCTCGATCGCCCCCTCCCGGACGTCGCCGACGACTCCAACGATCTCCGCGGTCCGGTTCCCGGCGGCGGTGTCGTCGACCGACAGGCGCTGCCCGATCACCGGCTGGTCCGGGAAGAACCGGGCGGCGAGCGCGGCGTTGACGATCACGGCGAGCGGATGCTCGCGGTCGTCCTGCTCGGCGGGCAGCCGCCCCTGGACGAGCGGGATGCCCATCGCCGCGAAATATCCCGGGGTGACGATGCGGTAGTCGGCCGAGGGCCGGCTGCCCTCCGGCTCCTGGGGCCGGCCCACGATGCTGAACTCGACCGTGGCCAGGCCGGTGGTCAGCGGCAGCAGAGAAGTCGCGCCGACCGCCTTCACGCCAGGAATGGAGCCGAGGCTTGCCCGGAGCTTCTCGTCGAAACGGATCAGCGCGTCCGGATCCCGGTATTGGGTCTCGGGCAGCGAGATTCGGGCCGACAGCACACGGCCGGTGTCAAAGCCGACGCGGACGGCCTCGACCGCCCAGAAACTGCGCAGAAAGAGCGCGGTGCCGGCCAGGAGCGCGAGCGCGACCGCGATCTGCGCCGAGACGAGCAGGTACCGCAGGCGGCTCTGGCTCGGCCCCGCGGTGGCGGCGCGCCCGCCCGGACCGACGGCGCCCCGGACGTCGGTGCGCGTGAACAAACCCGCCGGGATGAGGGCGGGCGCGAACCCGGCGACCATCGAGACGGCGGCCGCAAAGACGAAGAGCCCGCCGTCGAACCGGACCTCGTGGGCCCGCGGGAGGCCGGCCGGAATCAGGGAGGTCAGCGCCTGCACGGCCAGATTGGCGACCATCAGGCCGGCCACACCGCCCGCCGCGGCCAGCAGGAGGCACTCGGCCAGGAGCGGCCGCAGGAGTCCGAACCGGGAGGAGCCCAGGGCGGTGCGGATGGCGAGTTCGCGGCGGCGCCCGATCACGCGGACGGAATGCAGCCCGGCCAGGTTGGCACATGCGAGCAGCAGCAGCGCGCCGACGGCCCCGAGCAGCGTGAGCAATTGCGGGCGCGCCTCGCCCACGATCTGATCCGCCAGCGGCAGGATCGCGTTGCGACCGTCGCCCCTGTATTCGTCCGGGTAGCGGCTCCGCAGGGTCCGCAGCGTCGCATCGAGCTTCGCCTGGGCCTGCGCCGGCCCAACGCCGGGCGCCACACGGCCAATCACGCGCAGGAAGTGGAGGGAACCGCGGTTGTACCGCGCCGGATCGGAGTCCGGCTGCAGGGGAATGCAGACGTCCCGGTTGAATCCGTTCAACGGCAGGACGAATCCCGGCGGGAGCACGCCGACGATCGTGTAGTCGTGTCCGCTGAGCGAAACCTTGCGGCCGATGGCGTCGGGACGCCCGGCATAGTTGGCCTGCCAAACCCCGTAGCTGATCAGGACAACCGGCGCCGCGTTCGGAAGATCGTCATCCGGGACGAGCAGGCGCCCGGCGGCGGGGCTCGCGCCCAGAAGCTCGAACGCGTTCGCGGAGATGCGCACCCCCTGCACGATCTGGGCCTCGCCCTGGTCGACCAGCGTCGTGTTGAACGTGCCGACGGCCGCCAGCCCCTGAAAGCCGGTGTCGCCGTCACGATAGTCGCAGAACTCCGGCAGGGCGAAGAGCGCGAACTGGTCCGCCGCGGACGAGCTGATGCTGTAGAGTTCGGCCTGCCGCGCGAAGGGAAGCGGACGGATCAGCACCGCCTCGACCACGGAAAAAACGGCGGTGTTGGCGCCGATCGCAATGGCCAGGATCAGGATCGATGCCAGCGTGAATCCGGGTGCCCTGGCGAGCGTCCGAAACGCGTAGTTGAAATCGGAGAGCATGGTTCTTGGGAGGGACCGGGACAGATTGGAGTCCCGGGAGAGCAGTCACCATGCCACGGCATGCCGAATTCACAAGGCGCTAGGCTACAATATGGTACGAGCAATGCGCTGCCGCCTTACGACGCACGTCAGCGCCAATCCCGGGATCGCGCCGTCCCAATATCGGGAAGATGATCTAATGATGGCCGAAGCCGCACTTATCGTGATGCAGCCGCCGAACCAGCCCCCGGGCGGTCTCGGCCGGCCGCGCGTTGGGGCGCGGCTTCGGTCCGGATGGGCGGGATCAACAAGGGAGCAGCGGAACGGCAGCCCGTGCCGACGAAAGACCGATTCAAGCCATTCCGCCGCGACCCGTCCGGTCGCCGCGGGAGCGGAGCCGGGCGCATCGCCGAGGCAACCCCCGCCCCGCGCATGGCGCGGGGCTAGTTGTCGTCGATTTCGCCCACCAGAATCCGCAGCGCGATGTTGGCCGCATTGATTGATCCCAGCCCCGTGGCGGGATTGTAGCCCCGCGCTGATTTGTAGAACAGGTTGTCGCCGCTGGTGATTTGATGGAACGGCGCGAACAGGGAATTGGGGTCCACGTGCCGCGCCATGCGGTAGAGGGTCGGGTTGAGGAAGCCAATGCGCCCGTGGGCCACCTGGTCCAGCAGCACGGTGATGCCATTGAGCTGGGGCGCCACGAAGCTGGTGCCGCCCACGTCGGCGAACATGGAGCCTTCGAAATACAGGAGGTAGCCCGTGTAGGGATCGGCGTCCAGGGAGACGTCCGGCAGGTTGCGTCCCGCGAAGCCCGCCGGCAGATCGATGATGTCCTGGGCCCCGACCGTGCTCGGATAGTTGGGAAAGTAGATCAGGCTCTGATTGCCGGCGCTTCTCCGGACTCCCGGCACCTGCTGCTGGTAGTCCGGGACGCTTTCATCGACGCTGACGCCGCCGCCGCCGCCCACCGGAAAGGCCAGGGCGAAGTAACCGCCCTGCTGCGCATAGTTGGTGTCGAAATAGTCCTGAAGATAGTCCCAGCCCCATGCGCGGTCGTGCGGGACCGTCACCGTTCCGAAGCGATGTTGCTGAACGCCCGCCAGGGTGATGCCGCCCCCGGCGGTGATGAACGGGGAGGACGCCGGGGAATCCACCGTGAGGGTCCGGGTGAAGAGCGGATAGATGAACGGAAGGTTGCCGGCATTGATGTCATAGGCGCCCGCGTCGCCGGAGGCCGCGAACAGGCTGATGCCCTGGGCGGCGGCTTCCATGAAGATCTCGTCTTCCGCGAGTGCGAGGTTGGGATCGGTGGCGATCTCGGGCGCGCCCCAACTGACGGACAGCGCGTCAACCTTGTTGTCGACCACGGCGCTGACAAACATGTCGATGAAGCCCTGGTCCGTGTTCGGCGCCTCGTAGACGACGATATCGGCCCGGGGGGCGAGGCCGCCGGATTGCTCCACGTCGAGGGTGGTCTCATCGGCCCCGGCCGGACCGGCGCCGCCATCGACCGCCACCTCGGTGATCCGGTTCGGTTTGACCGAGAGCCCGATCGCGGCCCAGTAGGCATAGGCGTCGGCCGGGTTGAAGGTCGCCAGGGTGGCGATCCCGATGGTCCGGCCCCCGCCGCTGATGCCGGCCTGGTAGAGGGCATTCACCTGGTAGAGCCGGGCCGCGTCCCCCACCGTGAAGCTTCCGGGCACCCCGGTGGCGGTTCCGCTGCCGCCGGTCCCGCCGGCGCCCGTTCCGCCGGCCGGCAGCACGACCGCGACCGCGGCGCCGGATTCGGTCGCGGCCCTGGCGGCGAGCCGGGAATGAAAGACAACGTCGTTGCTCAGGCCGGTGACGGCGACGACCGACCCGGCGATCGCCGCCGGCACCTGCGGCAGCGACACCGGCGCATGATAGCGCCGCCCCCGGTTGGTGAACTCGTGGATCGAGACGTTGAAATAGCGGTTGAAGGCGGCGACGGTGCCCGACGCCTTCAGCAAAAGCCGGTTCGCCGAGATATCCGTGACTTGGATACCCGCCGCCTGCAGGCTCCGGACCACCCGGTCGACCTCCTGGGCGTTGGGCGCATAACGGGCCGTGAACTGGTCGACCGTCAGGAACTGGCGGAACTGCGGACGGTTCGCCGAAACCGTGCCGTTGATGAAGGCGGCCAGGCCGGCGGCATCGTGGATCCTGAGCACCAGCGACACGTGGCGGACCTCCGAACCGGTGGTCGGGCCGAGATCGGTCTGGGCGCGGGCCGGCGCCGCCCGGAAGGCGGCGGCCAGCAGCAGGGCAAGGGCGAGGGAGCGACCCGCGCCCGTCAGGGTGACGAGGGTTTTCATGGCAAGGCGGCTGGAAGCGCGCAGGGGGGATGGATGGAGACTCACGCTGGATGCATCCCGCCGGAACCGCCGGCGGGGCGCGTACCAATACTGCTGCGACGGACGAATTGCAAAGGGCCGGGAGTCCCGGCCCGATGCATTCGGTTCATCGCCGGAGCCCGCGCCGCTTGCCAAACCGCCCGCCCCGGAAACCTTGTCCCCGCCGTGCCAGATCTCCTTCGCGAAGCCCCGCCCCGCCCCGCCCCCGCCGCCGACCGGCGGCCGGCGGCGGTCGTGGTCGCCGTCGCCATCTGCGTGCTCGCCTGGGCGAGCGCGTTCGTCGTCATCCGCGGCGTCGGCGCCCATTTTTCCGGGGGCGCGCTGGCCCTGGCCCGTTTGCTGGTGGGCGCCGTGCTCCTGGGCCTGCCGCTGCTGGGGCGCCCCTGGCCCCGGCCCACCGCGCGCGAGTGGGCGCTCGTGGCGGCCTACGGTTTCTCCTGGTTCGGCCTCTACAACGTGGCCCTGAACGTCGCCGAGCACACCCTCGATGCCGGCACGGCCGCCATGATCGTCAACATCGGGCCGCTCCTCATCGCCCTCGGCGCCGGGATTTTCCTCGGCGAGCGCCTCTCCGCGTGGCTCGCCATCGGATCGGCCGTCGCCTTTGTCGGCGCGATCCTGATCGGTCTCGGCGCGGGCTCGGTTCGCCTGGGCAACGGCACCGGCGTCGTGCTCGCGCTGCTGGCCGCGTTCGCCTACGCCGGCGGTGTCCTCTGCCAGAAAGTCGCCCTGCGGCGGCTGCCGGCGGCGCAGGTCACCTGGCTCGGTTGTCTGTTCGGCGCGGCGCTCTGCCTGCCGTTCCTTGGCGGGCTGGTCGGCGAGCTGCGGGCGGCCCCGCCCGGCGCGATCGCCGGCGCGCTTTATCTCGGCGCCGTGCCGACGGCCGTCGCCTTCAGCGCTTGGTCCTTCGCGCTCGCGCGGCTGCCCGCCGGCCAGCTCGGCGTCACGACGTACCTCGTCCCCGCCCTCGTCGTGTTGCTGGGCTTCGTCGCCTTCGGCGAGGTGCCGGCCCCCCTCGCCATCGCCGGCGGCGCGGTCTGCCTCGGCGGCGTCGCCCTGAGCCGCCGGCGTGCGGCCTAGGCCGGCGGCCCCGACGGGGCTGCCGCCATCGGATTGTCGGCGCCGCCGGAATGCGGGATGGGGCTCGCCATGGCCTGAATTCCCGCGGCCAACCGGTACGAGACGATGACCGGCAACCGCTGCGGGAGGAGCGGCCTCAAGCTGCCGGCGATCGCCTCCGGGCTGTGGCCCGATTCCGGCGGCGCGGCGGTCGCTGCCGCGCGTTGTTCGGGGCGCGGTCCCCCGCCCGATCCGAGACGGTCCGGTGTCGGGGCGGCAACATTTTGGTGACGACTCCCCGCGCCGGTTGCCGCCTGCGCGATCCGGGTTTCGTAAGAGCGATTCAGCCGCGTTTTCCCGCTTCGCGCGGCCGCACCAGAACCTCAAACGCACAACGGCTCCCATGAAGATCCTCGCCCGCACTCCCTGGTCCGCCGCCGGCGCCTGCGCCGCCGGCTTCCTCGCTCTCACCGCCGCTTCCGCCCAGCCGCCCGATCGGATCGGCACCGTCTTCTACATCTACCTGGAAAACCACAATTGGATCCAACCGAACGGGAATGTGGACAACGCCCCCTCCAGCGGCATCGAGCAGATCAAGGGGAACCCGGCCGCTCCGTTCATCAACAGCCTCATCGACCCGAACAGCCCGATGGCGGTCGACGTTTCGTACACGAACAACTGTTTCAACGTCCTCGCCACGCCGTCGGGCGCGAATCCGAGCATCCACCCCTCCGAGCCCAACTACATCTGGCAGGAGGGCGGCAGCAATTTCGGGGTCACCAGCGACGCGGATCCGTACAAGGACACGACGGACG
>CAZKDK010000138.1:0-9022 GCA_964551145.1 uncultured Opitutaceae bacterium | reverse complement strand
GGCGCAGCTCGATCAGGCCGAGGTTCGAGGTGTAGTGCGTCCGGCCCTTCTCCAGGGCGTAGATCGCGGCCTCCCGGATATGCCACGGCGTGACGAAGTCCGGCTCGCCGATGCCGAGCGAGATGACGTCCTTCATCTTGGCGACGATCTCAAAGAAGTCGCGGATGCCCGACTTGGGCAGGGTCACGACGTGTCGCGCGATGAAACGGGTGGTATCCATGGGAGGTTGGCCGGGCGGGACGGGCCGCCGTCGGTCCAGGCTTTGGCGGGCCTGGCTCCGGCGGCCGGCGATGCGCCCGGCAGGACCGTCGTCAGGGCGTCACGGTCAGCCGGCCGTTCTCCTCGGCCGGGCCCTCCATCAGGTAGCCCTGCTCCTTGTACGAGCGCAAAAGGAAATGGGTCGAGGTCGAGATCACGCCCTCGATGGTCGAGAGCTTTTCCGAGACGAACGCCGCGACCTTTTGCAGGCTCGATCCCGCCACGAAGACCAGAAGGTCGTAGCCGCCGGACATGAGATAGCAGGACTCGACCTCGTCGAAGCGGCTGATGCGCTCGGCGAACCTATTGAAACCGCCACCGCGCTCCGGGGTGATCCGCACCTCGATGACCGCGCGCACGGCCCCGTCGGCCTCCCGGGAAAGGTTGAGCACGGGGCGCCAGCCCAGGAAGACGTGATCCTTCTTGAGCTGCTCCAGGTGCCCGTTGACCTCGGCTTCAGTCAGATTAAGCACCTGCGCCATCTGGGCGGTGCTGAGCTGGCCGCCTTCGAGCAGGAGTTTGAGTACGGGGTTCATGAGGAGCCGTGATGTTCGCAAAAACCCCCGGCAAATCCACACTAAACTTCGGGCCGCCGTGGTCGCCCGGATTCGGCTGGATCGGCGACGCGCCCCGCCGCCGATTCCTGATCCACCACGCGATGCGCGCGTCGCGTCCCGGGGACCCGCCCGCGCATTACGTCGGAACCGGCTCGGGCGCCGCTGTCCCGGCCAGCACAGTTCGCATGCAGAAATCGCCGAACTGTTCCCCCGGTTCGCGCTCGACGGCGTAGCGCCGGAGGATCGGGCCCACGGTCGCGACGATTCCGTCGGGCGTCAGGGACTCGGCAAACAGGCGGTTGAGCCGCGTCCCGTTGTAGCGGGCGCCGAGGTACAGGTTGTACTTCCCGGGCGCCCGGCCGACGACGCCGATCTCGGCCAGGTACGGGCGCGCGCAGCCGTTGGGGCATCCGGTCATGCGGATGCTGATGGCGTCGTCGCGCAGCCCGCAGTCGTCGAGCACCCCCTCCAGGCCCGCCAGCAGCGCCGGCAATGCGCGCTCCGCCTCCGCCAGGGCCAGTCCGCAGGTGGGCAGGGAGACGCACGCCAGCGCGTTGAGCCGGAGGCCGCTCTGCCGGTTCTGGTCGGCGAGGCCGTGCTGCGCGAGGATCGCCTCGATCCGGGGCTTCTGCGCGTCGCTGATGCCGGAGATGCTGATGTTCTGGCTGGTGGTCAGGCGGAAATCGCCCTCGTGGATCCGCGCGATCTCGCGCAACGCGGTTTTCAGCGCCCGCCCCGGGGCGTCGCTGATGCGGCCGCTGAGCACGAACAGCACGAAATACCACGATCCGTCCGCCGCGCGGTGCCAGCCGAATTCGTCGGCGATCCGCGTGAACGCATAGGGCCGCGCCGGCGCCAGCGTGAAACCGGCGCGGCGCTCGACCTCGGCCCGGAACCAGGGCAAGCCGCGATCCTCGATCGTGTACTTCAGGCGGGCGTGGCGGCGGTTCGCGCGATCGCCGTGATCGCGCTGGGCGGTGATCACTGCCGCGCCGACAGCCTGGACCTGCTCGGGCGCGACGAACCCGATGACGTCGGCAAGCCGCGGGAAGGTTTCCGCGTTGCCGTGGCTCATTCCCATGCCGCCGCCGACGGCGACATTGAAGCCTGCGAGGCGCCCGTCCTCGACGATCGCGATGAACCCGAGATCCTGTCCGAACACGTCGACGTCGTTGGACGGGGGTACCGCGAAGCCGGTCTTGAACTTGCGCGGCAGGTAGGTCGGACCGTAGAGCGGCTCCTCGACCGGCTCGCCGCCGGCGACCAGCTGCTCATCCAGCCAGATCTCGTGGTAGGCGCGCGTCTTCGGCAGCGCGAACTCGCTGAACGCCCGGGCGATCTCGTAGACCTGCTGGTGCACCGGCGAACGCTCCGGGTTGGGCGGCGCGACCACGTTGCGGTTGACGTCGCCGCACGCGGCGATCGAGTCGAGCAGCACGGCGTGCATGCCCTGGATGGAGGGCTTCACGTTGTCCTTGAGCAGGCCGTGCAGCTGGAAGGTCTGGCGCGTCGTCAGCCGCAGCGAGCCGTTCCCGCGCTCGTCAGCGATCCGGTCGAGGGCCAGGTATTGCGCCGTCGTGCAGCGGCCGCCCGGCAGGCGCAGGCGCAGCATGAAGATGAATGCCTTCTCCTGCCCGGCCTTCTTGCGCGCCAGGCGCTGATCACGCTCGTCCTGCGCGTAGAGGCCATGGAACTTAGTGATCTGTGCGCTCTCCTCGGTGATGCCACCCGTCGACGCGTCGGCGAATTCGCCGGCGATGTTCCCGCGCAGATTACGGCTGGCCGCCTTGATGGTTTCGACGGCGGATACAGGCCTGGGAAGTGACGACCCCTGATCCATGGCTGTCGTACATTCGTGTATGGGGTAATATAGTCAAGTTAAACGCCTCGCGATAGGCTTATGGCTTACAGCTTAAAGCCTTAAGCTTTCACGACCCGCGCCGATCTCCCCACCCGCACTCAGTACCGGTAGTGCTCCGACTTGTAGGGACCCTCGACCTTGATTCCCAGATAGGCCGCCTGTTTCGATGTGAGCTGGGTCAGCCGGACGCCGATCTTGTCCAGGTGCAGCCGGGCGACTTCCTCGTCGAGGTACTTCGGCAGCCGGTACACACCCGGCTTGTAGGTGTCGCGGTTCCTCCACAGGTCGAGCTGGGCCAGCGTTTGGTTGGTGAAGCTGTTCGACATGACGAACGACGGATGGCCGTGCGCGCAGCCCAGGTTCACCAGCCGCCCCTCGGCGAGCAGGAAGATCGCATGCCCGTCCGGAAACACATACTTGTCCACCTGGGGCTTGATGTTGACCTGCTTGACCCCGGGCGCTCCGTTGAGGCGCGCCACTTGGATCTCGTTGTCGAAGTGTCCGATGTTGCAGACGATCGCCTGGTCCTTCATCCGCTGCAGGTGCTCGAGCGTGATGACGTCGCAGTTGCCCGTGCACGTGACGTAGATGTCGCCCTCGCCCAGCGTCGCCTCGAGCGTGGCGACCTCGAACCCCTCCATCGCGGCCTGCAGGGCGTTGATCGGGTCGATCTCGGTCACGACGACGCGCGCGCCGAATCCCCGGAGGGAATGGGCGCAGCCCTTGCCGACGTCGCCGTAGCCGCACACGACCGCCACCTTGCCGGCGATCATGACGTCGGTCGCGCGCTTGAGACCGTCCGCCAGCGATTCGCGGCAGCCGTAAAGATTGTCGAACTTCGACTTGGTGACCGAATCGTTGACGTTGACGGCCGGGACGAGCAGGCGGCCGGCCTCGTGCAACTGGTAGAGGCGGTGCACGCCCGTCGTGGTTTCCTCGGAAATCCCGCGCCAGTCCTTGACGATGGTGTGCCAGCGCAGCGGATCCTCGGCGTGGATGCGCTGGAGCAGCGCCTTGATCACCGCCTCCTCCTGCGAGGCGGCCGGCTGGCGCACCCAGTCGCTGCCCTCCTCGAGTTCGTAGCCCTTGTGGATGAGCAGCGTGGCGTCGCCGCCGTCGTCGACGATCAGCTGCGGTCCGGTCCCGCCGGGATGCGCGAGCGCGGCGTAGGTGCAATCCCAGTACTCTTCGAGCGTCTCGCCCTTCCAGGCGAACACCGGCACGCCGGCCTGCGCCATGGCGGCGGCGGCATAGTCCTGCGTCGAGAAGATGTTGCAGGACGCCCAGCGCACGGACGCGCCGAGCTTGCCCAGGGTCTCGATCAGCACCGCGGTCTGCACCGTCATGTGCAGCGAGCCGGTGATGCGCACGCCGCGGAGCGGCTGCTGGGGCGCGTACTTCGCGCGGACCGACATGAGGCCGGGCATCTCCTGCTCGGCGATCTCGATGAGCCGCCGCCCCTCGGCGGCGAGCGAAAGGTCCCTGACCTTGAAATCGGTGTCCTGGATTCTGGCGGTGGCGGTCGACATGGCTGAAATGGATCTCGGCTGAGCGGGAATGGCGGCCTCAACGGGCCGCATCGACGAGCTGCTTGGTCATGTTCGTCTGCTCCCACGGCAAGTCGGGCTTGCCGAAATGGCCGTAGTTGGTCGTCTGGCGGTAGATGGGCCGGAGCAGATTGAGCTGCCGGATGATGTTGGCGGGTTTGAAGCTGAAGACCTTGGCCACCGCCTTCGCGATCTGGTCGTCGGGCACGCGGCCCGTGCCCATGGAGTCGACCCAGATGCTGACCGGCTCGGGAAAGCCGATGGCGTACGCGACCTGGAGCTCGCAGATCTCGGCCAGGCCGGACGCGACGACGTTCTTGGCGACCCAGCGGCACATGTAGGCGGCCGAGCGGTCGACCTTGGACGGATCCTTGCCGGAAAAGGCGCCGCCGCCGTGCCGGCCCCACCCTCCGTAGGAATCGACGATGATCTTGCGGCCGGTCAGGCCGCAGTCCCCCTCGGGCCCGCCCACGACGAAGCGTCCGGTCGGGTTGATCAGGAACTTCGTGTGCTCGTCGAGCATGGCCGCCGGGATGACCTTCTTGATCACGTATTCGATCAGGAAATCGCGGATGTCGGAGTGCTTGGCGTGCTGGGCGTGCTGCGTGGAGATGACCACGTTCTCCACCTTGACCGGCTTGTCGGCCTCGTAGCGGATCGAAACTTGGGACTTGGCGTCGGGCCGCAGCCAGTCGACCACCCCCGCCTTGCGGACCTTCGTCAGCTCCCGCCCCAGGCGGTGCGCGAACATGATCGCGGTCGGCATCATCTCCGGGGTCTCGTTGCAGGCGTAGCCGAACATCAGGCCCTGGTCGCCCGCGCCCTGCTCCGCCGTGTCCTTGCCGTCCGCAGCGCGCGCGTCGACGCCCTGGGCGATGTCCGGCGACTGCCGCGTCAGGTAGTTGTTGATGAACACCCGGTCGGCATGGAAGAGATCGTCGTCGTGCACGTAGCCGACGTCGCGGATCGCGGCGCGCACCACCTGGTCGTAGTTCACGCGCGCCTTGGTCGTGATCTCGCCCGCGATCACCACCATGTTCGATTTGACCAGCGATTCGCAGGCCACGCGGCTGGTCGGATCCTGCTCGATGCAGGCGTCGAGCACGCTGTCGGAGATGAGGTCGGCCACCTTGTCCGGGTGACCCTCGCCGACGGACTCAGAGGAGAAAACGAAGGTATTAGCCATAAGCAGGCGCATGCAAAACCGGGCGCCTGCCCGGGGCAAGTAAAATATCATCATATCCGTATTCAATGATATGTCTTTTCTGAGACGGGGTCCCGCTCGCGGCCGCCGGCATTCCCCGGCCACCGGGGGCCGACGGGATCCCGAGGCTTCCGGCCGCACCCCGGCCGGGTCCGCCGTCGCCGGGAAAAGCGCCGGTTTTGTGTCTCGCCATCGCCCGCGGGATCGTCGACGCTTGTGGTGACATGTTCACCGCGGAAAACTGGCCGGGACTCGGCTCCGCTTTCCGGGTGTCCGCGCCTGCCCGACGATGATCGAGAAGATCGAACCGAACACCTCGTTCGCGTGGGCCCATTAACCCGCATCCCCCCGTGCCTGCCATCGAACCCACTGCCATCGACGCCCTGCGCGCCCTCAACCCCGGGGACGACTCGTTCCTCCACGACCTCATCCAGATCTATCTCGACGATGCGCCCAAGCGCCTGGCCGAGATCGAGCAGGCTTCGGCGCAGAAGGATGCCCGCAAGCTCACCCTGGCCGCGCACAGCCTCAAGGGCAGCTCCTCCAATTTCGGCGCCAACCAGCTCCGCGCCGTCAGCGAGGAGCTCGAGGAGCTCGGCCGCAGGTCCGCGCTCGACGGAGTGCCGGCCCTCCTGCCGCCGCTCCGCGAGGCGTACGCGGAGGTGCAGGCCGAGCTCACGGCCCTCCTGCCGCCGGCCTGAGCGGCCGGCACCGCCGGGCTTCACGATCGTCCGCCTTGGGTGGGCCGCGGGGGATCCGTGGATCCTTTCCCAAAACCCATCGGGTGCCGGGCCGCCAGTACCTACATCCGCGAAGCGATGATCTTTGCCAGGGCGGTCACTTGATCCATCGTCAGAAGGGTCCGCGCCGGATCGTTCTTGTCGATGTACGTGACCAGCCGGACGCAGAACTCCTTGTTTCGGAAGATCAGCACGTATGGGACGCCGGCGGCGGGACCGTAGAACGCCTCCTCGCCGACGCCGGGCACCTCGCCTTTCACGTAGTCCGGAGTCTCCTTGTTCAGCCGGTAGGCCTTGGCCCCCTGGAAGTGGACATTGAGCGCGAGGCTCGTGCCGGCGTAGAACTTGAGGTCGCGGTCAGCGACCTTCCGGGTGACCCCGGTCAGCCCGGTGGCCGCCTCGACGTCGGCCGCGGTGAGGAATCGGTCATAGGCCACGGTGTCTGCGAGGATGGGCAGCGCGGCAGCCAGGAAGACGGCAATGCCGGATAGACGGAGGACTGTGATGTTCATGATGGAAGCTATGTTTTGCGCCGGAGATCCGGATCACGAATGCCTGAGGCGCCGCATGGTTAATGTCTCTCGAAGGCCAGTCGCGACCTACGGCTGGCGCGCTTCCTGCCCTGCGAGGGGCGGGGGCGTCGACCGCGGGGTCTTGTTCGGCCTTCCTTTCTTGACTAGGAGCAGAGCGGTAATCGCGAGAATCGGGAGTGCCGCTGAGGCGATGGCCACTCTCACAAAACTGGGCTCAAGCACTTCATTCCCGCTACGACCAAGCCAGACTTCAGTCATCCAAAGCTCATGCAGGATGAACCAAGCCGATAACAGCGCAAAAATATAGGCTACGATGCCCAGCCAATTGCTTATCTTTATCAGACCCCATGACAGAAGAATGACAACACAGGCAAGGATGAGGAATGCCGGCACCCGCTCTCCCTGGCTGGGCACTTCGTTAATGATGATCGCGAGCAGGTGCATCTTCTTGCGCCGAACGATTGAAGGTGATCGATGCCGGGTTCAGCAGCGATCGCTTTCGCCCGGCGCGTTGCTGCCCGGCATTCGGTCCACCGATTGGTTCGTCGATTTACCTTTCATGTATTCGCTGCCGGGGTCACGCCGCGGCTTATGGTGTGGGTGGGCGATCATTCGCGCCGAATTGCGTCTCCGTGCCGCCTTTGGCCGTCGTCGAGAACTTGAACACGACGTCGAACGATGTCTCCGTCTCCTCCATGCCGACAACGACGGGGGCGTCGTTCACTTGAGGGTCGAGTCGGGCAAGATACGCCGGTTTGAACCTCCACTGCGCCAAGGCCGCTTCAATCGCGCCGTCAAAGTCGTCCTTGAATCTGGTCGGAAAGGTGACACGCGCGAAACTGGGACCGATCGATTCCACCCGGCCGTGGGTATTCACGGAAAACTTCACGGCGATGGAGACATCGCCCAATCCCGCCGCCAGGGCGCTCTTCGGATATACCGGCTTGGCCAACGGCAAGATTGGCTCCGCATCCATAAAAACGCTCATGGATTTGGCAATTCTCAGCTTCGACGCATCGCGGAGCTTTGCCGTTGGCATTTGCGGCCCGTCGACGAACTCAAACGAACTGCTCCCAGTTCGCGCATACTGGCATCCGCCAATTCCCAGGATTGCAGACAGCCAAAGGATTGAGGGTAATGCCGCCCTTTTCATCGTGTCCCGAATGTTGCGCCGAACGGCTAGCGACCTGCCAGAAGGACGGCGGGCGCGACGCGTGCCAGAGCACGCGGCGTGACCGACGGCCGAATTGGCAGCGGCGATTTGTTAGGCGAAATACTCATTTCGTTGACTGGCCAATCAGAGCGGCAAGCGGGGATGCGATGAAGAAATCGCCGAGAATGACGATCGCGGAAAGGATGGCCGCTCTCCACCGTTGGAGCGTCGCACGCTTGGCGCGTACAGCAACCTGGAACAACGCCGTCTGAAAGGCCCAAACGATGATCAAAGTGATGAGAACAGCTATCGAGATGTGGTACGCAAAAAGCCAACCAGCGAGGCCTGCGACGAGGATGCCAACTATGTGGGCAATCGAAGAGCACCAAAACGCGGTGCTTAGCGAGAACTGAATTCCGCCGACGAATCTGCTCAGGGCGAGCAGCAGGATCATCCCGACCACGATGGCGATGATAGCGTCACGAATGATCATGGGGCTCGAAAGCGTTGATCGCCTAATAGGGTAATTATGCCGCAGTCGGTGTTGGCATATCCAATCTGACGGAAGAGTTCATTTTTCGGGGCCGCGGCAGCGACCGCGCCGGGGGATATCATGGGTTAGAAATCTCTTGGGCCTCAAGGACCGATTGGAGCCACGGCGCGGGCCGGCGTGATGGCGTCCGCGAAAACCGGCGGCGGGCGGACTATTCTCTTTGGCCGCAAAAAGGCGCAAAAAGCGCAGGGAATGCCGGACGGACGAATCCGGTCTATGCGACAAAGAACTCAAAGATCTCAAGGAACGATCTCTGGGCTCTTTGCGTTCTATGTGGCAGAACAAGAGGGCGGAACCTTTGGCGGGGTCGGCGACCCCGCCCTACAACGGCGATGCGGCGAGCCCAACCCCACCCCGCCAAAGCCTCGGCGACTGCGGGCGGTCCCGCCCTACCGAAAGTCGCGCGGCGATTGGTCTCGCTCCACCTCGGCCAGGCTCCGTGTCCTCTGTGCATTCTCTGTGTTCTCTGTGGCCATATGAAGCCGCCATCGTTTTCACACGATCCGATCAGATTGAAGACCGGCGCGCCCAGCGGTCGCGCCCTACCCTACTGAGGCAACAAAAAAGGCGCCCGGAGAGCCGGGCGCCTTTGAAGGGAAACGCGGGAGCGATTACG